>JBJDYM010000001.1:0-2578 GCA_051867315.1 Faecousia sp.
AGGCCGAAGCGGAAATCACCGCCGACAACGCAACCGGCAATGTGACCATAAAAACGACGAAACCTTATGTGGATCTGACCAAGAATCTTGCCTATCCTGTCATGGTCATTCTGGACGTGGAACACACCACAGACTATGACCATGCAGCCATCGGCACCGGCCCCTATATCGCCACCAACTTCCGGGAGGAAGTGGGCTACACCATGGTCGCTAACCCTTACTACTGGGGCGGCGATGTTCCCTTCGCTTCCATTGAGCTATTGTACATGGGGGATGCTTCCGCCAAGGCCATGGCACTGCAGGCCGGTCAGCTGGACCTGGCGGAAAATGTCACCAATATCACCGACCTGCGCAATCTGCAGGCCGACCCCAACTTCACCGTTACCATTGCCAACGGCGTTCGTACCGGCCTGGCCCACATGAATATGGCGGAAGGCCGGCTGCTGTCCAACAAGACCCTGCGTCAGGCGGTCCTGATGGCGCTGGATGATGAGACCATGTGCTCTGTCACGGTGGGCGGCCTGTACACCTCCGGCTTCTCTGTCCTGCCCTCCAATCTGGACTACGGCTACGAAAACCTGAACGATCCCTATGCCTTTGATCCCGATGCCGCCATGAAGCTGCTGGACGAGGCGGGCATCGTGGACACCAACGGCGACGGCATCCGGGAACTGGATGGGCAGGAAGTGATTTTGCACTACGTTACCTATCCCAACCGCTGCCTGAACGATTTTGCCGAAGCCATTCAGCAGCAGCTGACCACCATCGGCATCGGCGTGGATCTGGAGATCGGCGACTCTGCCCGTCAGTGGGACAGCTATCAGTCCGGTGACTTCGATCTCAACGGCTCCAACTGGACCACCGTGGGTACCGGTGATCCCACGGAATACCTGGCCGCCTGGTGCTCCACCTCCGGCGCCGACTACTGCGGCTACAACAATCCCGAATATGACGCGCTGTATGAAAAGCTCAACATCACCTTTGATAACGATGCCCGTCGGGACATCATTCAGGAAATGCAGCAGATCCTGATCGATGACGCTGTCGCTGTGGTTCATGGCTACTACAACAGCTCCATGATCTCCCGGAACGCCACCATCGGCGGCGCTGCCATCCATACTGCTGACTACTACTGGATTACCACGGAGATCTACCCCGCCGCCTGATCCTAGCAGGAAACCTTCTCCGGGAGGACGCTTTGTTTTCCCGGAGAAGCTCATGTTCACAGAAAGGAGAGAAAATCCTTGTCCGCAAAACAATTGGGAAAACGGCTGCTCCAGATTGTCCTTGTGGCCCTGGGGATCAGTTTCCTGACGTTTTTGATCACCTACCTGGCTCCCGGTGATCCCGTGCGTACCATGTACGCCGCTGCCGGCATCATGCCAAGTGAAGAGATCATTCAGCAGACCCGGGAGGCCATGGGCTTAAACCGTCCCCTGCTGGTCCAATACTTCGACTGGCTGCTTCACTGCCTGCAAGGCGACTTCGGCACTTCCTATGCCTATAACAAGCCCGTGGCCACACTGCTTTTAAACCGGCTTTGGCCCACCCTGAAGCTCTCCCTCTCCTCCATGATCCTGATGCTTCTGGTGTCCGTGCCCATCGGTATGGCCCAGGCCACCCACAAAAACAGCATCGTGGACTACGCCCTTCGCGGCATGACCTTCTTCGGCGTGTCCATGCCCAACTTCTGGGTTGGCCTGATGCTGATGATGTTCTTCTGCGTCAAGCTCAAGCTGCTGCCTGTGGTCTGCTCCGCAGGGGATTTCAAAAGCCTGATTCTGCCCTCCGTCACCCTGGCCTTCGCCATGTCCGCCAAGTACACCCGTCAGGTGCGTACCGCCATTCTGGAGGAGCTGAGCCAGGATTACGTCACCGGCGCCAGAGCCAGGGGCGTGAAGGAATGGAGGATTTTGTGGCAAAACGTGTTCCCCAACTCCCTGCTGCCGCTGATCACCATGCTGGGCCTGTCCCTTGGCTCGCTGCTGGGCGGTACTGCCGTGGTGGAGGTCATCTTCACCTATCCGGGGCTTGGCAATCTGGCGGTTTCCGCCATCACCGCCTATGACTATCCTTTGATTCAGGGCTACGTCCTGTGGATCTCCCTGATCTATATGCTGGTCAATCTGGCTGTGGATATCTCCTACAGCTATGTGGACCCCAGAATGCGGGAAAAGAGGTAACAGGATATGAAACTGAAAAACTTTGTCAAGAAAAACAAAGCCTTCTGCCTCTTTGCGGTCCTGGCAATTCTGATTATCCTCGCCGCCGTCTTTGCCCCGGTTGTCACCGGCGGCATCAGCCCCACGGACGCTGTGCTGAAGGATGCTCTGCAGGCCCCCAGCCCGAACCACATCTTCGGCACCGATAAGCTGGGCCGGGATATCTTCGCCCGGGTGATCTACGGCGCCCGTACCAGCCTGGTGGCCTCCTTCTCGGTTGTGCTGATCATCTTTGTTCTGGGTACCGTGCTGGGCGTTCTGGCAGGCTACTTTGGCGGCTGGGCCGATACCGTCATCATGCGCCTTGCCGATATGATGGTTTCCTTCCCCGGTATGGTCTTCGCCATGGCAATTGC
>JBJDYM010000002.1:0-34817 GCA_051867315.1 Faecousia sp.
TCATGGGCATTATACTACGATTTTGAGGAAATAGCAACAACAATCTGTCCTTTTCTATTGTTTACTGGAAGGAAACCAGCAGCGGCACATTGTCCTCCCCACTGAAGGTCAGATAGTAATACCGGGTATTCCCCCCTGCATCCACGAAGCTGATGCCCCGGTTGGGCACCAGACCTTCCAGCACCGTTTCCACCACCATCAGGTCGTTTTCGGTGATTTCGTCCCTGGAATACAGCACCTGCATATCGGTGCAGAGGAACTCCCCCGCCTGGCCGAATTCTCCCTCCAATTGGAGAAAACGGAAATTGGTGATTCCGGTGTCAAAGGTCAGCACTACCTTGCTGGCATATTCGCTTCCTGCCGCGTCGCTGAAAAACAGATGGTCGGGGCGTTGAGCCAACAGGCGCTCAATGGCAAATTCGGCGTAAACATTTGTCGTGGCTGCCGTGGCATCGGGCTTCCGCTTCCAGATGCTGCCATCGTCACAGGTCCAGTTTTTAATAAAGCTGATCGATTCTGCCCACAAAAAAGACATCCGCATAAAAAACGACCCTTTCCTGCTCTGGGGCCGTCTGATCCCCACCTATCAAAATGAAATCTGGGGATATGATATTGAAGTATTCGGCCCAGAAAAACGCGGAGAAATGTGCTTTCCAGATGAAGCCTATGATTATGACAAAATGGTTCCTGCGACCTTTTTGGTAGGAGCCTATGAAAATGAGAAATGCATTGGCCTGGCGGTACTGGAAAGATCTTTTTTCAAATATCTCTACCTATCGGATTTAAAAGTGAGCTCCTCCCACCGCAGCCGGGGTGTTGGCGGATGCTGATTGAAAAATGCATGGAAATTGCCAAGGCGGAGCATATGCGGGGCGTGAGTCTTCAGGCCCAGGACAACAATCTTTCCGCCTGCCTTTTTTATCTGAAAACCGGATTTCGGATTGGCGGACTGGATACGGAAGGGTACAACGGCACCAGCCAGGAGGGTAAGGCCGATATCAAGTTCTACCGGGATGTTTAAATCCATTTCTTAAGATTTCTTAATAGGTCTTGACAGGATTGGTTTAACGTGTTAGACTTCAAGTATGAGGTTTAGCGCGTTAAACCAATTTTGATAAGGAGACGATCATCATGAGAAAGACAATCGGCTTTGTGCTGAGCATTCTGCTTCTATTCACCCTTCTGGCAGGCTGCCAGCGTTCCACCACCATGGCACAATCCATCCCGGAAACCACCACCCCCACCCAGACGACCACTGAAGCGACTACCGAGGCATCCACCGAACCCGCCACCGCTCCCACCACGGAAGCAGCCGAAGCCCCTTCCGGTGCTGAATTTACTCCCGTTTCCACCGGCGCCCAAACCCAGGTGCATGTATCCACCGTGGACGAGCTGCTGGCGGCTCTGGCTCCCGACACGGAAATCATTCTGGACGCAGAATATTTCGATTTGAGCACTGCCGCCGGATATGGTGAGACCAGCACGGCATACTACTACTGGGAAGAGGTTTTTGACGGCGTTCAGCTCACCGTCCGGGATCTGAGCAACCTGACCATCCGGGCCGAAGGGACCGACATCAAAGCCCACACCCTCTCCGCCCGTCCCCGCTACGCCCACGTTATCAATTTTGAAAATTGCAGCGCCATCACCGTAGAAGGCTTTACCGCCGGACACACCGTGGAACCCGGCTCCTGCTCCGGCGGTGTCATCGGCTTCCGGGGCAGCCAGGACATCCTCATCAACAGCTGCGGCCTGTATGGCTGCGGCGTGGTGGGCGTGTGGGGCGAAATGTCCAAGAACATCCAGGTTGCAAACTGCGACATCTATGAGTGCAGCTGGGGCGGCATCTATATGGTGGGCTGCCAGAACGTGACCTTCAACGCCAACACCATCCGGGATCTGGGCAAGGTATTCGAAGGCACCCGCTACGACGGCACCCCCTTCATGCTCCATGACACCACCGGCATCACCATCAACGGCGTACAAATGGCCAACAACTACATCGGCAATTAACAAGGAGGAACTCATGGCAACCCCAAAGATTTTTGAAAGTGAATACCGTTTCTGCCTGCTGCTTTGGGAAAATGAGCCGGTCAATTCCACCAAGCTGGTTTCCCTGTGCAAGGAACAATTGGGCTGGTCTAAGGCCACCACCTACACCGTCATCCGCCGCCTGGCGGAGCGGGGCGTGGTGCAGAACGAAAATGCCATTGTCACCAGTCTCATTTCCAAGGAGGACGCCCAAAAGGCCCGGCTGGAGGAAATGATGGAGGAAACCTTTGAAGGCTCCGTGCCCGCGTTTCTGGCGGCCTTCTCCAAGAGCAAAAAGCTGAAGGAATCCGAAGTGGAGCAGCTCCAGGCCATGATTGACAGCTACCAGGAGGAATGAATATGAATGCCTTCTTTCAAAGCCTGCTCACTGCCAGCTTTCACGGCAGCATTGTGATTCTGGCCGTGATCCTGCTGCGGCTTGCGCTGAAGAAAACCCCGAAAAAATACATCTGCTTTCTCTGGATGCTGGCGGGAATCCGGCTGCTGATGCCCATTCCCGTGACCAGCCAGTTCAGCCTCCAGCCCGAGGGCCTGACCATTCCCGTTCCCATCAACCCCTCAATTGGGCTGTTGCTTCTCTGGGGGGCTGTCGCGGCGGTGATTGGTCTCGCCAGCGTCATTTCCTACACCCGTCTCCAGCGCCAGGTGCGGGACGCAGTAAAGGTGCCCGGGGGCTGGGAATCGGACAAGATCGAAACCGCCTTTGTACTGGGCTTTATCAAACCGAAGATTTACATACCCACCGGCATGTCCGGAGACACCAAAAAGCAAATTCTGGCCCACGAGCGCACCCATTTGGAAAAGGGAGACCACTGGATCAAGATGATCGGCTTTGTGGCCCTGGCTCTGCACTGGTTCAACCCCCTGGTGTGGGTGGCCTATGTGCTGCTGTGCAAGGACATTGAAATCGCCTGCGACCAGCGGGTGGTGCAGTTCATGGAGCTGGACGAACGGAAGGCCTACTCCTCCGCCCTGCTGCAATGCAGCACCAACCGGGTGCACTACGCTGCCTGCCCCGTGGCCTTCGGCGAGGTCAGCGTGAAGTACCGCATCAAATCCGTATTGAATTACCGCAAGCCCGGCTTCTGGATCAGCATGCTGGGCGTCGCCGCAGTGGGATTCGTCACGCTTTGCCTGCTCACCAGCCCTGCCGAGGCGGTGGAGATTGTGGTGGACTCCCAAGCCAAGCTTCAGGAGTCCAGCCACCAGGACCCGGCGGACTTCTCCCCGGAACCCATGCCGGATATAGGGGAGAACCCGGATTGGGGCGTGGGGATTGTGATGGATGTCACCTCCCCCACCAGCGGCAAAATGGTATACATCATTGAAGAGCGGTTCATGGCCGCCTCGGAATCCATCGACATGGAGAGCGGCTATCTGGAGCGCTGGAACGGTGCCGAATGGGAGGCAATCCCCAGTCAGTCCGGCAATAATCAGCTTTTTGAGCATTATGGCATCTGCTTTGCCACCTCCCGGAATGAGCCCGCCCTTGTCTGGCCGGAGGAATTGGATTGGAGTCTTTCCTACGGTTCCCTGCCTTCAGGAGATTACCGCATCGTCCAGACCATTTCCAGTGTCGCGGACTCCGCCACCTTCTACACCGGCTTCCGTATTTACCGGGAGCAGCTGCCCACCCAGGAGGAGGCCGCCCTGGAGCGCTGCACGGCTGCCCTGAACGCAGTTGTGAATCGCCAAAGCTACAATATCCTGCTCTCTGAGGAAAGCCTCGCCGGGAACATCCAGCCGGTGAAGCGCGTCGTCAAGAACGGAACGGACTATACCGTAAATCACTATTTAGGAGAATACTGCACCTCCACCGTCACCGGCGAGAATGCCATGTATGACTGTGCCGACTGGCAGAGCGCTTTCCAACTGGACCAGAACCGGCAGTTCCTTTTCCCGGATGAAATGTCCACCATCAGTCAGGAGGAAATCACTTTCTGCTCCGTATGGACTGACTTTAACGGCACTGCCCACCGGGGCACGGATACCTTCCGATTCAAAGAGGACGGGAATCTCCAATCCATTGACCGTCTGGTGGAAACCCTGGGCGAGAACGGAAGTGTGCTTTCCAAAACCAGAAGCCGCATGGAAGTGGAGAGCTTGGCAAACTTCTCCTTCTCCAATACCAGCAACTACGTCCCGGAGGACTCCTTCACCGCCCAGAACAATTCTCCCTGGGGCATCCTCTTCCGGGTGGACGATGACCTGCTGAAGCCCAATGGAGGCGAAGTGTGGCTTGCCACCAATGCCGTTGGCGTTTCCAATTACACCACCGACTGCTCCTACTGGCTGGAAAAGAGAAACGGCGAACGCTGGGAGCGGCTGGGCGGCGAGGACAAAACCGGCAGCTGGGGAACGGATACCCTTTCCATCCGCACCAAAACCACAGTCATCAACGTGGATTGGTCCGATTCCTACGGCAATCTGGACACGGGTATCTACCGCATGGGCAAATACTTCTACTCCGGCAGCCAATCCATCATCCAGTACGCCGAATTTGAGATTGCCCCCACCGGCGGTGTGTTCGGAGTGGGCGGCGAGGATGCCATTGCCAGAGTAGATGCGGCCATTGAAAAGGTGCTCAGCGGCAACTACCGGGTGGAGAAAATCGCTGACCCCAGGAATGCCTACTATGACGAAAGCTACCTTGATCAAGTCATTTGGAAGTACGGCGACACCGAGGTACACGACGTATACAAAGCCAACGGTCTGTCCCACAGCTATACCCAGAAGCCTAACAATGATTTCTTCGGTGACTGGCTGAAGCGGAGCTGGAACAATGAGGAGTACGACTGCTACTACTTCCCTGCCGACTACAGCGTCATCAGCGATGAAGAAATCACCTTTGCTCTGTCCGGCTCCCAAATCAACCATTTTGTCACCCTCTTTACCTATCGCTTTGATGAAGCGGGTAATCTGACTGAAATCATCAAAAGAAGCAGCGATGCCCTATGGAACAACTACACCACCCGATACGTCATTACGGACACACCGGAAAGTGAGATTCGCGCATGGGTAGAACAAGTAGCAGCACAAAGCTGAAAAACGCATGGATCGATGAAGAAAAACGCATCATTTCCTTCACCTGCCTGGAAAACGCTGAGGTTTATCTGGCAGAGGAGGAAGCCTTCTGGAATCAGATCCTCCGCTTGATGCGATCCGGCTACCGGATGCAATAATCCAAAAAACAGGCATGAACATCGGGTCGGTGTTCATGCCTGCCTTCTTTTGACTGGACAATTCCATTCCAAATGGTTTATAATACAGGAAACATTCAAGGGTGAGGGTGCATGATGAAAAAGGCGGACAAAGGTATTTCCCTGAGGATGATCCTGCTGGTTTTGGCCGCTGCTGCCGTGTGGCTTTTTACCGCCTGGATTTTCACATCCAACGATCCGGTCGAATCCCAAAGCCGGGACGAAAAAAGCATCATCCAGGATATTCTCTATGCCTATTGCCGGGAGCAGGATCTCACCGACGAGCGGATGGTAAATCTTCTGAAGGAGCTGGATCATGCGGACAGGGAGCAAGCCCGCCGCTGGCGGGAGATTCTGGACTGCTGGCAGGAAGCAAACAATGAGATGCAGCTGCATGACGGCTCCCTGCCCGGCGGTCTTAATAACAGCGACAAGCTATGCCTGATCGTGCTGGGCTTTCAGCTGAACCCCGACGGCTCCATGCAGGAAGAACTGGTGGGCCGCTTGGAAACCGCATTGGAAAGCGCCAAACAATACCCGGATTCCTACATTCTCTGCACCGGCGGCGGGACCGCTTCCGCCGCACCGGAGGCCACCGAGGCCGATGCGATGGCCCAGTGGCTGATCGGGCATGGCATTGAGGAAGCGCGGATTATTGTGGAAAACCGCTCCCTCACCACCTCCCAGAATGCCATTTTCTCCTACCAGATTCTCACCCGGGACTACCCGGAAATCACCGAGACCGCCATTATTTCCAGCGACTATCACATCCCCTGGGCCAGTATTCTGTTTCAAACCCAATTCATCCTGGGGGAGCATCCCATGAATGTGGTGTCCAACGCCGCCTATCGCACAGGAAAGGAAATCAAGGCCAATTCTCTGCTGCGCTATCAGCTGAACGGCATCCTGGAGATTGCGGGACTATCCTGAATCATTTCGGGGCAGTCAAATCACTGCCCCATTTTTAATGTGAGCCGATGACGGACACCAGATAAAACGGGACGGCATCGTCTCTGTGAGCCTCCACAATGGTGATTTCCACCTTGTGGAGCTTCTTTTCCCCATGGAACAGAACGGTATCGATATACAGGCAGTCGCCCCAATCCTCGGCAAAATTGGCATCCAGCAGCGTTGCTGTTTCCTGGCAATCATCCACCACCACTTTTGCAATGGGCGCGGGTTTGCGGACGGATTTGCGGTACTGCACCGCGACGCCGGTGCCCTCCACCTGGAAGGTAATGCGGTCGCCCGAATGCCAGGCAGTGAAGCCCCGGCGGAACATTTGGGTGATGTGCTCCTGAGGGGTATTGTCCGGCACAAAGCCTTCCAGCACGGGACTGGAATTGTGATTTTGATACCGGACGCTGGATTCATACTGATTTTCCGTCAGCGGTATGGGAATTGCTGGCGGTTTTTCATCCAGAGGCTGCGCCGTGCGGATTTTTTCCAGAAAACAGATAATCACCGAGGCCACAAGCTCGTGGCCGGCGTCATTGGGGTGCAAATCGTCCGGGGTAATCTGCCGGTTGGGAATTCGACCGGCGGCCACCTCAGGATAGATGGTGCTTCTCATGCTGACACAGGGCAGATCATAGTGCTTTCCAATCTCCAAATGGATGTCCTCCGCGCTGGCCATATTGTCATAACGGACGTTGTGGATCAGCATCACCGCCGCACCAGAGCGCAGGATTCGCCGCACCAGGCCCTCGTAGGTTTCCCGGAAGAAAGGGGTCCCATCGTCGTTGACGCTGAACTCCACAAAAATCAAATCCGGCCCGTATTGAAGCAGGTCCTCCTCCACCCGGGCATCACCGAATTGGGAGGTGGTTCCACCGATGCCAGCGTTGACGAACTGTACGTTGGGGAACTGATTGCTCCACCATTTGAAAACCCGGGAGGCATAGCAGTTTTCCTGCCTGGACGCCAACGAACCCTGGGTAATGGAGCCGCCCAGAAAGCCGATGGCGATGCTCTCTCCCCCGGCGGCACGCTCCATCACCTTTTGGATGGGATACCAATTTCCCCGGTTGACCATTCCTTTTTCAAAATCAATCATCCTGCATCCTCCCAGATTTCTTTTCCCAAGGATTCAATGAATGCGCTCAGCTCATTTATTCATTCCAACCGTCGTCCACAGGCGTGTAGTGGTTCAGGGCTTTTTCCATCAGGAGGGAAATCACCAGGCACCAAACACCGGGAAGGAACAAAACCGTTGCCATCGGGAGCACAAACACCTGCAGCACCACCAAAGCCAGGGTGCCAATTAAAAAAACGAAGGTGTAATGGGCATATTGCAGCGACAGTACGAAGGAAAGCTTCAGCGTTTCCAATATTCCCAGTTGAAATCTGGCTGTGACAGGACCTGCATACAGCAGAAGAAAGAGGTCCAGGATCATCAGAACGCAGATGACACCGGCGGGAATCAGGCTGTTCATCAGGAAGACGGAAACCGCTTCCAGCCCCACAAGGGCCCCAACCAGGATCGCAGACAACGCCGCACCATTCAAAAGATTGGCGCGAAAGCATTTATAGAATTCCTTCACCGGGCTCCCCTCTCCGCCGCGAACAGACCGGGTAACCGCATGATAGAGGGCCGCACAGCTGGTGCAGATGGTAAATACCGGAATGCAGCCCAGAAGCCACAGAACACTCAGCGCAATCAGCTGGCCACATTTTCCCAAAAAGCCCAGGAACGGGCCATCCACATTCAATCGTTTTCTAATCATTGGGCATCCTCCCGGATTGGGTATTCTTCAGTCAATGCGTTCCAGATGAATCAGCCTGGACCGGAAATCCCCCCAAAGGCTTTCCAACGGCAGCCCGGCGTACATCAGCGCATCGCCGCCGTACACCGTTTGGGTCTCCTCCTCCCGGTAGCTTCCCGCCGGGCAGAGCCCCTGGAGTCTGATTCTTCTGGAATGGTAATTGGGCCGTCCCAAAACCTGAACAAAGGTGACCAGGGC
Organism: Faecousia sp.; assembly: GCA_051867315.1. Classification (GTDB taxonomy): domain Bacteria; phylum Bacillota; class Clostridia; order Oscillospirales; family Oscillospiraceae; genus Faecousia. The sequence goes on from JBJDYM010000002.1 coordinate 8,216, forward strand.
CTCCTTTCCATCCTCGGAGACAATTTCCCAGCAGTCATACTGATGGTTTTCCTGATAGGAGGCCAAACGGTAGTATTCACCGGAGCGAACCAAAGCATTGAAGCGGTGGTACATTTCCACCTGTTTTGGAATCATGGCCTGGTCCTCCGCTGAGAGCTTGGTGATATCCAGCTCATAGCCAAAGGTACCTGCCAGGGCCACATGACCCCTTGTCTCGAAGGGGGTCACCCGGCCGACCGTGTGATTGGGGCAATCGGACACATGGGCCCCCATGGTGGACAAGGGATAAACCAGCGCGGTACCCTCCTGGATGGAAAGGCGCTCGATGGCATCCGTATCGTCGGAACACCAAATCTGGGGGCTGTAGTACAGCATTCCCGGGTCAAACCGGGCGCCGCCGCCGGAGCAGTTTTCCAGAAGAAGGTTGGGATAGGCATTGCAAAGACGCTCCTGCAATTCATACACGGCCAGCACGTAGCGGTGGTACAGCTCCCCCTGGGTGTCGGCACGCAGGCAGTAGCTTCCGATGTCAGAGAGCTGACGGTTCATATCCCACTTCAAATACTCGATGTTGGCGCTGTCCAAAATGGCCCGGATACGGCCCCATACATATTCCAGCACTTCCCTTCTGGTCAAATCCAGAACCAGCTGGTTTCTCGCCAGGCCGGGGCTTCTGCCGGGAATCTGGATAGCCCAGTCGGGATGGGCCCGGTACAAATCGGAATCCGGAGAGATCATCTCCGGCTCCATCCAGATGCCGAATTTCATGCCCAGCTTGTTCACTTCGCTGGCCAGGTATTCCAGTCCGCCGGGAAGCTTCTCCTGATTGACGAACCAGTCGCCCAGGGCCCGGTTGTCGTCGAAGCGGCTGCCGAACCAGCCGTCGTCCATCACCAGCATTTCAATGCCCAGTTTTGCCGCGCCGGCAGCGATGGAGAGAAGCTTCTCCGTGTTGAAATCGAAATAGGTGCCCTCCCAGTTGTTGATCAGGATAGGCCGCTTTTGATTGGCCCAGGGACTGCGGATCAAATGGTTTCGGTAGAGCTTATGGAAGGTTCTGGTCATTTTTCCCAGGCCCGCATCGGAATACACCAGCACCACCTCAGGAGCCTGGAAGGAAGCTCCCTTCGGGAGCTTCCAGGTGAAGTTGTAGGGATTGATACCCATAACCGTGCGAACCTGGTCGAAAGCATCCACCCCGGACTGGGCCTGGAAATTCCCGGAATAGACGAAATGCATGGCATACACTTCTCCGGCGGTCTGGCTCACATTGGGGCTGGTCAGAGCCACAAAGGGATGCTCCTGGTGGCTGGTTTCTCCCCGCTCAGAAAAGGTGCCCTGACGGCCATAACCCAGCTTGCGGAACTGCATCCGGCGCTCTCTTGCCCAGCTGCCGTGGAGGGTGAGCATGGAGTAGTCCAGGTTGTCCATATCCAGGCAGGCAGACAATACCTTGGTCAGGTAGATGACATCTTCCCTTCCACCCAGATTGGTAATGCGGACACTTCTGGTAATCACATCCAGATTGCGGAAGGCGGTATACTGCAAAACCACCCCCAAATCCAGGACGGGGTCAACGAGGGTGATTTCCAGGCTGTCGCAGTCCTGGGCGGTGCCGAAGGTGGCCGGCAGTCCCTCCAGCTTCTGCTTCCCTTCATAAATGCGGTGGCTTTTGTAGCACAGCTCCACGCCGTTGTGGCCGGACTGGGTGCGGATCTCCAGGCAGTGTTCCCGGAAATCTCCGATGCCGCCGGTGGGATACTCAAAGGGCGCGCTGTCCAAAAAGCTCAGCTTGTCCCGTCTGTTCCGCTCCGGAGTATAGGGCGGCTCAGCGGTTCTTGCCAGGTAGGAAACATCCCCAGGCAGCAGCTTTTTCCCGTAATAGTAGTGAAGCAGGTAGCCAAACGCATCCTGCACGCCCAGAATATAGCTGGTGCTGGGGGTGTCCAGTTGGAAAATTCGTTTCTCTTCATCGTAACGAATGCTCATCATCTTTCTCCTATCTCTGACAATGGTTCCCGGTAACATCCGGGGCTGTATGTGATTTTTGGGTGTTGATTCATCCGCCAAGCTCTGATACACAGTTTACCGTTAATCTGGCCAATGTGCCGCCGGATGCAGGAATATCCGCATTCCTTGGCAGCTTCAAAGCATCTGGCAGTGTTTTTCTTGGATCGCTGCTGTGATTGATTTTGGTTTCCTTCCTTGCTTTTGGCTCAGTTCATTGGAGCCACTTTTCCAGGGTATTGGCCAGCACGGTCAAATCAAGGGGCTTGGCAATGTGTTCATTCATTCCCACAGTTTTCGCCGCCTGAACATCCTCGGCAAAGGCATTGGCCGTCATGGCGATGATGGGGATCTGCTTGCAGTAGTGCCTGCTCATGGCGCGGATTGCTCTGGTGGCATCATAGCCATTCATCCGGGGCATCTGGATATCCATGAAAATCAGGTCATAGTATCCGTCGTCCACTTCGGCCATTCTGTCCACCGCCTCAATGCCGTCGCAGGCCAATTCCACCGAAAGGCCGGTCATTCTCAGAACTTCTGCGGAAATCTCGGCGTTGAGCGCATTGTCCTCCACCAGGAGGATGCGGTGGCCTGACAAATCCAGGGCTTCCAGCGCGGCAGTTGGCGTTTCCTGCTCCTTCTGTTCCTCCTCACCCACAAGGGTACTGAAGGCCTTTGCCAATCGGGAACGGAACAAAGGCTTGCTGATGAATGCGTTGGCCCCCGCCGCCCGGGCCTCCTGCTCGATGTCCGACCAATCGTAGGCGGAAATAATAATGATCGGCACATCCCGGCCCACCGCCCGGCGGATTGCCCGGGTGGTGGCGATGCCATCCATATCCGGCATCTTCCAATCGATGATGCAAGCAAAATAGTCCCGGTTCTGCTGGTGATGCTCCACCACCCGCTCCACTGCTTCCGCGCCGGTGGAAACCCCCTCTGCCCTCATGCCCAGATCGTTGAGCATGCCGCAGCAGGATTCCAGACTGATTCCATCATCATCGGCCACCAAAACATCCAGATCGATAAACTGATCGCATCGGGTCTGCGCGGTATCCTGGAGCTTCAGATACATCAAAACGGTAAAACGGGAGCCCACACCCGGTGTGCTTTCCACCTTGATATCGCCGCCCATCATACGCACGATGTTCCGGGTAATGGACATTCCGAGGCCTGTACCCTGTACCCGGTGGACCCGCTCGTCGGCGGCTCTGGTAAAGGGATCGAAAATCTGGCTTTGGAATTCCTCACTCATGCCGATGCCGTTATCCTCAAAGGTGAACTCGAAGCATCCCACCTTCGCCTGGTTGCAGGGCTTTTCCGTGATGGTGAGCTGGATTCTTCCGCCGTCAGGGGTATATTTTACCGCATTGCCCATCAGGTTTGTGAAGACCTTCTGGATGCGCAGGCTGTCACCCACCACCGCTTCATGCATCACGCCGGAAATGTTGACGCTCAGGGCATGGTGGTGCCTTTCAATCTGAGGGCTGGTCATGGTAAGCAGATTGTCGATGAGGTCCGAAAGATTGAATTCCTCCTCGACCAAATCCACCTTGCCGGACTCAATTTTGCTCATATCCAGCACTTCGTTGATCAGGCTGAGCAGATGCTTGCTGGCCTGGGTGATTTTTTGCAGACTGTCCTGCACCCGCTCCTTGTCGTCGATATGGGCTGCGGCAATGGCGGTCATACCGATGATGCCGTTCATGGGCGTGCGGATATCATGGGACATATTGGACAGGAAATCCGTTTTGGCCCGGTTTGCAGCCTCGGCTGCATCATAGGCCGCCTGCAGCGCCATCTCCTGCCGGCGTTCCTTCTGGATCAAATCATCCACACTCCGGGTTCCAATCACAGCCGCCAGGCCGCCGTCCTTTTCATGGACGAAGGACACCCGCACCTGAATGTACCTGATCCCGTCCTCTTCCAGCTTTTCATAGGTGAAGGAATAATCTTTGCCGCCCTCCCGAATGCGGTTCAGGGACAGTTTTTCGATGAATTCGCCGCGGCTTGCCTCTGAAACCAACTCCTGGGAGTAGCTGTGCAGGCCCTTTGACCAGCAATTGTCGTGCCGGCAGAAATACTCCGCGATGGCCAGGCCATCTTTATCCTCTGCCCGGAAAACCGTAACCGTATCCGTTTCCGGTGCCACGAGAAGGACGGAGTAGTATTCCGAGCCAAGGCCTTCGATGATCTCCCGCTGCATCTCCATTTCTCTGGTCTGCTTCAGCTGGCGGCGCATTTCTTCATCCACGTCCCGCATGCCCAGAATAAAGGTGACTGCGCCGTTTTCATCCACGGTTTTTGCGGTGTTCATCTCATAATAGGCAATCACACCGTTCATATTTCTTCTGTAGCCCAGCTTATACAGGCCCACATCCGGAACCCGTTTCAAAAGATTGGCCAGTCCGGTGGATTGACGCATACGCTTTTGATCCTCAGGCACCACATAGGTATCAATATACCTGGCCAGGACCGCCTCATAATCCCCATTTTTCAGCAGTTTTTCCAGCAGCGACGGACTCATGCCGATTCCGTCCGTGCGGTACAGGGCCATTTTCCCGGTTTTGGCATCAATTTTGAACAGACTGCTGTATTCCTTGCTCAGCGTCCCGGAAATCGCCATTTCCTCCCGCAGGGACGCATTGACCTTTTCCACCGCAGTGAGCGCAGCCTCTGCCTTGCGCTGCTGGGCCAGCTCCTGCTTTTTCTCCTCGTCCACATTTTTAAAGCCTACGAAAAACTCGTTCCTGTTCTGGTTTGGTTTCACCAGCTGGCACTGGAAATACCGCACCGTATCATTGCGGATGATCCGGTAATTGAAATAGCAGGTTTTCTTGTCCGCCAGAAGGGTGTTCACACCGGACACCGTGCGTACCTGGTCAAACAGGTGCCGGTCCTCCGGCAGAACATCGTTGTCAATGTAGGTTTGGATGTTCTTCTCATAATTTCCGGCGGCAAACCTCTGACAACAGCGGTCATTCATTGCCTGTCCCATGCGGTAGCAGACTGCCTCGCCGGTATCCGCATTGACCGCATAAATGCTTTCAAAGAGAATGACCAGGGCCTGAAGCAGATTGCCCTGGGACTCGATTTCTTCTCTTTCCGCTGCAGCAGCGCGGAGCGTGCGCTCATCGTTTTGCTTGTTCAAATCGTGAGGAAGGAAGCCCTTGACGGCCCCCTCCTGTCTGGATGTGTCTTCTGAAAAAGATTTCATAACCCACCTCTAGCATATCCTGCTAACCGCTCAGTTCTATTCCTCCGCCATTACAGGCAACCCAATTGTACAAAAAACGCCAATTAACTTCCTGTATCATACCATTTCGCATTTGTCAAATCAAGTCGTTTTGTGGAAAATAATTGGTGCCAGTCCAGAATCTCGTGAACCTCACAATCCGGGTCCGGCCCTCATCCATGGAATCCACCATGGTGTAAACATCATCCCATCCAGTGTCCCCCGAGACAGGCCAGATCTTCCGGTAATCCCCGTTAAAATACCCCTGAAGCAAAATTGTATGCGCCATAGGTACATTTTGTGACCTATGGCGCATTTTTCTGGCACGGTTCAAAGTCAAGCCCACCGTCTGAGCCGGTGGGCTTGGCTGATATCAAGTAATTTCGAGATAGCCCCAACCGAATCGGTCGTCGTATCCGGGCTCGCCCATATCCCGCGCCAAGCCTGAGAGGTGTTCGGAAATCCGGGAAGGTTCCACGCCGCTTTGAAGGGCGGCGGCGATCAGGCCGGAGACACGGGCGGCGGCATAGGAGGAGCCGTTGTCATCGCCGCAGTCGCCGCGGGCACAGAAATCGACGGCTTCTCCGTAAAGATACCACAGGCTGGTCTTCGGTTCTCCCGCCTCATTCAGGTCAACGCCCGCGACGCCGATGACCTCGTCCCACGCGGCGGGATAGGCGACAGTGCCGAGGCCGGTGCTCACGCTCAGGTTGCCGGTGCAGGCCACGAGGATTGCCCCCTGGTCATAGGCGTGGAGAATGGCTTCATGGAGGGCGTCGCTTTCGTTCGGCAGCGTCCAGCTCATATTGATGACGTCGGCGTGATACGTATCCACAGCAGCGTACAGCGCGTCAACGACAGCCTTCTCGTTCAAGGAATCCCGGGATTCAAAGCACTTGAGCATGACCACATTCGCCTCCGGCGCAGCCCCGCGCACCAGCGAACAGATATGCGTGCCATGGCCGATGGAATCCGTCAGATCGTCAGCAGCGCCCAGGAAGCTCTCTCCTACGGCGTGACCCACGCTGCAGCCGGAATCCAGGATGCAGACGGTAACCGTTTTCTCAGCGCAGCAGGATGTGCACAGAAGGGCCGCAAGAAGAATCAGCATCGCCAGAAGCGCCAGAGTTCTTCCTGCACGGGAGGAATAAGCGCGTTTCATGTTGCTTCCGATTCCGGGAGGCCTCAGGCCGCTTCTTCAGCAGCCTGAGTTTCCTGGACAGGTTTCTCGGTGGGATCCGTGGTTTTCTCGGCGGGATCCGTGGTTTTCTCGGCGGGATCCGTGGTTTTCTCGGCGGGATCCGTGGGTTCCCCGGTGGGATCCGTGGGTTCCCCGGTGGGATCCGTGGGTTCCTCGGTGGGATCCGTGGATTCCTCGGTGGGATCCGTGGTTTTCTCGGTGGGATCCGTGGATTCCTCGGTGGGATCCGTGGATTCCTCGGCGGGATCTGTGGGTTCCTCGGTGGGATCCGTGGATTCCTCGGTGGGATCCGTGGGCTCCTCGGTGGGATCCGTGGGTTCCTCGGTGGGATCTGTAGGTTCCTCGGTGGGATCCGTGGGTTCCTCGGTGGGATCCGTGGGTTCCTCGGTGGGATCCGTGGGTTCCTCAGTGGGCTCCGTGGGTTCCTCGGTGGGTTCGTCGATGAAGGGAATCAGCTCGAACATCGCTTCGCCCCAGGTGACGCTGCCGTCTTCCAGAACAGCGCCAACATACAGGGTAATGCAGCCGTCCTCATAGTCCTCCACAGGCAGCCAGATGCTGTTTTCGGTGGTCTGGGCGATCAGTTCGGGATTTCCGAATTCATCCAGGGTGTACACGAAGTACTCGGAAGCCGGCTCGCTGGTCTCCCACCGGAATTGAACCAGCTGCTGATCCTGTTCAAGGGGAATCACCCAGAAGTCACCATACTGCTCCGCATCCTGCGTCGGCCTGATGCTGACCACGTTGCCGATGGTGCCGGGTACCGGAATGGTCGTGGGTTCCTCAGTGGTTTCCGTGGTGGACTTCATTTCCGGCTCAAGCATGAACGTGGATGCGGCACTTGGGCTCTTCAAGCTATAAGATACGACCGATACGATCGGCGTGACTTCTCCGTCAAGAGGATTGATGGTACCAAACTGAACTTCGATGTTGACATCAGTACAATTCCAGATACTGTATTTGTCCCCCGGGAAGATAATTCTATTGGAATAAGCTTTTTCACTAGGATAGTAAGTGGTAGAGAGTTGCATGATTGCCGGGCCAACACAGTCATATCCCCACTGTTTTGGCTGTCGGGTCACCGGATCGTATGCCGTATACGATGTCAGGAGTAACCTATTACCCTTCAAGTCCCTGACAGTAAGTGAGTAAATACAAATCATTCCCAAATTCTCGGCTTCCTCGACGCTTGGGATGGTAATATTCGAATACTGGTCGTCAGGGGTCCATTTACGGGTAAGTTCAAAAACACCTTTTCCTGCTGCAAGACTCCATATCAACGCGGATTCGGACTCAACGTATGCGGACAGATCGCTCTTGTAAGCCCAGGAAATTTTTACATCTATATCCGGCTTATAGTTCCTACTGTCACTGGGAGTGAACTTCGCATTGGCCCATGTCTCGCCAACCTGGGGGATTCTATCCGCTTCCCACGCCAGCGAACCGGAAACCGGCTCGTCTGTGTTGGGATTGAGGGGATTAGATTTCACGGCAGGGGTGAAATAACTCAGCCTGGCGACCGGATCATTGTCGGAGGGCATATAGATATCTCCCTCCTTGAGGTAGCCGCCGCAGTTTGTCGCATCGGGTGTTACGCGTTCAATCTCCACCAGGAATGCCTTCTCCAGTGTAACAAAATTCTTCGTGTCCAGGGAGGTGGGATGGAAGGTCGCGAGAACATCATAGCCGTCGCCGTAGTCTTCGTTGTCACTTGCGGAGCTGGCATTCAGGGTCTTTCCGACATAGTTTTCGTCCGTCCATTCCCACCAGCCTGCAACCGCAGTGCCGTCTTCCATGGTTACGTCGGCCTTAGAGAGGATGTCGCTGGCAGACCTGTAAACTTTGTCCGTGTGGATATCCTGCCCCCCAACCAGCTGCTGGCCGTAGCCAAGCATAGAAACGGAAGGATTGCCGCTGACCTTCAGCGGGGCGGGATTGATGGTGAAGGTCAGGTTCTTCACCGCTTCTTCGCTTCCGTCCGACCACATATAGTTCGCGGCATCCCTCAGCTGCAGCGTGACCGGATACTCTCCCGCGTCCGTACCACCGCTGTTGCTCACTACGGTGTAGTAAGCGGTATCGGAAAGGCTGGGCTTCTGAGTCGTCCTGTTGTAGACCACGGATGGGATTTCGGGGATGGTTACACCCTGTTTGCTCACATTGACCGTCACCTGGATAGTAGCCGTTGTGTAGTTATTCAGGTCACTGGGGGTAAAGACCACTTTGTAGGTGAAGGTTCCGGCGGTATTGAGCTTGGTAGAAGGAGTTTCCCACTCGAAGACGCCTGCCACATTGTCCTGGTATTTGGTTTTGGCTGTCAGCTCGGTCTTGATACTGCTCAAGCTGCTTCCCAAATCAGCTGTGTATACCTGCGTGCCGCTGAGAATCGGTGTTGCCTGGGTGATGGTGACCGTATCTCCGGTTTCCTCACCGGTCGTACTGACGACGGTGTACAGATTCATGTCGACATCGCCGGTGAGTGTGCAGCCGGAAAGCCCTGTCAGCCAGACCTTTGCAGTACCGGGGGTAATCTGGGACTGATAGAGCACAGCGCCGGTGACAATGGGTGTCACGCCGTCAACGTTCTTTCCGTTAGCGATATCCGTCACATAGAAGCCGCACTCGTCGGCGCTTTCCACATTCAACTTCCGTCCCATGTACTCAATGGTTTCGGGCACGACATCCAGCATCAGCCGCAAGCCAATCTGGGTATTCACAGCGATAGAGATTTCCGCGGTGCTGTATTCCTTTTTGTAGGCATCAGCGGGGGTAAACAGAACCTTGTATACTTCCTGATCGTTGTTCGCGCTGGTGACCACCGTATCGGCTTCGGATTCCAACCATTCGAATTTGCCGGGGATGGTTTCACCATCAGAGGTGGCCGTGCCGGTCAAATCCACGTTGGAAAGAATCGTACCGTAGGGGACATACTTGCCGCCCAACGTGTAGACCGGCTGCGCGCTGATGGTCACGGGATTCTTCAGCACCGTAAGCTCGACTTCCTTGCTATCGAAGGTGACCGCACTGTTGTCATCGGTGAAGGTGACGGTAACCTGCAGCGTGTAGAGATAGCTGGTGCCCGTCTGGGACTGGTCGTCGAGCTGCTTCACCGACACGGACAGCTGGCCGGCATAGTCGGCGCAGTCTTCATCCTCGGACAGGATACCCATTGCAACATCCACAAAGTCCTGAACGCTCTCAAACTCGCTCAGCTTCATTGTGTATTCTGCCGGAATGGCTTCCAGCGCATTGTAGACAATGAGCGCAATGGAATCGGTGGGGCGCCAGGTGGCCGTGTATACGCGGTCGCCTGTGGAACCCGCGGGGATCACAACCGTTTCGGTCTTGTCCTCAAGCCCCGTGCCCGTCCAGCCGGTGAAAACGTAGCCCTCCGCCGTGGGGTTAGACAGCACGATTTCTTCACTTTCGATGGTGTATTTGTCAGGATTGGGCTCAGCCGTTTTACCGCGGATAAGCGTAGTGCTGATGGTGTAGACGATGGGCTCCCACTTGGCGGTCAGGGTGATTTCGCCCACAGTGCCGGCGGGAACGCTGATGCCGCCGTCCTCGCCCTTCTCCAGCTCAGCACCCTTGACGTCCCAGCCGAGGAAGGTATAGCCTGTGCGGGTGGGGGCGTAAACGGGAAGGCTGTCGCTCTCGATGCTGTGGGTGAGCGGGTTGGAAGGATCATTCTCGCCGCCGTTCAGCTCGTAGGTGATGGCGTACTCCACGGGCTTCCAGTGGGCGTACAGCGTCATGGTACCCTCGGCAATGTACGAATCCAGAGCAACGCGGTCAGCTTCACCGCCGTTTGTCGAACGGAACCAGCCCAGGAATTCGTAGTAGTCCCGCTGAGGATCTTCGGGAATATTCTCGACCGGCAGGCCAACATGCTCCAGAGTTATGGCGTAGGGCTGCTCTTGCTCGCCGTAGTTCAGCTCATAGGTCAGAATGGCGTTTTTCTCCCAACGGGCATAGAAGGTCACGCCGCCGGTGAGCACATATTCCGTGGGATCCACCGGGTCGCCGGAGAAGTCGGAGGTGAGATACCAGCCGAAGAAATCATAGCCATCGTAGTTGGGCAGAATGATTTCCAGAGCGGTGTCGCCCAGCTTCCGGGTAGTGTAGGTGAACTGGGCGAACTCATTTTCGTTACCGGGGAATATCAGTTCGGAATCCACAATCTCCACAGTTTCGCCGTCGATCTCCTCATACCGGCGGTCGGCAACGTAGAGCGCCTGTCCCTGGGCGCCGCCAAAGTCCACGGTTACATTTGGGCGCCAGTCGGCGTACAGGGTAATGTTGCCATCCAGCTTGCGGGAGAAGTCGTAGGGCTCACCCTCACAGGCAGCATTATCGTACCAGCCCGCAAAGGTCAGACCATTGACGTAGGGATCGGCAGGCAGCGGGACGGCGGTATCCTCTTTCACCTCAACAGCATCGTAGGTGCCCAGGTCGCCGTAATTGTATTGGAAGGACGCCTGATAGTAGCGCACGCCCTCCAGAATGACCTTAACATCGTAAGACGGCATCGTGAAGGTGACCGTATTGTCATCAGCGGTGTATGCCAGCCCCGCAGGCTCGGAGGTCATGGTCAGCCCCTTGTAGCCTTCCTTCAGGCTGGCGAAAAGGGTGACCGTGTCGCCGGCGACGATGGCGGACATCTCCGAAGGATCGTGGGTCAAAATGCCCCAATAATCGATACCGTCCTTGTAGGTGACCGTCAGTTCATGGGAAAGATCATCCAACGTCAGAACGACCACGGACTCCGCCTCCCGGCCGTTGATAACCAGGCCGCTGGCAACGGGCGCGCCGTTGTCCAGCTTTATCATTACTGGACGCTCCGTGCCGTTAAAATTGGCACGGCTGGTGGTCAGGGACCAGCGGTTTTCCTCCCCCTCCACGGGCTCGAAGGTCATCGTCTCCCCTTCATCGCTTCCTCTGACCGTGAACACAGTGCCGGCAGGAACCTCGGAGGCTTCGATGATATAGGTGATTTCGTCGGTGTAGCCCGGGAAACGGCTGGCAAACAGATTAAAGGTCAGATTATATTCGTTGGTGGTTGCAAAAATGTCATAGCGCACGGTTCCGCTTTCGGGCGTCAGGAAGCACATATTGCTGATGCGCGGGATGCTGTACTGCACGGTGCGATCGACCTGATTAAGAGTGGGATTGAACCAGGAAAGCGCCGCGCCGTCGATATCGGGATACTGCTCCTTCACCGCGGCGATCACAGCGTCCAGGTCAATGGTGCCGGTAGCGGTGGGCTCCACGGGGCAGCCCAGAACGTGGGTATTTTCGAAGGTGGCTTCAAACACCACATCGTTGTCCCAGTCGGCTCCCTCGATGCCCCATGCGTGGGCACACCAGTCGTACAGGGCGATGTCCACATTGACAGTGGTGGTGGCCATCTTGAACTCGCGGGACAGCGGGAACACCTGCCGATGACGCTTAATCAGCTCGGACTTGTTCTTATTCTCGTAGGTCAGCACCACATCGCACTGGTAGTCTTCTACCTTGTTGGCGGCGGCCGCTAATTCATCCGCATAGACCACACCGAGCTTGCCGTTTTCACCATCGCCGAGGTAGAACACAGCAGTGCGAGGATCTTCGGAGGAAACAGGCTCTCCGTTGATGACGAAGTTCTCCAGCGTCAGCTTCGCGGTGACATTGCCCTCCTGCAGGTTTTCAAACAACAACTGGTTTTCTGTACATGCGGCAGTGAGCATATCATAGGTCTTCATGGGGATATATGGCAAGGTGAAGCTTGTCTTGAGATCGGCATCGGATACTGCCAATGCCCACATATCATCCAGTTCATCCTGCTGCACCACACTCATGGTCATGCTGTAGCTCTTGCTGTACAGCGGCCAGCGTTCGCTCCAGAGGGTCCAGCTCTTCTCTGCGGAAATGAGGAAGACCTCCACTTCAAGAACCAGCTCGATTTCCGCATCGATACCAACCTCCAGGTATAGCGAACCCGCATAATTGCCTCCGCCCGCCGACAGGGCATACACATACATGAACATGCCCGTCAGCTCCACATAGGCGTAAACCGAGCCTGTGATGGAAACCGTTACGTTTTGAAGGAGCTTGACGTAAAGGGTCACGGCGATGCCCACACGCACGCCGATTTTACCGATCAGGTAGACCTCGGTGGTCACCTCGCTGGCCACTTTCTCCTTGTAGGAGCCGCCCTTGAGTTTCAGGAAGTTGTAATTGAAACCGATTTTCTGGCCATAGTCCGCCACGACTGTGACGCCAAATGTAGCGACAACGCCCGCCTGGCCCACCAGTTCGACGTTAATGCCTACGGTAATGATGCCGTAGAAGGTGTACTTGAACTTCAGCAGGGGCACGGCGAACAGATCCTGATACTCCAGCTCCGCTCCGATCAGCTCCTGCATGGTATTCATCAGCGAGTCAGCCGCTTCCTGGTAATCGAGATCTTCGGTTGCGGTGCCGTCGGCGTTGACGATTTTCTCCAGTGTAGTCTTCGCCTCGTCGAGGATGTCGTCCAAACCATCACCGGTGGTCGCCTTGAGCTGCAGGCTCACGGTGGTCTTGGTCCTGAACAGAACGGACATATCGATCCACAGGAATCCGCCGTCCACGTTGACATCCAGGGTCAGCTGCTCCTCAAAGTACAGATAGGGAGTCAGGGAAACCAGCAGGCCCTGGGGACCGTACAGGTCAACCGTAATGCCCACGCCGATGCCGGCGGTGGCGGTGCTGCCATCGAGGTCCAGCACGATGTCCAGCTTGGGACTGCTGACATAGGGTACCAGCGCAGCCAGGGAATAGGTACCGGGGCCGTACTGTTCGTCCAGCATCCGCTGGGTTTCCTCGCTGGTCATGACAGCCACCATCATCTGCGCCTTCAGCTCATCGTTGGAGGCCAGCTGGCTGGCGATGGCCTTTTCGACCTGGGCGACCTGCTCCTGGGTCAGCTGCTCCTCGAGGTTCACTTCCTCGGTGGTGTGAACATCCAGCTCGGCGATGTAGGCCTCGGGGTCTGCGTAGATGAAGGTCACTTCACTGGTGCCGTCTGCATTGGCCGTCACGGACTTGATTTCCGCAAACAGCACGTAGCCCGCCAGGTCGCCGCCCTCCCATGCATCGACGGGGGCTTCATCCCGATTGATTTCGCCGTCGTAGAACACGACAACCTGCTCCGGCTGGAAATCCACTTTGCCGGTCATGACCAGCTTGCCGGGAATGACGTCGCCCTCGGCGTCGTGATCCTCCATTATGTTATGTACGGTGCCATCCTCGGCATAATCGGTTGTATACTCAACAGCCGTTTTACTCACAGGGGTGTAATCGGTCACATTATCCCACAGAGCGTAGGTCAGTCCCTCGACAAACTCAACAACTTCCACCTGCTCGCGGAAGACGCTCACCGTCAGCGTGTCGATATACTCCGGATAGCCGGCAAACTGCACGCCGTTTTGTGCATACAGGGTGAAGGTGGTGCCGGGGGTGAAGCCCGCCGCGCAGTAAACTTCAGCACCGCTCCCGGTTTCGCGCACGGCGATTTCGGGAACCTCTATGCCGGTACCGGATTCAACGGTGAGGCTGTCCTGCGCTTCGGCTGCGGTCATGCCCTCGGGCAGCACCAGTCCGATGGTCGCCGCGCCGTCAGGAAGCTCGATTTCGGCGACAGTGCCGGGGTCTTCCCGCGTTTCCTGCTCATAGGAGGAATACATGGCGTAGAGGGTCATGCTCTCCTGGATGGGATCAGTATAGCCAAAGGCCGTGGTGCACTCCTCGTCCACACACCAACCGACAAAGGAATAGCCCTCTTTAGAGGTGTACAGGCTCTCCACCGGCTTGGTCAGCAGGTACTCACCCTTGGCGAACACCATCGGCTCCAGTTCACGGCCGCCGAAGGTTTCAAAGGTGACGACCGCCGCCTCGGATTCATCGATGAATCGGGCATAAAGAGTAGTCTGCCTGTCCACCGCGCTCAGGCGGGAAACGGGTTGGGTATAGGCGGCGTCTTCATACCACGCGGTGAAGACCTTGCCCTCCAGCGTGGTGCTGGCCTTGGTGAAATCCACCATGCCGCCGGGGGCGATTTCCTGGGTTTCAACGCTCGTGCCCTCGGTAACGAAGGACACCAGCCACTTGCTCAGTACAAAATCCACCTGCTCGCCGGGTTGCAGCTCCACAACCTCAGCATCGGGGCCAGTCACTTCGAAGGGTTCCTCCGTTTCATTGACCACGGAACCGGTGGCGCGGACGGTCAGGGCGCCGACAGTCTCCTGCACGCGAACCACGCCCAGTGCGCCGCTGCCCTCGATAACTACTTCGTCGGCACTCTTGACGATCACCTCGGGAAGCTCCGTGCCCGAATCCATATGGAGGTAGATAACGTCGGGCTCGACCTCTTCGCCCGGCTTTCCTTCCTCTTTCACCGCGGTATCATGGATGTGTACACGGGCGATCTCGCTTTCGCTCAGATCGACGCTGCTCCCGGCATTCAGCGAGAGTGCCGTGGCCTTGACAGCAGTCAGAGACAGCTGCTGCGCCTTCGCAACTGCGAGGCGCTCCGGCAGCATCGTCGTGACGGAAAGGTCGTCGCCCAGGATGGCGATGTTGCCCGGCTCAGCCTCGCCCCGCAGGCTGTCAATGGCTTCCTGGGAGTCAAGCACAGTCGGGAACGCAATTTCCATCAGCTGCACGTATTCATCAGCAGTGATGGCCGCGGCAGGATCAATCTGCGCGGGTTCCTCGGGCAGATATCCTTCCTCTGCGAGGATGGCCAGATAGATGCTGTCATCCTCAAGGCTCAGATTTGCAATGCGCGCCGAATGCACGGTAAGATCAATGTTCGCCGCGTCCTCAACAATAAAGCTCAGCATACCGGCAATCTGTTTGCCGGCTTCCGCCCATGTGATCTCCTGCGCAAAGGAAAACACATCGCCGGCGGACTTCCGCTCTCCGTCTGCCGCCTCTGCAAAGCCCACAAGGCCAATGTTGGCGAAAATGGAGATCGCCAGGATCATCGAAATGATTCTTCTCAAATATGACTTCATTTTTTGTCCTCCTGTCGTCAATAGCCAGTTGATTCTGTTGGCAACCCTGTTATTTCACGATCAGATCTGCTTCATCCGGGGAAGCTCTGCTTCGCAATCTTTCATGAAAGCAGACACCTATGATGTCCCTGGGGTCCTCCTTGATCAGATACGGGCATGAGCCACAATCGTCATAGTCGCCCGTGGCATAGGGACAGCTATCGCTGACGACGTTCTTCCACGGTCTGCCGTTTGGAGTGTACCGAGGCTCCTCGTCGAACTCCGGAAACTGGCCGATGAAGATTTCTGCATCCTCATCGTAATGGTACGGCACTGTGAGCAGATCGCCGTCAACACGAAAGGTTTTCAGTCGTTCTCCTTGCACCAGACTGCCTCCTTCTTCATTTTCTGGAATTATTATACAGGCGGATTTTCCGGTTGTACAGAGCAATTTCAGAGCTGTTTTTACTTGAACGAACAAGGTGCATCAATTGAAACAAGCAAATCCGTTCACTTTCATGAACGGATTTGCGGAGGAGCTTTGTTTTATACAAGCATGAACTGTCCCAGTTCCCGCTTGCTGGAGATGCCCAGCTTCTGGTAGATTACCTGGATGGTATTCGTAATGGTGCGCGGGGACAGGATCATGTATGCGGCGATTTCCTTGGCTGTCCAGCCATGGTTGTACAGCATGGCAATGGTGAATTCGGTGGTGGTCAGGTTGTCCGCCACCTCATGCTTGGAAACCCGGCTGTGGATTTTGCGCCAGCCGGCGCTGAAGGAATAGGTAATGGCGATGATCTTTTCGAACGCTTCGGGGTAATCCTTCTGGAAAAAGAGTTCGATCATCCCCTGCAGAAGGCCGTGATGTTCGCCGAATGGTTCGATAAAGCCGTCGTGCTGCGCCAGCGCCCATGCCTGTGCGATGTGTCGCTTCGCCTCTTCCACGCGCTTGAGGCTCATCAGGTTCATTGCAGCCACAAGATGTACATAGATCGTACCCACGGGATACAGCTGCGGGTTCATGGACAGCGCCAGCTCCGCCATGGCCAGGGAACCATTGTAGTTTTTCTCCAGATACGCCTTATGAGCCAGCATATAGCACGCCCACAGTTTCAGACCGTCCGGCAGATAGCAAATATACTGCTGAAGATTAACATCATAGACCATGGGCAGGTGCAACAGCACCGAGGATGCCGTGACCGTAAACACGCCGATGGCCTGCAGCAGAGGAGCGTATTCCGTCCGGAGGTCCTTCTGCAAATCCGCCTGCAGCTGTTCGAAGGCTTGCATGGCCAGATGGGTGTATCCTCTGGCGAAATTGGCAAAGAATCCCACAAGGTTGGCTGAATAGCGCAGCGCGGGATCGGTGCTGCCCTGATAGGGTTCCATCGTCTTTGCGGCCAGCTCCGCCTGTCCGCTGTAATAATAATACTCGCCCCAGGCGATAGCCCTGTCGTCCTCGTCCGGGATTGTCTCAATGAATTCGCGGCACTTTCCAACGGGATAGGCGCTGTTCATGAGGGGCATGGCGATGCGGATAAGCCGGCCGTCGTTCGCCATTTGCAGCTCCACCTGCTTCGGCTGCGCTTCCTGCTGTTCTGCGGGAGCGAAATCCGCCGGAATCATCCACGAACGCCCGCGCCGCGCGGCTCCGGGAATCCGCCCCTCCTTCGCCCACTTCCGGATGGTGCCGATGGTTACGCCCAGACGGTCTGCCGCCTGCTGAGCCGATTCATAATTCACAGCATTTCCACCTCCCGCTCATCCGCAGCCGAAGCCCGGAGCGTGTCCCTGTCGAAGCCCGCCTGCGCCAGCCGAACCGTGTTCTCTACCGTTCTGCGCGCCATAGCCGCAAGGTCCATAGCCAGCACCTGAGGAATCACCGCTTCGCGCTCCTGTGCAGGCACATCGTAAATCTTCAGTGTGCTCCGCAGAAACAGTGCGATTTTCTTTTCGATGGTAAAATACATGTCGCACTTGCGGGCCATCAGTCCGCGCATCACGCCGCCTGAGACCAGATCCAGTTCGTAAAAATCGCTCTGTGCCGCATCCGGAAGATATTTGCCGAAGATCTGCTGCAGCTCCTGCGCAGTGCTTCTGTAAATGTAATCCGCCGTGGTGGGCAGGGTGTAAGCCGCAGTATACAGATCCCGCAGCGGTTCGCCGAGTTCGCAGATGTGCAGCTGCAGCACCGTTTCAACGCAGTAGATCAGCAATGGATCTGCGTTATCCCCCAGCATTGACCGTGCGGCGGAAAACTGCGAACTAAACATGTGGGTCACCAGCGCGTACAGAATGGCCTCCTTATCCGGATATGCGCGAAGCACAGCACCCTTTGTCCGGTCAATCCGCCTGGCAATCTGGTCGAGGGTCGTCTCCCGATAGCCCTGCTCCAGAAAAAGCACAACCGCATACCGCAGCACCTGAGCCCGGGTCTCTTCCATGCGCTGATAGCGTTTTCCCTGTTTCATCCAACTCCTCCAAAAGTAAAACTGACCGTGGTCCGATCTTAAATCCGTTATATGGTATTATTATAAACCTCAGAGCCAATCAAGTCAATAGTCCAAATTCCTTCACCCATCTGATAGATGCAGCGTTTCAATAAAACGCCAAAAGATATTGAAAAATACACGAAATTGTGATAGAGTAAGGTGTCGTGATGACCTCACGTTTCCTGCTGTACGGCACCCGCAGGGAGAAGCACTTTACACACCTATGCTGCTCGTGCGATTGAACGCGGGATCATGCCGAAAGTCCTGCAAAGGCTGCGCGGTCATTCGAGCATCAAAACCACCATGGATCGTTATGTCCATGTGACCGATGCCTCTCTCACCAACGCCGTAAAACAGTTTGAGCAAAGCACCACTATGGCTAGTTAAAATGGTGCGCTGATGAAAAATTGGTGCGGAATTGGTGCGGAGCTCACCCCCCGAATCCAAAAAACCATTGCAAATAAAGGAGTTTTGAAATAAATGAAATTAGGTATCGTCGGCCTGCCCAATGTGGGAAAGTCCACCCTGTTCAACGCCATCACCAACGCAGGCGTGCCTGCGGACAACTACGCATTCTGTACCATCGACCCAAACGTGGGTGTTGTTTCCGTGCCCGATGAGCGGCTGGACTGGCTTGCCCAACTGCATAATCCCAAGAAGGTCACCCCCGCTGTGATCGAGTTCGTGGACATCGCCGGACTTGTGAAGGGCGCCTCCAAGGGCGAGGGCCTGGGCAACAAATTCCTGAGCAACATCCGCACCACCGACGCCATCGTCCATGTGGTCCGCTGCTTTGAGGACTCCAATGTCACCCATGTGGAGGGCTCCACCGATCCCCTGCGGGATATTGACATCATCAATCTGGAGCTGGTCATGGCCGACATTGAAATGGTGGAACGCCGGATCGACAAATGCCAGAAAGCGGCCAAGGGCGGCGACAAGCGGTTTTTGCACGAGGCCGAGGTGTTCAGTGAGCTGCTGGCCCATCTGAATCAAGGCAAGCTGGCCCGCACCTTTGACGGCAGCGAGGAAGACATGGCCCTGATCGGCACCAGCGATCTGCTGACCCTGAAAAAAACCATCTACGTTGCCAACCTGGCGGAGAGCGAAGTCAATGACCCCGAAAGCAACCGCCACTATCTGGCCGTGAAGCAGCTGGCCGAGGCAGAAGGCAGCCAGGTTCTCCCCATCTGCGCCAAACTGGAGGCCGACATTGCCGAGCTGGAGGACCCCGAGGAGAAGGCCATGTTCATGGAGGAGCTGGGCGTTGCAGAGTCCGGTCTGGACCGGCTGATCCGCAGCAGCTATGCCCTGCTGGGCCTGATTTCCTTCCTCACCGCCGGTTCCGACGAGTGCCGGGCCTGGACCATCAAGCGCGGCACCAAAGCGCCCCAGGCCGCCGGAAAGATTCACACCGACTTTGAGCGGGGCTTCATCCGGGCGGAGGTCATCGCCTTTGAGGATATGAAAGCCTGCGGCACCATGGCAAATGCCAAAGCCAAGGGTTTGGTCCGCAGCGAGGGCAAGGATTACGTAATGAAGGACGGCGACATCGTCAATTTCCTGTTCAACGTGTAAATCGAAACGGCTATTGCAGCAAAAACCGCAATAGCCGTTTTCTTTACAATCCAAGCATTTTGATCAGCTGATTCAGCAGATCTTGATGCAGCACGAGCATCCGCACAAACACCAGCACCGTCAGGTGGACGGGATAGAACAGATAGAATCCCCACTGAACTGCCTTGCTGGAAGTTGCCTTTCTCCCGGAGTAAAGGGCGATGGGAATCATGGCCAGCACCGCGAACATCTCAATGGGAACAGAAAATCCCCACACCGGAATGCGCACGCTGTTCGTCATCCAGGCAAACATCGCCAGCAGCACCGTCTGCAGCCAAAGCCTCCCCCGGGTCTGGCTGAACAAAACCACCAGCAGCACACCGAATCCGCCGTAATCCGTGTTGGCCCATTCCGCCAACGCAAAGCCGCCGCCCACAGCCAGCAGCTTCACGATATCATACTTGGTATTTTGAATGACTTCCACCGCCACAAACCCCAGCAGCAGCGTCACCATCACGCTCTGATATTCCCAGGTGGGCTTGAGCCGAAACGCCAAATCAAAGGGAAGCTCCGACAGCAGCATCCCAATCACCAACCGAAGGCAGTATTTTTTAGGGTTCTTGGTATAATGGGCGCCCTCCGCCATCAAAAAACAAAAAATCGGAAACGCGATCCGCCCAATGATCCGCAGCGTATACCCCCGCACCATCGTCGCGCCAATATGATCCAGCAGCATCGTCATGCAGGCAATTACTTTCAGCGCCTCCTGCGACAATCCTCTCTCTTTCACCGAACTCACCTCGCCCCCTATCATACACAACCTGCCGCTCCTTTTCAACCCATTTTTCTCTCCCCCGCCAAAAACTTTTGATTGCTTTTTCTTCTCTCTTTTTGTATAATACATCACGTGTCATACAGTACTTCCTATCCGGGTGCGGCCCAGTTGGCAGGGTGGCTAGTTTGGGTGCTGGAGCACGGTTTGCGCCGTAAGAATCGCACAACCCGAAAACCCGTTGCGGCGCTAGCACTTTTTCTTCTTGACTTCTCCCCTGCTCTGGTCTAAAATAGCCTTTGACCACATGTTTGACCACATCTGAAAAAACTCCAACTGAATATCCGGGCTTAGCGAAGTTTGGTATCGCGCTTGGTTTGGGACCAAGAGACCGTGGGTTCAAGTCCCGCAGCCCGGACCAAAACCGCCAGTTTTCCGTACGAAAACTGGCGGTTTTGACATTCATAAAAGGCTTTTCTTTGTTTATAGCGGAGCAATTTTTGAGGCCATCTATTCATTATTATTCCAATCCAATATCATGTTAATTAACTCGATACAGGATGTACGATACTCCGGCTTTTTCAGGAACTCTTGAAAGGTACTTGAATTTGCCCAGCCGGAGAACATGACAATCTTTGCGTAGAGCATATACGCCTCCTGTTCGGGTTCCGTGAAGCGATAATGCTGCCTAATCACCTTGGTGGAACGGCGGAAACCGGCAAGAATCTCCTCAAACGCCCAAGCAGCATCATGGGTGTCGAATATATCATCATCCAGGACGAATCTGCCTAAAAACGCCACATTTGCCAGATAGTTTGCATTCACATCCGTGCCGGACATATTGAAATCGAACAGGCCGCAGATTACCCCATCCTCGTCTACGCAGACATTGGAGAAATTCTCGTCTCCCTGAAATACGCAGTGCGGAAGTTCCCGATAGATGGGCAGCAAATTGTTTCGGATGCGTTCGTTTTCTGCCACAACCCGCTCAGCTAACACAGTTTCCCCCAGTTCCCGCAGGTCAGCGGTCAAGGCATCCAGATTCTGCTGTTTTTCATCCACGCCATAGGGAACATCATAGGGAGCCAAATCAAACATAGAATACATAGAGTGGGTGGTGATGAGTCCCTGGTCCTTATATTGCTCCGCAAATCTTGCTACCATAACAAGGCGCTGCTCTTTTAAGTCCTCTTTTCGCTCTGGATGCCTCTTAAACAGTTCGTCTGCTGTCGGCATGTTCAGATACTCCGAAAGATAGATGTAATTACCGTCCTGCTGACGCAGAAAATGACCGTTAGTGCCCCGAATGAAATAAGGTGCACGGATTCCGAAATCGTTGTACCGGGCGATCAGCGGATTCAGCTCTGCCAGCCGCTGCTCCGTCATGACCTGGGCCGAGTTCACCCGAAGCACATAGCGGTTGTTGATGATGTAGTTTTGCCGAATATCGCTATCCCCGTGAGAAGAATCGGCCATTCTGTAATCCGAAAAGTGATCGATGCCGTAGGTGGCCAATAGCTCCAAGAGTTTTTCTTTCGTATACTCTTTTATCATTTCTGTTTTTCCTCAACCATGTCCTGTGTATCTGCAAAAGAATGATGATTTGTTCCCTCTTACCGTTCCAGAAAATAGTAAAGCAGGTCAACCGGACCGTATACAGGATGATAGAATCCTTTTGTTCTTCTTCCCTCATAAGAGAACCCCAGCTTTTGGAGCATATGCAAGGACACCGTATTCTTCTCAATGGCGCCGGCAATCAGCATATCCGTGTGGAGCGTGTTCAGCAAACAATCGCAGACGGCTTTGACCGCTTCATAGCCATAACCCTTTCGCTGCTGCGCTTTGCTTATGCAGTAACCGATCTCATATGCCTCTACCGCCCGATCGGACACTTCTATGATGTTCACGGTTCCGATTACCCTGCCGGTTTCCTTGCAGACAATCATCTTCCGCAGGGGCTGCTGGCTGAACTTCTTCATCAGCAGGAAGTATTCCTCGTCCATCTCCTCAAATGGCTCGAAACCGCCGTCATTGTAGCAGTCCTCCCGGTCATTCAGGAAGTCAAAGCAATCCCCACTGTCGGACATACGAAAAGGACGCAAAAGTAGTCTTTCCGTTTCAATCTTTAATTTCGGAAGCAAAACCTGCCGGACAGCATAGGCAATGCAGCTTTCCTGCTCCGCCTCCGAAATTCTTTCATCATTCAGCAGTATCTCATTTTCACTGACCATAACCTTTTTGCCAATCTCCCGGGAGATGGATATTGTGGTATTCAGCCCGTACTGCCGGAGAAGCCCGCGATAGCGGTCAATCAATTTGTCCATAAGGTTATCCTCGTTTCACCTTGATTTCTGAGCTGTTCTTATCTCGGTATTGGTACAGTTCGGTAAGCTCTGCAATCACCTCATCCCGGCGGCGAACCAGCCCCTTGAAGTGGCTGACCAGCAGATACGGTGCTTTCAGATTTTGCAGAACCGCGATTTCGTCTTTCACAAGCTGGGCATTGAAAATATAATAGCCGTCCCGGACTTTGCTGTACAGGGCGTCACCCACGAAAGCGTAGGTTTCATCCACTTCCAGTCCCAGGCAGCCCTTGCAATGGCTGGAGGGCAGCGGAAAAATATGCAGATTGTCAATGTAAATATCCCTGTCAGCGACGGTGCCCATCTGGACATGGCGCTTAGTTTCGTCGGACACAAAAGCTTCCTTGATAGTAAGCTTTCCCAAATTGCCTGTGTGATCCTGATGGAAATGGGACAGGACAACATTGTAATTATCTGTCAATTCGGTAATCGCCTGTTCATCGCTGCCTACATCGTAAAGCCATACGGCATCCCCATCCCGAATGATACCGATATCTGCCGACAGAGGATCCTCCGAGCACTCGATATAGCTTATTTTTTCATTTATGACGATTTCTTTCATTATCCTATCCTCAACAGTTGTTCTCTGATTCGTTTACATTGCAGGCATACTGTGCAATCCGCTCCCGCACGGCTTCATACCGTTCTTTGTCAAACAGGTACGCCTTTCGCTCTTTTACAAAGTTTCGACTGCCCCGCTTTTCGTGAGCGTAGCGCGGTATGAGCTGAATGTGGTAATGGTTGTTTGGGCCGTCGCACATCGTACACATATAGACACGCTCGCAACCGTAAACCTCGCAAATGATCCGCATGAATTGCTTGGCAAAGCGAATGATTTTTTCATTAATATGATCGGGTGCTTCACTCATATCGTGATAATGTGCAATCGTAGAGATGCACATATGTCCCTGCGCTCTTGGATTTCCTACAAAAAAGCATTCAATTTCCGAATCCTCATACAATAGCTTATCGGAATTATCACCATAGACCGCACCGCCTGTTTCCCGGTTAAAACAAGTGGGGCAAATTCCCATATCCACCAGCTCACCGGGAGAAAGCTTCAGCATTTCTTCTCTGGTCATCATTTCTCGTTTCCTTTCTTCTATCACTTCATTCAGTTCGTATACTTGAGTTGAAATTCTATAGTATATCCTGTGGGCCTGCAATCCTATTGAATGGTCATCACCCAGAAATCCTCTTGCTTATCTGAGTAAGCAATCTCATCCTGAATGGTTTCCAGATAGGTAAACCCGGCTTTTTGATAGGCTTTGATGGCCCGCTGATTCCATGCGGCGACCCGGAGGAGAATACGTCCGGTGGGTTGTTTGATTCTTCGTATTTCTTCCACACATTTTCGGACGAATACACCGCCATTGCCTTTCCCGGTCAGTTCCGGAGCCAACGACCAACCGACCCACAAATCATCGCTTTCAAATTGGCAGGCAACCTGGGCAATGACTGCATCACCGTCCATCAGGCAGAACTGCTCTGTCCCCCAAATGGATTCATCCAGCAGATAATCATCGTGGTGGCCTTTGAAGCTGTATGCATGATAGGGAGACTCGTATTCCCAGTCTGCAATCTGGCCGGCAGTACTTTCCGTCAAAGGCTTCAGGACACTGTTCAGAATGGAGAAGTGGGCAGCCGACATGCACATAAGGGGTACGCCCCATTCATCCTTGCCGCTGTCCTCAAATCCGATCCGATTCCAGAAATTCCGCCGCCGGGGATCACCATCGGTGTTTAGCTCCGCAAAAAGCGCCCCGTGTTCTTTTGCCCACCGGAGTACAGCTTTTGCACAACGGGTACCGGTACCGTTCCCGCGATATTCCGGGTAGATGCAGAACTCCATGATAAAGCATTTCCCATCCTCCATTGCATAGATAACCGCCTGTGCAAAGCCGATGTCTATGCCGTTCTGTTTTAAGAAAAGCCAATGGATTGGGTTTTCCTGACGGCTGTGCAACTTCTCAATGGTCTGCCGGTATTCCAGCCCGAGAAAATAATCCCGGTCTTCGCTCTCGGGGTTTGAGAAAATATCCCGGGCAAAGTAGGCGGAAAGCTGCTGCCAGAATTGTGCGATTTCATGTTCCGTGACTGCTTCACGGATGATAATTTTTGATTCCATTCGAATTCCTCCAAAATTGATTCGGAGGGTTAGGAAGCGTGAACCCTCCATACACGATTCATCTTCATAAAAAGCCACCCTTTCTAAAAAAGTTTCGTATACAAACATCGTAAATGATGTGGATACCTTATGTTGCAAAATCACTTCACTGGACCAGAATGCTACCAGTAGAGCATATACTCAAAGTTTAGTTCAGGACTATCTATATGCCAATGGAACGGAGGAATAAATGTATGCTGCTCCGGCTCTTGTGTACGTCTATTCATAGGACTTTTAGATATCTTCTGTGTATAAACAAATCGGACATCTGGATCAGCAAGATTTAGTGTGACAGAAAGATTTTTAATTGGTGCAATTACTTCAGTTGAGAAAAAATTCTTAAAATGGCGATTTTTGTTGGTTAATGTTGCCTTGACGCAGTACTCAACTTCCTCATTAAGCTGTAGTGTATGATCAAAAACAACATTATAGTTTAAATTGGTATCATGCAAGTCTAATTCTTCTATCGTAATACCATCGCTCAGTGATTCCAGTTTAACATCTTCATCAGCAAACCATGTTATGCGGTTATGAATGCTGTCCTTCCCTGCCGTTAGTATTTTTGACTTACAGTGCTTAATATAAATAATCTCATCCGAATTCACATAATAGTCTATGTCAATATGCTGATGTTCCGTGGAAAAAGCGGAGGGAAAACCGGATGATTTTCGTAGAACATCATCCTTCACGCCAGCCAAAATAAGATTCTTTGCAGTTTCTTCATTTTTCTCTACGATATCGATATAAGAAATACCTGACAGCAATCCCGAAACTGTTATTGCCTCTATTCTTATAGGAATGATTTTTCTCTCCTTATTTCGGATTTGCTCTGCATATTTTGTTGTCCATTCAGCTTTACACCATTCCGAGTCTAAATACTTTTTTGACAGGACAACTATTAGCTTGTTGCATTCAATCAACGCATGGTCAATTTTGGAAATAAAATTATCTCCCGGACGAAAATCCCAAGCTTGAATAGTAACGCTGTATCCTGATACTTCTAGCAATTCGGCAATCCATGTAGCATAATGTTGATCGTTTCCTGTGTAACTTATAAAAAAGTCCTTCATTTTGCTTTTCCATCCTTTCTATTTATTTTTGCTATCATCTTACAAAACAATCAAAATTATCTATCATTTTTACTAGCTGATCCCAATGAGTGATTGTAAGTGTGGATGGATTTGCCTCATGCGGCAAATTCATTGCGCCAATATGATTGCTCTTTCTGATTATATGTCTTTTGCATACATCAATTCTGTAATTCCGTTTGCCAGTTTCTTTTGCTCTGTTAATGCAAAACCGTGCTTCTCATAGAACTTTCTGGCGCGGGTATTTGCTTCAAAGACCCACAAAATAACAGATTTGTAGCCTTCCTGTTGGAGCTGGGCAAGTACATACTGCATCATCGCCGAGCCATAGCCTTTGCCCCAACCGTTTTGCAGACTGTGGATACAGATCAGTTCACCAACGGTATCGCCTAAGTCGCAGCGGTTTTTGCCCCAAGCCGCAATGCAGTGGGGCTGATCTGCCACAAACGCAATCGCCATGTTGCAGCCTTCACGCCGGAGAACGCTATGGTACATTTGCTCTGCCTTTTCCAGATTTGTACACCGCACCAATTCCTCCGGGGAAAGAATGTCTGCAAAGGCTGCTTTCCATGATTCTGTTTGGATGTGAGCCAATATCTTTTCATCGCCGGGTTCGGCTTTTCTGATAGAGATTTTACCTTGCAACACAAATTCCTGCACTGGATAGCCAAATTCAACCAACAGTTTTCCCTCTGTA
>JBJDYM010000003.1:0-2558 GCA_051867315.1 Faecousia sp.
CCGCCGAGGTGGTTGGCTACGACTCTCTGAACGATGTGGCCGTGCTGAAGATCGACGCCAAGGACCTGCCCGCTGTGAAGCTGGGCAGCAGCGATGAGCTCTGCATCGGCGACATGGTGGTAGCCATCGGCAATCCCCTGGGCTCCCTGACCGCCACGCTGACCGTGGGCTATGTCAGCGGTAAGGACCGCCAGGTCTCCACCGACAGCAATACCGTGATCAACATGATCCAGACCGATGCTGCCATCAACTCCGGCAACTCCGGCGGTCCCCTGTTCAACATGTACGGAGAAGTGGTAGGCATCACCTCCGCCAAGTATTCCGGCACCACCTCCTCCGGCGCTTCCATCGAAGGCATCAGCTTTGCCATCCCCATTGACGACGTGATGAGCATCATCGGCGACCTGCGGGACTTCGGCTATGTCACCGGCGCTTATCTGGGCGTCACCGTCCAGGATACCGACGCCGCCTCCGCTTCCCTGTACGGTCTGCCCACCGGCGCCTATGTTGCCACCGTGGTGGAAGACGGCAGCGCTGACCGGGCAGGTGTCCAGCCCAAGGATATCATCATCGCCCTGGGTGAGTACGATGTGTCCACCGTGTCCGAACTGACCCGCACCCTGCGCCGCTTCAAGGCCGGGGACACCACCACCATCACTGTGATTCGCTCCGGTGAGCGGATCACCATGGGCATCACCCTGGACGAGAAGCCCAAGGATCTGAACACCACCGTGACCACCGAGCCCAACATGCCCGAAAACGGCAGCTACGACGAGTGGTACAAATACTTCTTCGGCGACAGCAAGAACGGATAATCCGTCCCTTCCCTCCCCTCTGTGCCCCGGCACAGAGGGGATTTCTGTCGAAAAGTGTCGATTCAGAAACGATTGAAAATCCTTCAAATATATGATATTCTAACTTTTGACAGAAAAACCAATCCCCTCTGGCAAAGGTGTGAAGAATTTGGGCGGCTTAACCTTGATGATTGTAGACAACAGCGAAGATTTCAGGCTGGCATTGGACAAGGTTCTTTCCGATGCCTATGAGATATACCATTGCAGCAATGGCAGGCAGGCGCTGGAGGTTGCCCCACAACTCAAGCCGGATGTCATCATTCTGGACTTGATGCTGACGGAGCTGGACGGTGTCACACTTCTTCATGAGATCCGCAACGCCGGACTGCGGCCGATGGTGCTGGCCGTCACCCGATTTTTCAACGATTATGTACAGGAAACCGCCCAGGAGCTGGGCATTGGCTACATCATCCGCAAGCCCTGCGACCCCGCCGCCGTGTCCGAACGGGTGCGGGATCTGAGCAAGCGGCTGAACGCCAAGCCGGTCAAGCCGGTGAATCCCGCCGCCTATGTGACGGAGCAGATCAAAGCCCTGATGTTCTCCCCACGGCACAAGGGCTCCGAGTATCTGAAAGAGGCGGTTTTGATGATGTGCCAGCAGCCGGATATTTCCATCACCAAGGAGCTTTACCCTTCCGTCGGCGCGCGGTTCGGCAGCACCTCTCTCCAGGTGGAGCGCTCCATCCGCAGCGCCATCGGCGCCGCCTGGAGCCAGCAGGGCGCCCAGAGCTGGGCCCAGCTTTTCCCGCCCGGGCCGGACGGCACCATTCCCCGCCCCAGCAACGGCACCGTCATCTCCCGCCTGGCCTGGGACCTGCGGGAAAAGCTGGAGGAAGGGACGGAAAAATAAAAAATAATGTTTGACAAATCCCCATTTTGCCTATATAATATCTAAGCATGACTGCGAGGAGGGGAAAAGTATGCTGCTGGGGCTTTCCAAGATCATTGACAGTCCCGGTGCAAGCGTTGCTTTTTCCACCAGCGTAGATCTCAGCGACCTTCGTTACGGCGTCTCGTACCCCGTGTCCGAGCCGGTCCTGGCTCAGGGCGTGGTGCGCAACACCGCCGGCGTCCTGTTGATGAAGGGCAGCGTTACCACCACCATTCACGGCATCTGCGACCGCTGCGCCGCAGAGTTTGACCGCTGCGTCGATTTCCCCATCGATGTGGTTCTGGTGACCGAACTGAGCAACGAGGAAAACGAAGACGAGTGGGTATTCCCTCTTGAGGGGGACAGCGCCGACCTGGATGACATTGTGCGGACGGTGTTCGTGCTGAATCTGGATTCCAAGCTGCTGTGCAGGGACGACTGCAAGGGCCTTTGCCACCGCTGCGGCAAGAACCTGAACGATGGACCCTGCGGCTGTCAGAAGGAGCCCGATCCCCGATTTGCTGCTTTAAGGCAGCTTCTTGAGAAGTAAACCAATAATCGATGCTGTTAAAAGCAGTTTTACCAAGGAGGTGTCACCATGGCTGTCCCTAAGTGTAAAGTGTCCAAGGCCCGCCGCGATAAGCGCCGTGGCTCCAACTGGAAGCTCTCCGCTCCCAGCGTTGCGGTTTGCCCCAAGTGCGGTGAACCCGTCATGCCCCACAGAGCTTGCAAGGCTTGCGGCACCTACAACGGCCGTCAGGTTGTGGCTGTTGAGGCTGAGTAAGGCAAAAGCGGAAACGTAAGAGGAAGGCTTTCAGCCTTCCTCTTTTTCC
>JBJDYM010000004.1:0-2556 GCA_051867315.1 Faecousia sp.
GTGACCCGGCCTACACCGCCACCACCGACCACACCCGGGAATATGTGCCCCTGCTTATTCTGGGCCAGCAGGTCCGGCCCGTGAACCTGGGCACCCGAAATAGCTTCGCGGACATCGCCGCCACCGTGACAGAGCTGCTGGGCGTTCCCTTCGAGACCCCCGGCAAGAGCTTCGCCCGGGAAATTCTGTAAGGAGGAATGAAAATGACCCCCGAAAAACTGGCCGAACTTGCGGTGGAGGCCATGAATCACGCCTATGTGCCCTATTCCGGTTACAAGGTGGGCGCGGCGCTGCTGTGCGCCGACGGCACGGTTTACCAGGGCTGCAACATCGAGAACGCCTCCTATTCCCCCACGGTCTGCGCCGAGCGGACAGCCTTTTTCAGGGCGGTTTACGACGGCCATCGGGATTTTACCGCCATTGCCGTCTGCGGCGGCAAGGATGGCGTCATCACTGGTCCATTTCCACCCTGCGGCGTCTGCCGGCAGGTGATGCGGGAATTCTGCGAGGATGATTTTATCATCTACCTGGTGGGCCCGGAGGGAAGCATGGAGCCGGTGCCCCTGGCCCAGCTTCTGCCCCATAGCTTTTCCGCCCGGGAGCATATGAAATAATTTCGTAAGCACATGAAAACACAACAACCCGGCTGTTCCGTTTTGCGGACAGCCGGGTTGAATCATTCGGACACTCACATCTCCCTGCGGACATCGGGGCGGCGTTTTTTCTTGGCTTCGTAGAGCTTTTTATCGGCCTGGGCCACCGCCTGGTGGAAATCCTCGTAGGTTTTCAGCACAAAGGGCTGAATGCCCACGGAGATGCCCACGTAGAAGGGCTTGCCGGAGCTCTCGTTGATCTTTTCCAGAGCTTCATTCAGCCGTTTCCGGAACAGCTCCGGGAAGGAAGGGCCGTCGGACAGCACCAGGCACACGAATTCGTCGCCGCCCACCCGGGCCAGCTTATCCGTCTCCCGGATGCAGCTGCGCAGAACGGAGGCGCACACGGTGATGGCATAGTTGCCCTCCGGATGGCCGAAATAGTCGTTGATTTGTTTCAGGTGATCCAGATCGCAGTAGAGCAGGTAGGCGTATTGCTCCAAGCCGTCCCTGCACAGCTCCTTTACGCTTTCGGTCAGGCCCCGCAGATTCAGCAGGCCGCTGAGCTGGTCGTAGCCGGAGAGCATATCCAGTTCCCGGTTCCGGGCCCGGATGGCCTCCATATCCTTGGTCATCTGGCGGCGGTGCATCTCCTGCACCTTGCTGATCTCCAGATATTGGAGGGACAGACCCAGCTGCAAGCTGACCACATAAAAAAATGCCAGCTCGTCAATGGTCACATCGCAGACCAAAAGGCCGTACTGCCGGTCACCGGAGAACAGCAAAAAGCACATAAACTGGTGGTTGTCCCCGTCGTCGGTGAGCTGGGCGATGCCGTTTTCCTCGGTGACGTGGGGGCGGTCATAGGGCTGGAAGGCGAAGCTCTCCCCGTGGCGGTAGCAGGAGGCCAGGTACAGATTGTCCGGGCAGGTCCATTCGCTTTCGCCGTCGTAGCTCACGGAGTGATCCAGCAGGAACAGGTAGGCGGTCTTGACCTTCAGCAGCTTCAGCTTTTCCATTACCTGGAAGCAGTATTCCGTCTCATCCTGGACGCAGTCGTTCAGATCCCGGGCCATCATGGGAATGAACCAGGATTTGCCCTGGTATTCCAGCAGCTCCTCCTCCCGCTTGGCGGCTTCGTATCGAATCCGCTTCAGCTCGTCATAGGTCTCCTGGGGGCGGAAGACTTTCCTGCTGCGGTTGAGGGCACAGCCGCAGGATTCCCGTGCCACCAGATGCACCGGGAAGCGTTCTTCGGACAGCTGTTCGCCCCGGAGGATTCTGGCCATGTCCTCGACGGCCTTGCGGCCCATGGCGCAGGCGTCCTGGATGACGGAAGTCAGGGGCGGGATGAGCTTTTGGGAGAATTCGCCGCCGTCGAAGCCGGTGATTTTCAGATCCGCGCCGATGCGCAGACCCCGTTTTTCGCACACCCGGTAACAGGCGGAGGCCATCTCGTCGTTGGAGAAGGCAAAGGCGTCCGCGTCCGGGTTGGCATCCAGCACCCGCTCGACCTCCTTGTCCACATAGGCGGAGAAATCGCCCTCACCGATCATGGAGTCGTCCACAGGAAGCTTGTATTTCTCCATGGCGTCCAGGTAGCCCTGGAACCGCTCAATGGCGTCGGTGTTCCGCCGGGGGCCCCGCATGAAGAGAATTTTTTTGCATCCGTGAACCACGATTAAGTGCTCAATCACATCAAACATGCCCTGGTGGTTGTCGGAGATGATGTTGTGGCAGTTGGGCAGGTCCACCTTTTCGGTGACAATCACCAGGGGGCGATTGCTGTAGCGCCGGGCAAAGCCACAGGAATCGTCCCGGTTCAGGTGGAAGCCAATGGTACCATAGCCGATGATACACCCGTCAGTGCCACTGAGGCGGCAGTAATCGTGAATGGTATTAAATTGGTAGTCGTAGATATTATTGCTGAAATCACCCAAAACACTTCGGAAAAAGGGCTTGG
>JBJDYM010000005.1:0-34459 GCA_051867315.1 Faecousia sp.
CACATTTTCCACAGACTTTTCCACAGCCTTTCTCCACAGGGGAATTCCAACTTTTCAGGCTGCCCGGGATTGACATAAAATTGTTACACTTTCTTTCCCTTTGACATTACATTTTACAAATTGTAATTTTTGCCCACAGCTTTTTCTTTGTGCAAAAATTAACACTTGACACAGGCGCAGGAGGCAATGGCAAAGAAAAATGTTCTCCGGCGGGAACTTTTTTGAAAAAAGGGGTTGATTTTAGCCCGCAAAGACGTTATAATAGGCAAGCGTATGAAATTGTACCGACAGGAGGTGGAAAATCAATGCCCAACATCAAGTCCTCTAAAAAGGATGTCCTTTCTTCCAAGATTGCTTACGAGAATAACAAGGCCAATAAATCTGCGCTGAAGACCACCCTGAAGAAGTTTGACGCTGCCCTGGTTGCCGGTGACAAGTCCGTGGCCGAGGCTGCCTACAAGGCCGCCGTCAAGGCGGTGGATCAGGCTGTCAACAAGGGTCTTCTGCACAAGAACAACGCTGCCCGGAAGAAGAGCAGCATGACCCTGAAGCTGAACAAGCTGGCCTGATTTCTCTGAAAATATCTCCTTCCGAGCATCGCTTGGAGGGAGTTTTTTCATTTTCTCCCATATTGCACAGTGAGGTGATTTCATGGCAAAGCTGTCCGATCCCGTTACCATCCTCCGGGGCGTGGGCCCGGCCAGGGCAAAGCAGTTCCAGGCGCTGAATATCTTTACGCTGGGGGATCTGATCTGCCACTTTCCCCGGGGCTATGAGGACAGGACCAAGCTGCTCCAGGTGGCCCAGCTGGAGGTGGACCGGCCCGCCTGCTTCCGGGCTATGGTGATGAATACCCCCCGGACGAACCACATCCGCCAGGGGCTTGATCTGACCAGAGTGCAGGTGGCCGACCACACCGGGCGGCTGAATTTGACCTTCTTCAACTCCAAATACGCCTCAGAGCATCTGGAATACGGCCGGGAATACATCTTCTACGGGTGCCTCACCGGGGATTTCACCGGCTACGGCATGACCAATCCGATCTTTGAGGATGTGGACGCCCAGGCCGTGACCACCCGGCGGGTGATGCCCATCTACCCATTGACCGCGGGACTGACCAACGCCGCCGTCATGCGGGCCGTACGTCAGGCCCTGGCCATCTGCGATCCGCCGGAGGAGGTGCTTCCCGCCGCTCTTCGCCAGCGCTACGGCATTTTGGGCGCGGAGGAAGCCTACCGCGCCATCCACGAGCCAACGAGCATGGAGCAGGCGGAGGAGGCCAGAAAGCGGATGATTTTCGAGGAATTCTTCGTCTTTTCCGCCGGGCTCTCCCTGATGCGGGCGGCCCGGGCGGCGAAAAAGACCGCGCCCTATGAAAAGACCGACCTGACCGCCTTCTATGGACAGCTTCCCTTCACCCTCACCGGGGCCCAGCAGCGCGCCATTGGGGAAATTCTGGCCGATTTGCGCCGGGGCACCCCCATGAACCGGCTGGTGCAGGGAGATGTGGGCAGCGGCAAGACCATGGTGGCCGCCGCGGCCGCCTGCTGCGCCGCCATGAACGGCAAGCAGACCGCCCTGATGGCGCCCACGGAGATTTTGGCAGAGCAGCACTACGCCTCCCTGTCCGCCCTTTTCGCCCCCATGGGCATCACCGTGGCCCTGCTGACCGGTTCCATGACGGTCAAGGAAAAGAAAACCGTCCGCCAGGCCCTGGAGGACGGCACGGTGCAGGTCGCCGTGGGCACCCACGCCCTGATCTCCGAGAGCACCGTGTTCCATGACCTGGGGCTGGTAATCACCGACGAGCAGCACCGCTTCGGCGTGGGCCAGCGCAGCCGGCTTTCCGCCAAGGGGGACGACCCCCATCTGCTGGTGATGTCCGCCACCCCCATTCCCCGGACCCTGGCGCTGCTGATGTACGGGGATCTGGAGGTATCCATTCTGGACGAGCTGCCCCCCGGGCGGGAGGCGGTGGACACCTTTTTGGTGGGCGAAAGCTACCGGGCCCGGATCAACGCCTTCATCCGCAAGCAGGTGGCCGAAGGGCACCAGTGCTTCGTGGTGTGTCCGGCGGTGGAGGAAAACGACGCCCTGGACGTCAAATCCGCCACGGTCTGGGCACAGACCTTACAGCAGACCGTCTTCCCGGACCTGCGGGTGGCCCTGCTCCACGGCCAGATGAAGGGGGCGGAGAAGGAAGCGGCCATGGCGGCCTTTGCCCGGCAGGAGGCGGACGTTCTGGTGGCCACCACGGTGATCGAGGTGGGCGTGGACGTGCCCAACGCCACGCTGATGGTAATCGAGGATGCCGACCGGTTCGGCCTGAGCCAGCTCCACCAGCTCCGTGGCCGGGTGGGCCGGGGCAAGAGCAAGAGCTACTGCATCCTCACCACCCACAACCGGAACGCTGAAACCATCCAACGGCTGAAGGCCCTGTGCAAAACCACCGACGGCTTCAAAATCGCGGAGGAGGATCTGAAGCTCCGGGGCCCGGGGGATTTCTTCGGCTCCCGGCAATCCGGCCTGCCCGCCTTCCGCATGGCGGATCTGAGCTTCGATCTGGAGCTGTTGAAGCAGGCCCAGCAGGCCTCCGTCCAGTGGATCGACGAGGGCCGGGATACCCCGGAGTCCGCCGCCCTGGGGCGCCGGGTGGGCGAGCTGTTCTCCCGTGCGGAGGGAACGATGAATTGAATGCGTAATGAAACAACGGCCTCCGGCTGGAACCGTGGGGCCGTTGTATCAGATTGCCCGAAAAATTGGAATTTGGCGATTTGCACCGCCCCAACTGCAGGGGCTGATTCATCCACCCGCGCAGTGCAGGCCCCATAACCACCGGCCAGGTTCGGCGAATGCGCGCCACATCGGACATGTTACCATCCAACCAAACATTCCGTTTTTTGACCAGGCGGGCATCTGTAGCCCCCTACAGTACTGGTGCGATAACAACCATTTTCCCGCATACCGGGGCGGGCAAAAAACCTTCAAAAAAATCTTGACAGGGGCCATCTTATCTGATATAATCCCCACCAATTTACCCATGACGGGTCATATCTGAACAGACCGGGGCATTCTGCCCGGAGTCGGGTCACATCCGTGACAGTGGTTTTCCACGGGACAGTCATTTTCTGTGCTGCCCCGGGGTATTTTTTTATCCCGGCGCAGCCCCCAGCCATAAGGAGGTCTCCCATGACAAATCTGCTATTGCGCCTGTTCGTCCCCCAGGCCGGTGAACACACACCCGCCGTCCACGCCGCCATCGGCAAGCTGGCGGGCATCACCGGCATCGTATGCAACGTGCTGCTGGCCTGCATGAAAATTGCCGCCGGTCTGCTCACCGGCTCCGTGGCCATCACCGGCGACGGCATCAACAACCTGACCGACTCCGCCTCCTCCCTGGTAACCCTGCTGGGCTTCCGCATGGCCCAGCGTCCGGCGGACGGGGAGCATCCCTTCGGCCATGGACGCTACGAGTACATCTCCGGGGTGGTGGTGGCCGCCCTGGTGCTGCTGGCGGGGGCGGAGCTGGCAAAATCCTCCTTTGAAAAAATCCTCCACCCGGAGGCCATTCCCTTCACCGCTCTGACGCTGGTGATCCTGCTGATTTCCATTGGCGTGAAGCTGTGGATGGCCGGTTTCAACCGGAAACTAGGCAGGCTCACCGGCTCCAAAACCCTGGAGGCCACCTCCCAGGACAGCCGCAACGACGTAATCGCCACCTCCGCCGTGCTGCTGAGCTTCCTGGCGGATGCCATTTTCCACATCCAGCTGGACGGCGTTGTGGGCATGGGCGTGGCGGTGTTCATCCTCTGGTCGGGTATTTCCCTGGCAAAAAGCACCGTGGACCCGCTGATCGGCATGCAGGCGGACGGGGAAATGGTCCGGCAGCTGACGGAACTGATTCTGGCCCATGAGCGGGTTCTGGGCATCCACGATCTGCTGATCCACGACTACGGCCCCGGCCACTGCTTCGCCACGGTGCACGCGGAGATGAACGCGGTCGAAAACCCCCTGGACGCCCATGACCAGCTGGATCACATTGAGCAGGAGGCCCTGCACCGGCTGGGCATCCACCTGGTGATCCACTATGATCCCATTGTCGAGAACGAGGACTGGACCGCCTGCCGCACCCTGGCGGAGGAATGCGCCGCCGCCCTCAGCCCCGAAGCCTCCATCCACGATCTGCGCATCGTGGACTACCAGGGCCAGCGGAAGCTCACCTTTGACCTGGCCGTGCCCTATTCCCTGCCCCAGACCGACGAAGCACTCACCGAAGCCCTCGCCGCCGCTCTGAAAGAAAAGGGCTGTTCCCTGCCCGTGGAAATCCACATTGACCGGCGGGATCGAATTGGGGAAGGTACCGTGTAAACCATTTCCGGCGTTAACAGACAATAACCCCTCTGAACCCTGCCCCCGGGGCATCGTTCAGAGGGGTTTGTTATTGGGCCAGGCCCACCACCTGCAGGCCCTCCGGGAAGCTTTCTACCGCCAGGGCGCAGTCGTTGGTCAGGCGCAGATTGGGACAGGGCCAGGCCAGCTTGCCAGGGGCTGCGCCAATATCACAATGCACGTCCAGGTGGGTATCGATCAGGCCCAGATTGTCCGGCAGATTGTTGGCAAAAATCAGGCTGCCTGCGCTGACCCCAATCACCGCACCGTTTTCCCGGATGTAGGCAAGCAGGCTCTCCCGGAAGCCGGTTTGGTTCACCCGCTCCAGAAGGTAAGCGGTGCTGCCTCCGCAGAGGTACACCACATCATATCGCCGCAGGGTATCCAAATCCATGCCGGTGTGCAAATCGAACACGGTGATGTTCTCCTCCCGGATGCCGCACCTGAGAAGATCATTCATGCACTTTGGCAGCACGGCAATGGCCCCTGGATTGACGGCGGCGGTGGGAATGAACAGTGCTTTTACCCGGGCCATGTCCTTGCCCACCATGTTTACAAAACGGGACTGGATTACATCATTTTCCAGTCCGGCGGATGATAATATCACTCTCATTTTTTCTCCTATTCCGACCAGTTCATCTGGTCATCCGTAATG
Source organism: Faecousia sp. (assembly GCA_051867315.1). GTDB lineage: Bacteria > Bacillota > Clostridia > Oscillospirales > Oscillospiraceae > Faecousia. Next base: position 5,045 of record JBJDYM010000005.1, read on the forward strand.
CCCATGCTGCGGCACTGGTCGCATACAGCCTGCTTTTGCGCCGCATTTCCAATTTGATAGTGAAGGACCTTGTTCCGGAAGACGATGTACTTCTCATTCCCCGCTCTGAAGTCGGCAAACCAGTTTTCCCCCGGGGCCGGGTCGGATTTCAGCGCTCCGGACAGCCGCTCCGGAAAATCCGGGCAATTGGCGGAAAAAAGCAGCACCGTCCAGTATCTGGGATTGCCGCCGGTCTTCCACAGTTCCAGTTTGTGGATATTCAAATCATCCAGGATTTCTTCATCCTCGATGCTTTCCTTAATCAACACCCCCTCAAAAACCTCCTGCTTTCTCTCATGAACCGCATTGCTTCCGCAGCAGTGAACCTTCTTCACCGCACTGACGGTCAATTCATCCTTCAGCAGCACATCCATGGATACATGAAAGAGTTCCCCCAGAAGCAGCAGCTTTTCCAGCTCCGGCGAAGCGATGTCAGCTTCCCATTTGGAGATGGATTGTCGGGTCACATTGCAGGCGTATGCCAGCTCCTCCTGGGTCATGCCGTTCGCCCTTCGGAGCTCCGATATTTTTTCTGCAAGTTTCATTTTTCCACCTCCCAACGATATTGTATCGAATAATTTTCCTTTTTTCCACCAATTTCAGCGTTCTTTTTTGCAACTCCCGGTTGCAAAAGGAACCTCTGAGCCAACCCTTTCGGGCAACGGCTCAGAGGTTTTTCTGTGTTAATCAGCCTTGGGCGGCAGAACGGCAAAAGATCCATCCAAACCGCAAAGGGGCAGTTTTCAGAGGCGCCCGGCTGCCTGTCAACTTATCGTGGCAATTCCTTCTGTTTCTGCGGTCTGGAATTTCAGCCATTCCCGATCCCCGTCAGGTGCCTTCCTTCCACATGCAGCAGCCGCCTTTGTTTTCCCGCTTTGCCTGATACAACGCCGCATCGGCGCGGTCAATGGACGTGGAAGAGGGCATCTCCTCTGAATCGCACAGCACGATCCCGCCGGAGCAGGTGGCCTGGACGCCGTCCGGCAGAGGGGCGGCGCGAAAATCCCTGCAGATGGCTTCGCCTTTTTTCATAACGATCTCCGGGGAATTGATGTGCCGGAGAATCGCCACGAATTCGTCCCCGCCGTAGCGGCACAGGATGTCGGTGCTGCGGGTATTGCGGCGGAGAACATCCGCGAAAGCGCAGACCACCGCGTCCCCTGCCTCATGACCGCTGCGGTCATTGATCTGCTTGAGGTTGTCCAGGTCGAATACGTAAACCGCTGCGGGCAAATCCTCATGCCGCAGGGCGTCCATGGCGGCATCCAGGCCCCGGCGGTTCAGAAGTCCTGTCAGGAAGTCCCGGCATACCTCGCTTTCCAGCACCTGTGCCTTTTTCTTGTAATCGTTCAGACCGATCATCCGGTTCGCCCGGCGGCGCAGGTCACATATGGGATGATTTTTGCAGAGGAAATCGTCGGTATCCAGCTGCTGAACGATTTCATCCGACACCATTTCCACCGGCAGGGAAGAGAGTACGGGAATGCGCCACAGCTCAGGGTCTGAGCGCAGGGCACTGAGGAAAGCGGCCGCTCCCCCATCCGGCAAGTCCATACTCAGAATCACGGCGACCACCTGGTTCCTGCCCCGTTCCTGAACGCAGGCGAAAGCACTTTGGGCGTCGGCGGCCTCCAGCACATGGTACATCCCTTCAAAAGCCCGGCAGACGCGCCCCCGGTAGACGGAATCCGGGTCCACCACCAGCAGGGTCTTCAAGTCAGGCTCCTTCCGCTGGAAGGGTTCCGGCTCCCGGGGATTGGAAAGCTGCTCGACCAGCAGCGCCTCAAAGGTCTCGGCGGGCAGGGGTTTGGAGAAGAGATAGCCCTGCACATAGTCGCAGCCCACCTCCCGCAGCCGCTCCAGCTGGGCTCTGGTTTCCACGCCCTCGGCCACCACGCTGAGGTTCAGCCACCGGGCCAGGTTGATCACGAAGCGTATGATGCCCTGCTCCGCGGGCTTGGCGGTTTCGGTCTGGATGAACTTCATATCCAGCTTCAAAATATCCAGCTTCATCTGGTTGAGCATATTCAAAGAGGAATAGCCGCTGCCGAAATCGTCCATCTCCACGATAAAGCCTACCTCCCGCAGCCGGTCCACCGTGGCGATGATCTGGCTGGGATTTTCGGTATAGGCGCTTTCCGTCAGCTCCAGGTGGAGCTGCTGGGGCTCGATGCCGTATTTTTTGACCAGACCGGAAAGGGTTTCCTGCAAATCATCCTGATAAACATCCGCCCGGGACACGTTGACGGAAACCGCGATCATCGGGTAGCCCTTCCGGCGCCAATCGCGCAGCAGAATGCAGACCTGCTCCCACACATAGCGGTCCAGCTGGGTGATGAAGCCGTTCTTTTCGAACAGGGGAATGAATTCCCCGGGGGACATGAAGCCCCACTGCGGATGAATCCAGCGGACCAGGGCCTCTGCCCCGGAGAGCTGATCGTCGTGCAGGCTGTACTTCGGCTGGAGGTACACGGTGAACTGCCCCTGGCTGAGGGCGGACTCCATGGACTCGGTGATGGACTGCTCCCGCAGGAGCTTATTGCGCAGCACATCATCGTACACGGCAATGCACTGGTTGTACTTTCCCTTGATGCTGTCCGCCGCCAGGAAGGCCCGGTCCACCATCTGCTCCACCGGGACGGAGCGGTCGGTAATCTCGTAAATGCCCCATTTCACCACCAGGTTTTTGGTACCAAAGGGGCCATGGGCAAAGGCCTCCATTTTGGCCCGGTCCTGTTCTTCCTCTTCCCGCCGCTTCAGGAAAAGGAACCGGTCCGCGCCGAAGCGGGCATACAGGCCGCCCACGCCCACCTGCTGGCGCATCTGCTCGGCAATGGTCTGGAGCAGCCGGTCGCCGCTCTTCATGCCGAAGGTATCGTTGTACACCTTGAAATTTTCGATGTTGGAGCAGATAATGTTATATTCCGTGGCGGGGTTTTCCAGCAGGAACTCCCGGACCCTCCGGTAGAAATACTCCTTGCTGTAAAGCCCGGTGAGCCGGTCAAACATGAACTGGTTGACCATGGCGGCGGACTCCCGCAGCTTGATCAGGCTGGCTGCCCGGTGGAGGATCACCTGGGGCCGGTAGGGCTTGGGCACAAAGTCGGTGGCGCCGTGGGACAGGGCCGTGACCTCATCGTCTTCGCCGCCATTCTGCGTGGTTACCACCACGGGAATCCCGGACAGCTCCGCATCCGAGCGGATTCGGTCCAGGAAGGCATAACCGTCCATAACCGGCATGACCACATCCAGAAAAATCAGAGAAACGCTGCTCTTATCCCTCTCCAAAAGCTCCAGGGCGGCCTGACCGTTGTCCGCCTCCAGCACCTGGTACTCCCCCGACAGAATTTCGCAGAGAATCTCCCGGTTGAGTTTGTTGTCCTCCACCACCAATATCTGTTTCTTATGCATGAACAATCATCTCTCTTCCAGTGTCCCGACAGCCGGGATTCCCACTGCCGTGGAAATGGGTTGTGGTTCAAATGAGTCTCCACCGGGCAGACGGCTTACTCCAGGAACATGCGGATGGAATCCGCGGTCAGCCGGTAGTCCCAGCGTACCTGCTGCAGCATGAGCATGGCCTCCGGCGGAACAGCCTCCGACTCCGGACGGAGCAGCTCCGTGAGTTCGCTGGCAGACCGGCGCAGCCGCTCCAGCCCCAAATTGGCGCTGACACCCTTGAGGGTGTGGGCCGCCCGGAAGGCCTCTGCCCGGCTGCCCCGTTCCATGGCGACCTCCAGCTCGGCAAAGGAGCCGTCTTCCAGAAATTTTGCAATGAATTTTTTTACCAGATCGGCACTGGGCAGCCGATGCAGCACCTGGGCATAGTCGCCGCCCATCCGCTGGTAGCATTCCTCAATGGTCATCATGTCTGTCCTTTCTTTCCTTCCTGCCCCGCTTCCCACCGCTGCGCGGCAAAGCGTCAGGCACGAATTGATCGACAGTAGTTATACATAGTAACTATACCATACCCCCCTGCCAATATCAAGGTTTTTTCCATATTTCGGAAAGAAAAAGAATTCCGGGTTCCCGAGGCGTTCATATAACACCGCGCGTTTTTGTCGGAGGAAGGATCATTGGTGTTTCGATGAAAGATATTGGGCGCCGATAACCGCCAGCCACTGCAGGGGCGGTTGTGATCGGGCATGGTTCCATTCAACCAACGGTTGGGGCTTCAAGCAATTTCACGATCCGCTTATGGAAGCCGATAACCTGAATTGGCATTTGTCGGCAGGGGCTTTGCATTGAAAAATCCAGGCCCCGGGGAAACCGGGGCCTGGGCTTTGGAATTGGGTGCGGCGGCTTTTATCCGTTCAGCACAAAGCTCTGGACGGATTCCACCAGCGTCATCACGGAGGCTCTGGAAACCAGGGATACGGTTTCGCCATCCACGGCGGCGAGGCAGCTTGTTCCGTCATAGCGGTAAAGAACGATCTCCACCTCCGGGAAGTTTTCGTTGTCCAGGTGGAGGGTCAGGCGGATCTCCTCCTTACCGGCGGGTGGTTCCGAGGTGAAGCTGCTGGCGCTGAGGGCCTCCAGCGCATTCTGGAAAGCAGTCAAATCCAGCGTATTTTCCGCTTTCGCCGTATCTGTCGCCTCCGCCGCGTCGGTCCCATCGGCTGTCCCGGCGGTGCTTTCCGTGGCTTCGGCATCGGAGAGGACCGTCCCGTTCTCATCCCGGAGGTACCAGATTCGGTTTTCATCCTCATCCAGCCCGGACACCAGCACATGCCCGGTTTCCTCCAGGGTGATATCAATCTGCGTCACATCCTCAAAATCTCCCCAGAACACCTGCTTGTGCCGCAGATCGTCGTAGGATGCGGCGGACAGGATGCCATAGTCCACACTGTCCAGCTCATAGAGGATCTGCGAATCCCCGACCCGGACATATCGGGAGATATCCGGCACGGCTTCGCCCTTTTCCTCCGCCTCCCGGGCGGCCTCCAGGTCCTCCGGGCTGCTGCCGATGCTTATCACACAGGTACCGGCGAGCTGGGCATCGTCCCCGGCTTCAGCGTCGGTATTGGTATAATTCACGGTGACCGAAAGCTCCGGTTCCTCCAGGCCGCAGGAGGCCAGCTCCTCCCGGGTGGCATTGTAGGTCACATAGTTCCTTAGATCCAGCGTGGTGATGGTATTCAGATACGTGGTCACGGCGGACTTGTCCAGAGGCAGGTACACCCCATCGCGCTGCGCGAAATAGACGTCGGCATCGCTGTAGGAATTGCCGCTTTCCTCCAGGCGGTCAATGGTATAGGTTTCCGCGCCGGTGAAGCGGATATCCACCACATTCTCAAAGCCGGGGGTATCGTCATGCCGGATCATGCCGGAGAGGGCGGAAACCAGATAGTCCATGGGGTCCTCGTTCACCAGGTAGACGTTTCCGTCGCCGATGTCCACATAGCGCCGCTGGTCCATTTGGCTGAAATCTCCCAGCTTCAGCTCCCAGGAAGAAGCCTCCGTGGCAAGGCGAAGGGTGCATTCCGGCTTGTCCAGACCGTACTGGCTGTAATCGGATACATGCTCGATCACAAAGCCCACCCCGAAGGCTTCAAAATGGGACAGAATCTCCATGACCTTGTCCTCGCTCACCGGGAAGGCATCATCCTCATCGTATTTCCAGCCGTCCCCGTCCTTGTGGAAGCCCAGGCCGCTCTGCCCTTCATATTCCCAGGACAGAGCCGTCACCGTGTCGCCGGGGATTTCCAGAAGCACGGCATCACTGCTCCGGATCTGCTCCTGCTTCTTCTCATACTGAGACAGCACCAGCGTGGCGGCGCAGGCAATCACCAGCACCGCAAGCAGCGCACCCAGTTTTTTATACCGCTTCATTTTGGGTCCTCCGTTTCATCAGGATCACAAAAATGCCGACGCCCAGATAGGTCAGCGGGAAGACGCCGATCATCAGGGTTTTCAGCGTGGACGAGGTGGAAGCGCTGATGGTCAGATAGTTGTAGTTCAGGGATTTGCTGCGGATGGCCATGGCCTCCCGCTCCCCCATCAGGCTGGACAGGGCGTTCATCGCCAGATCCACATTGGCGCCGGAGGAATAGGCGTTGTACATATCGTTCAGGAAATCGGAGGCGGAGAACCATACAATCCGGCCGTCTCCCGCCGTGGTGATGGACAGGCCCACCGTGAAGGGGCCGTCGATGTCCCCTTCCTCCTTATCATAATTGTCCAGCGCAAAGCCGGCGATTTTGCTGAAGGAGTAGGAGGAGGTGGTCAAAAGCTCCGTCACCGCCGCGCTGCTTTCCGCCGTATTCAGGCCCTGGGCAATGGGGAAAATGGGATAGTAACGGGCCTCCAGGAGGGAATCGGTGATTTCGGAGCTTTCCATGTCGGGCATCAGCACATAGGGATAGCCAAAGGCATAATGGCTCCGGTCCCCCTCGATGACGATGCCCTCGGTCACCTCCACGCCGTAATGGGACAGCAGGCTGTTCAGCTGCTCCAGGGACGCGCCCTTGACCGGTCCCGCCATCACCAGCAGCTTGCCGCCCTGATCGGCAAAGGAGATGAGCATTTCCGCTTCCTCCCGGGTGATGTCGCTTTGGGGCGCGTAAATGGCAATGCAGTCCGCGTCCTCCGGGATCTCATCCACCGTCAGAAGGGAAAGGGCTTCCACCTCCATATTCTCCTTTTCCACTGCATCGGCAAAGGATGCGGGCAGCTCCGACTCTCCATGTCCCTGGAGTACATACAGCCGGGGCAGATCCTCGGTCACCACATAGTCAATGGCGGAGGTGATGGCGCCCTCCCCGTCGAAGGAGGTGGTGTAGGAATAGGAATAGGGATTGCCTTCCACCACATAGATGTCATTGTAGCTGATGTAGCGGCTGCGGTCGCCGGACTCCACGATCAGGGAATTGTTGAGCACCAGTTCATCGGTATACTGCTCCGTAAAGGTGGGGAATACATCGGGGTTTTTCTTCACCACGTCGATGTGCGCAGACAGGCTGTCGTATTTGCCCAGCAGGTTTTCGATCACCGCGTCCTCCTGATCCGCCTGCACCACCCAGTAGATGGTCACATCCTGCTGCAGATTGTTCACCACCGCCTTGGTGTTGCTGGTGATGGAATAGAGCTTGCTGGCGCTGATATCGAATTTGGTCCCGGAGGTGGGCAGGAGAGAGACAAAGAGATTCACCACCACCACAATGGCCAGAACCACCGCCGTCACCGTCAGGGAGTAAGCGCCGCCCTTCAGCGCCTGCCGGCTGGAGCGGGGCTGTTTGGATTTGGAAGCTTTCATCAGTTGTACCTCCGTTTTTCAAGGGACTGCACCGTCAGGAACAGGAAAAACACCGCTGTGGACAGATAAAACACCACGCCGGTCAGATCAAACACCCCGTTTACAAAGGTATCCAGCCGGTCAAACAGGCTGAGCTTTTTCATGACAGCGGGCAGAAGTCCTTCAAATTTCGTGCTGTCCATTCGGAACAGCACCGTGATGATTGCCATCAGGCCAAGGCCAATGCCGCAGCCCAGGATTTCGTTCCCGGTGAGCATGTGAATCAGCCAGCCAAACAGTCCCGCCAGCACAAACAGCACAACGGCGCTGCCCACGGAAGTGGCGGACACATATTCCGCCAGGCTGACGCTGAAATAGTTCACCAGGATTGCCGCGACGCCGATTCCGGCGGCCAGCCCCTGGTTCTCCGTCAGCGAGGAGATGAACATCCCCACCGCCAGCAGCGCGCCGCCCATCAGAAAGAAGGCCGCCAGGGAACCGTAGGAGGTCAGCAGGTAAACCTCCCCGTACTGGGAGAAGATCAGCGGATAGAACGCGATGATGCCCAGGGGCACCAGGTAAACCAGCAGCAGCGCCAGGTATTTGCCCAGCACCACCTGGGTGGTGGAAAGGGGCAGGGAGTACAGCAGCTGATCCGTTTTCTGCTTTCGTTCCTCCGCGATGACCCGCATGGTCAGAATGGGGACGATGACCGCAAACACCAGACTGGAAAAGCTGAGCACAAATTCAAAATTGCTCACCGCCGCCTGCAGATTATACAGCATGGCGCCGATGCCCACGGTGACCAGCAGGAACGAGCCGAACACGTAGGCGGTCAGGGACTGGAAATAGAGACGAAGCTCGTGCTTGAAAATCGCTGTCATGATTGGTCGGCCTCCTGTTCCTTCGATTCGGACAGCTCCAGGAACACATCCTCCAGGCTGCCCTTTTTCTGTGCCATTTCATAGATGGCCAGGCCCTTCCGGGCGAAGCACTGGGCCACGCTGCGGGAAACCCGGTTCATATCGCCGCTTCCCGTTTGGATGTGGGCCACGGTCATGCCCGCCTCCCCCTGGACAAATTCCAGGCCGGTGATGTGCTCCAGCTCCGAGAGGGCCTGCTTCACCTGGGAAACCGGGGCGTCGGTGGTCAGGATGATCTCCCCGGCGGTGAGCAGCTGGCGCTGCAGCTCCTCCGGCACTCCCAGGGCCACCAGCTTGCCTCCGGCAATCATCACGATCCGGTCGCAGATGGCCTGGACCTCGGAGAGGATGTGGGAGCTGAAAATGACGGTGTGGGTTTTGCCAAGGCTTTTGATCAGGTCCCGGATCTCGATGATCTGAATGGGATCAAGGCCCACGGTGGGCTCGTCCAGGATGATGACCTTGGGGCTCCCCAGCAGTGCCTGGGCGATTCCCACCCTCTGCCTGTAGCCCTTGGAAAGGGCGGAAATCCGGCGGTGCTGCACATCGGCGATGCCGGTCTGCCCGATGACCCGCCGGATCTGCTCATCCCGCTGCGCGCCCCGCAGGCCCTTGGCCTCCGCCACGAATTTCAGGTATTCCAGGGCAGACTCGTTCATGTACAGCGGCGGATGCTCGGGCAGGTATCCGATGCACCGCTTGGCGGCGTTGGGCTCCTCAAAAATGTCGTGCCCGTCAATCTGCACGGTGCCCGCCGTGGCGGACAGGCACCCGGTCATGATGTTCATGGTGGTGGATTTTCCCGCACCGTTGGGGCCAAGGAAGCCATAGACATGTCCTTCGTCAATTTCAAAGGAGATATCGTCCACGGCAAGGTGGTCGCCGTAGTACTTGGTCAGGTGTTGAACCGTTATCATGGTGTCCTCCTGTTTCAAATTGTTTTCAGCGGCATTCTAGCAGAGCAAGATCAACTTCCCATCACGGAAGATCAATTTCCGGTAAACTTTTTGGCATGTATTTGGAAATTTACAAATTGTTCAATTCCATTTCAACTGCATTTTAGGATGGTTTGATACCTTTGCCGCAGTAAACCAAAGGCGGTGGCAACAATGTTTCGTATTTTGGTGGTGGAGGATGACCGGGGAACCCGGCGGCTGACGGAGGATGTGCTTCTGGATGCCGGATACGACCCCATTACGGCCTCCGACGGCCTGGAAGCGCTGGAAATTCTGGAGCACCGGCATATCGACCTGATGATCCTGGATGTGATGATGCCGAAAATGGACGGCTTCGAGCTTTTGCGCCAGCTCCGGTCCAGCGGCTTCGATTTTCCGGTGCTGGTGGTCACGGCCAGGCAGGCGCTGCCGGACCGAAAGCTGGGACTGCGCCTGGGGGCGGACGACTACATGGTCAAGCCGGCGGACGAGGAGGAAATGCTTCTGCGCATCGCCGCCCTGCTTCGCCGGGCCCAGGCCGCCACGGAGCGGAAGCTTTCCGTTGGCTCCACGGTGCTGACCTATGACAACTATTCCGTCCAGCGGGGGGACGATGTCACAGAGCTGCCGAAAAAGGAATTTCTGGTGCTGTACAAGCTCCTCTCCAATCCCAACAAGACCTTTACCCGCCGGCAGCTGATGGACGAGATTTGGGATCTGGATTCCGACAGCGACGAGCATACCGTTGTGGTGCACGTGAACCGCCTGCGGGAACGGTTCCGGAACAACCCGGACTTTGAAATCATCACCGTCCGGGGCCTGGGCTATAAGGCGGTGCGGCTATGCTGAAAAAACTGATTCATTCCACCCGGTGGCAGTTTATCCTCTGCGTTATGATCACCAATCTGCTCTCCAGCATTTTAACCGCTTTTGTCTGGTTCCCCCTGTCCCGGAACCTGTTCCCGGCGGGGCATGTGCTGGCTCCCTACATTCCCATGGTGATCGCGACCCTGGCGGCCATTCCCATCTCCTCCGCCATCAGCCTCCACTCGGCAAAGCCCATTCAGGACATGCTGGAAGCCACCAAATCCATCTCCAGGGGGGACTATTCCGTGCGGGTGAGCGAGGAAGCGGAGGGGGACATGGCCGCCCTGCTGCACAGCTTTAACCAGATGACGGCGGAGCTGGGCAGCACGGAGCTGATGCGCAACGATTTCATCAACACCTTTTCCCATGAATTCAAAACGCCCATCGTGTCCATCCGGGGCTTTGCCCGGCGTCTGCGCAGCGGAAACCTGACCGCCCGGCAGCAGCAGGAATACCTGGAATTTATCGCGGAGGAATCGGAGCGGCTGTCCAGGCTGTCCAGCTCCGTGCTGCTCATCGCCAAATATGAGAACCAGAACCTGGTCACCGGGCAAACGGACTATGACCTGGATGAGCAGATCCGCTCCTGCATTCTCCGGCTGGAGGAGCAGTGGTCCGCGAAAAAGCTTCTGTTTGACCTGGAGCTGCCCAGGCTCCCCTACCGGAACAATCCGGAGATGATGGAGCACGTCTGGCTGAATCTCATCGGCAACGCCGTGAAGTTCAGCCACGAAGGGGGCACCATCCACATCCGGGCCCAAAAGGAAGCATCCCACATCACCGTCTGGGTCCGGGATGAGGGGATCGGCATCCGCCCGGAGCACCTCGGGCACATTTTTGATAAATTTTTCCAGGAGGACACCGCCCACGCCTCCGCCGGAAACGGCCTGGGGCTTTCGCTGGTTCACCGCATTCTGGAGCTTTGCGGCGGGGAGATCCAGGCGGAAAGCCAGGAAGGACAGGGCGCCACCTTCTGCATCCGCCTGCCCCGAAGCACCGCGCAGTAGCAATCGCCGCCGCTCAAAAAAAGCGGCGGCGCTTTGCGTCACCCGGATTCGTTTCCGTTCCGGTGGAATGAAAAAACAAGGAATCCCTTTTCATAGTATTTAGGTACCTTGACACTCTTTCAAAAATGTGCTATATTCAAGGTACCTAAATAAATTGGAGGCGATTGATTTGACCGAGGAAACAACCTGCCCCGGCTGCGGCGTGGGCAGGGAGGCCGGACAGACCGGCGTGCTTCCGGGGCACGGGCAGAGCAAGGAGCATCCCCACGGGATGCATCTGCAGCGCTGTCACAGCGCGGATATGAATGAAAAGCTGATTTTCAATCTGCGGGACATCAGCCGCATGATGCGCATGCAGTATGAGGGCAAGGCAAGCCAAAAGCGCATTCTGATCATTCTCAAGGAAGCCGGCACGCTCACCCAGAAGGAGCTGACGGAACAGCTGGGCATTCAGCCCGGCTCCGCCAGTGAAATTCTGTCCAAGCTGGAAAGCGCGGGGCTGATTTGCCGCGCCCAGAATGAAGCCGACCGGAGAACCACGGACATTGCGCTGACATCTTCCGGCGCAAATCTTGCATCGGAAGCCGCGGCCCAGCGGCAGAAGCGGCACGAAGAGATGTTCTCCTGTCTCACACCGGAGGAAAAGGCAGCGCTGCTCTGCCTCCTTGAAAAGGTGCACGCAGACTGGGAAGGCCGCTTTGCGAAGCTCCCTGCCCAGGGCCGTCCCGGCGGACAGGACCGCCGCAGCGGCAGGCCCCGCGGCGGAAAGCCTGACCACGGTGAATGAGCGGAGGGCCTGATATGTGGAAGTATATTCGACGGTATTTACCGTTGGCTGTTCTTGCCGGTCTGTTCATGATCGGTGAGGTGCTGATGGATCTGATCCAGCCGGGCATTATGAGCCGGATCGTGGATGAAGGCGTGCTCGGTCTGGATAACGGCGGCGTGGGCGATCTGCATGTGATCTGGAAGCTTGGAGGGCAAATGATCTGCCTTGTGCTGTTCGGCGGCCTGTGCGGTTCGCTCAACAATGTGTTTGTCCATCTTTCGGGGCAGAACATCGGCAATGAGATGCGAAAGGACTGTTTCCGCAAAATCATGACCTTTTCCTTCCCCCAGCTGGATCGGTTCAGCACCGGCTCCGTTGTAACCAGGGTGACCAACGACATCACACAGGTTCAAAACTTTGTATCCCTGTTTGTGCGGGGCATGATCCGCACCTCGCTGCTGATGTTCGGAAGCATGTACTGCATGTTCCGTCTGAACACCAGGTTCGGGCTGATCGTGCTGTGCGCTTTTCCGTTTCTTGTGGGGACACTGGCGTTCTGCCTGGCAAAGGCAAATCCGTTGTTTTCCAAATTACAGTCACAGCTGGACGCGGTCAATTCCATCATGCAGGAGGATGTCTCCGGCATCCGCATCATCAAAGCCTGTGTGCGTGAGATTTATGAAAAAATGCGGTTCGGCAAAGCCAACGACGCGCTGATCAAAACCCAGCTCAGGACCCTTGTGATCTTTGCGTTTATGAATCCCATTGTCAATGGGCTGATGTATGTCGTTGTTGTGCTGCTGTTGCTGGCAGGCTCCTTTGAAGTGGGCCGCGGCGCGGCCACGCCGGGCATTGTCATGGCGGCCATCACCTACACCACACAGCTGCTCAACGGAATTCTGATGCTCGTCATGCTGTTTCAGAACATTTCCAGAGGGCTGGCCTCCTGGAAGCGTGTCAAAGAGGTGCTGCACAGTGAGCCGGAGCTGACAGACGGTACCTTTGACGGGCAAACGGAGCGCTCCGGGGAAATCGAATTCCGCAACGTCTCCTTTGCCTATCCCGGAAGCAGCCAAAATGTGCTGTCGCATATCGATCTGACCATACACAAGGGCGAAACCGTTGCCATCATGGGGGCCACAGGCTGCGGCAAGACCTCGCTGGTCAATCTGATCCCCCGTTTTTATGATGTCACCGAGGGCGCCGTTTTGGTGGATGGCGTCGATGTGCGGGAATACCGGCAGGAGGCGCTTCGGGAAAAGGTGGCGGTCACGCTGCAAAAAAGCGAGCTGTTCAGCGCCTCCATTCGGGAGAACATCCAGTGGGGGCTTTCCGATGCGGATGACGAAGCGGTGAAAGCCGCCGCGCGCACTGCCCAGGCCGACGGCTTTATTTCCTCCACGGCGCAGGGGTATGATACGGCCATTGCCGAGCGGGGCATGAGCCTGTCCGGCGGCCAGAAGCAGCGGATTTCCATTGCCAGAGCCGTTTTGAAGCCGGCCGAGATCATCATTTTTGACGACTCCACCAGCGCGCTGGATCTGAAAACCGAAGCCGACCTCTATCAGGCGCTGCAGAGCGCCCACCCGGACAGCACAAAAATCATCATCGCTCAGCGGATTGCCTCCGTGCGCAGAGCCGACAGGATCGTCGTACTGGAAAACGGCGGCATTTCCGCCTGCGGTACCCATGAGCAGCTGATGAAAACCTGCCCGATTTATCAGGATATTTATCACTCTCAGATCGGAAAGGAGGATGAGCTCCCATGAGTACCGACCAAAAGCTGGTGGAACGGAATATCCCCGGCGGGATGAACCGGGGACAGCGCTTCGCGGAGGTGGAGCATGCGGAAAACATCACCGGCACGCTGAAGCGGATCGCAAAATACTTCATCCGGGAAAAGGGAACCGTCCTTTCCATGCTCGCCGTTGTGATCTTCGGAACCCTTTGCGGGATTTATGCCCCCAGTTTGCAAAGCAATGCCATTGATATCATTGCCGGAGAACGGGAAGGGCAGCTGGTCCATACGCTGCTGCTGATGCTCGCTGTTTATCTGATTTACAGTGCCAGCGGGCTATTGCAGGGATTGCTCAGCGCCAGGCTCAGCCAGAGCGTCGTAAAGCGGATGCGGGAGGAGCTGTTCGGCAAAATTGTCGATTTGCCCATACGCTATCTGGATACCCATTCCCACGGCGACGTGATGAGCCGGATGACCAATGACATTGAAAACATCTCCACCACCGTGTCCCAGTCCCTGCCGTCGCTGTTTTCGGGCGTGCTCACGATTATGGGAACAATCGCGATGATGCTGTGGTATTGCTGGCAGCTTGCGCTGCTCAGCCTTGCCACTGTCTTTCTGACGCTGCTTGCCACCAAAATTCTCTCCGGCAGAGTGCGCAAGTTCTCCCGCAGGCGGCAGACACTGCTGGGGCAGCTGAACGGCACCGTGGAGGAGATGGTTTCGGGCTACCGCACCGTCGTTGCCTATAACCGCCAGCAGAGGACAATCGCGGATTTCTGTGAAACGGCGGATTCCCTGACAAAGGCGGGAATCAGGACCGACATTTTCAGCGGGATCATGGGCCCGATCATGAACTGCATCGGCAATATCGGTTTTGTCATCATCGCGGCCTTCGGCGGATATTTCTCCATCAACGGACTGATTTCGGTCGGCGTGATCTCCGCCTTTATCGTATACGCCAAGCAGTTCAGCCGTCCGATCAATGAAATTGCCCAGGTCTACGGCCAGCTGCAGACGGCAATCGCCGGCGCAGAGCGGGTTTTCGCCGTACTGGATGAGACCAACGAGGAGCCCGCCGGGGCGGACCTTGTCATCGAGGAACAGGCCACGGTCCGCTTCAAAAACGTATCCTTCTGCTATGACGCGGGAAAGGATGTGATCCGGGATTTCTCACTCACCGTACCGGCCGGCAAAAAAGTGGCGCTGGTGGGCGCCACGGGCAGCGGAAAGACCACCATCGTCAATCTGCTCATGCGGTTTTACGACATTGACCGGGGCGAAATCACCATCAATGGTCAAAATGTCAGGGACGTTTCCCGGAAAAGCCTGCGGCAGAATGTGGCCATCGTTCTGCAGGACACCGTTTTGTTTTCCGATACGGTCCGCAGCAACCTGAAATACGGCAGGGAAGCGGCGACGAACAGCCAGCTGGAGACGGCGGTGGAGATGAGCCGCTGCGAGGATTTGATCCGGCATCTGCCGCAGGGGTATGATACCATGCTGACCGGCGCCGGCTCCAACATCAGCCAGGGACAGCGCCAGCTGCTTGCAATCGCCCGTGCATTCGTCGCCGATCCGAAAATCCTGATTCTGGACGAGGCCACCTCCAATGTGGACACCCGCACCGAAAAGGCGATTCAAAATGCCATGCAGCGCATTATGCAGGGGCGCACCAGCATCGTGATTGCGCACCGCCTGTCCACCATCCGGGATTCCGACCTGATTGTCGTCATGGATCAGGGGGAAATCGTGGAAAGCGGAACCCATGAGGCGCTGCTGAAGCAAAAGGGAAAATACTACGAACTGTACATGACGCAGTATTCCGGCTTTGCAACATAGGCGGTTCTCTCCCACTGTCAGGCGAATTCAGGCCTTCCCCTCTTGGGAAGGGCTGACGGAAGAGGTTTCTTCCCTCCATTGAAAGCGGAACATCCATTAACCTTCATCCCACGGCGCAGCAATGCGCCGTGGGATCTTTTTTTACGGTGGGGAATGTCCAGAAGATCGTTTGATCAGCAGGCGTCGCTGAGCTTCCTGACATTCCCGGCGCATAGCCTAGGGAAGCTCTGATGAAATCGGCAAGAGCTGACGGCGAAGGATTTTGGCTCAGCCGAAAGTACCAAACCCCCGGGAATACTTTGTGTATTTCTTTGGTACTGCGCGGATGGGGCAAAAGCCCCGCCGCCCTGCCGCAGACGATTCATTCAGAGATTCCCTAATATGCATATTCTCTTGCAAGATGAAAACCCAAGTGATATAATGGCACAAAAACGCGAACCGAGGATGATTGTATGGATACCATGACAGCGCTCTCCCAAAAAATGTTTGACAACGCAATCGAAATGCGCTCTGCGGAGCAGGCGGTACAGCTTCTGCGGGAGAACGGTCACTTCCGGACCCTTGCGGATACGCTGAGAGCCTTTTCGGGCTGCGACAATCCCAAGCCCATGCTGGCAGAGGGTCTGATGAAGTACAATCCTGCCGCCAACCCGGATTCCGTCAACAAAAAAATCGGCAACTGGATGAGCGGAAGGACCAACACCGTCAGCAAGGCGGATGCCTTCGTCCTTTGCCGGGTGCTGTGCCTCAGCCTGGACCAGGCCGACGCCTTTTTGAAAGCAGTCACCGGTGAGGGAATCCACTGGAGGGACCCGGAAGAGATCATCTGGGGATATTCCATCGCCCAGTGGCTGGATGCCGGGCAGACCCGGGCGCTTTTGCAGCAGCTCGCAGAGGGAAAAAAGCGGGCAAAAAAGGAGCCCGTCCCCGAGTCCGGCAGCTTTACCGCGGATGTCCGGGAAAAGCTCCAGCCCCTGCTGTACCGATCCCCGGAGGAGCTGCTCCGCTTCCTGTCCCAGGAGGAGAGCCACCTGGGCGCCTTCCACAATACCGCCTACCAGCTGTTTATAAAGTATATGGAGCTGCTGGAAACCGGCGGCACGGCGCCCCAGGCAGGCAGCGAAGCCAAAATGTCCTCCCGGGATATTCTGGAGACCTATCTGTACCGTCAGCTTGTTCCCGTTGTGAAACGGGAGGACGCAAAGGAGCGCAGCGCCTTTTCCGCCGTGCAGAGAAGCATCCGCGTAAACTGGCCGGATGAAGCCACAATTTCCAGGATGAAAAAACGGGAGCAGGATGTGACCCGGAAGGTGCTGATTCTCCTGTTTCTGGCAACGGACGGCAGCGAGTCGGAATTTGAGGAGCTGGACGAGGACGAGGACATCCTGACCCGGGATGAAATCTTCCAAAACATCTATACCCGGCTCAATCGGATGCTCCAGGCCTGCGGGTTCCAGCTGCTGGACCCCCGCAGCCCCTTCGACTGGATGGTGCTTTACTGCATTTGCGTGGACGATTTGTGGGACGTGGACCAGCGGCTGAAGGACATGCTGCGCTCTGCCTTCCCGGAAGGAAACGAAAAGCAAACTTCGTAAACGGTCCGTGTTATTCTGTAGGGGAAGAAAAAACTGGAGGGAATAGCATGGACCAACGCTTACCGCTAAGAGCCGGTACGGTTCTTGAATTTGACGCAATGCCCTGCCATATTGAGGAAGTCGTGGGCTGCGGTTCCAACGCCATTGTGTATAAAGGGTGGTATTGCGACCGGCTCTGCCCGGAGCAGCGGCACCACGTGCTGATCAAGGAACTGTTTCCGTTCCACCCCGCAAAGAAAATATGGCGCGATGAGCAGGGTCAGATCGTGGTGGAGGAGGATGCCCGTCAGGTATGGGAGGCCCACCGGCAAAGCTTTCTTGCCGGCAACGAGATTCACCTGCATCTGCTTGCGGACCACCCGGACCTGCTGGGGGCCAACCTGAACAGCTACTGCCTGGGCGGTACGCTGTATTCCGTTCTCGGCTACTCCGGCGGCCGGGATCTGTACACGGAGCTGACCCGGCCCGGGCTGAACCTGGGCCGGGTCGCCCGGTGGATGCTCCTGCTGCTGGACGCCCTGGAGGCATTCCACGAAAGCGGCTACCTGCATATGGACATCAGCCCGGACAATATGATGCTGGTGGGAAATGGGGAGGATTGCCGCGTTTTTCTGATCGATTACAACAGCGCCCGGCCTGTGGGCGCTGACAGCATGGATTATCTGAGTATCAAGGACGGATATTCCGCCCCGGAGGCGGAGACCAAGTCCATGTCCTCCATCGGCTTTGCCACGGATCTTTACAGCGTTGCGGCCGTTTTCTTCCGCTGCCTGATGGGCAGGAAGCTGACCCTGGAGGAACGGCTGCGCGCCAAAGCCCCCAGCGGCAGCGACAGTCCGCTGCTGCAGGATGCGCCCCAGACGGTGAGCAGCATGGTGGGCCAGATCCTGAAAAAGGGATTGAATATTCTTCCCGGCAAGCGGTACCAAAGCATCGGGCAGATGCGCCTGGCCTTTCGGGAGCTGCTGGACCGGATCGACTGTGTGGGCGTGACCCACTGGGCGCTGTGGGAAAGCGGGAGACGCAGCGTTGAGGAATTGATCCGCCTCAACCCCTCCCTGCGCTATTTGAAGGAGGAGCAGGGACTCTATCCCATCCGGCTGGAGGGGGATGGCAGCATGTCCCTGCCGGAGTACCTGGAGGCCCTTCTGTCCCCCGGGGGAAGCTCCGGGCTGATTCTGGCCCAGGGCGGCATGGGAAAGACCACGCTGCTGCTGCACACCGCGCTGCTGCAGGGAAAGCGGTATTCCGCCGGAGCATGCGCCGTATTTTATATTTCCTTAAACGGCTGGTCCGGGGCGGACAGCCAGTACATCGCCGCCCAGATTTTGAGAGGGCTGCGCTTCAAGCGGGAAAACAATACCTTTGACAGCGCCATGCACGCCCTGCACCAGCTGCTGGGGCAGACGCTGAAAACGAAATCCGGAGAGCTGCCCATGGTGCTGCTTCTGCTGGACGGACTGAATGAAATTCAGGGGGATCTCCGGCCACTGATTCAGGAGATCAACGCCCTCAGTGCCATGGCCGGGGTGCGAATTCTGGCGGCCTCCCGGACCCAATTGCCGGAGCTGAAGCTCACCCCCCTCCGCCTGACGCCGCTGACCGCAGAGGATGTGGAGGACGCCCTGGGAAAACGGGGGCTGCTGATGCCTCAGAGCCCGGAGGTGCTCCCCCTTCTGCGCACGCCGCTGATCCTGTCGATCTTCATCCAGGCAAGCCAGGCGGGAAAGCAGCTGGACATCCACAATGAAAAGGAACTGATGAAGGCGTACATGGACGCGCTGTACCAAAAGGAACTGCAGGGTCTTCCGGAAAATACCCCGGTGCGCTGGCAGCTGGACGCGGCGCTGAATCTTGTGCTGCCCTGCATTGCCGCCGCCCAGGAGCAGGCGGGACATCCCCTGACGGACGGCGAATTGCTGCATGCGGTGGAAAAATGCTGGAAGGCCCTGCACGCGCCTTCCCTGCGCCGGGTCTTTCCCCAGTGGATCGGCCACAGCCGGGATATTTTCGGCGCCGCAAAGAACCCGGAGGAGTGGTACGGCATCCTCATCCACCAGCTGCTGTGGCAGCGGCTGGGACTGCTGCTGCGGGAGCCGCAGGGCGGCTACCGGGTATTCCACCAGGAAATCGGCAGCTTTTTGGCGGAGGAATACCGGCCGCTTGCCCGGCAGCTCCGGAAGCGGAAGGCCCTGCGGCTGGGCGTCATCACCTGCGCGGCGGCTCTGCTTCTGACCCTGGGCGTCATGGTCTATCGGGAGCTGACGCTGTATGATGACAAGGAAGTGCAAAAGGCCATCGACTGGGGCACCTTGGCCTACGTGTCCTATGGTCTGGAATACAAGCAGCTCCGGCAGATGACGGACGAGGCCCTGGAGGGTGACTTGGAGCAGTTTGTCGAATCCTACCGTTCCGCCGCCAATGCGGTGTACACAGGGGCAGCGCCCACCCGCGCAGAGCAGCTTTACCGGCTCTATGTGGAAACCTACCTGCTGCCGGACAGCGGGAAAAAGGTCTCCTGGTCCGGCCTTCCCTTTGACGGAGCGCTGACACTGGAATTGCTGGATTATCCCGCCAGCCGGATGAGCTACTACTTGGAGCTTCTGCCCAGCATTGGCTTTTGGATGAGCTCCCAGCAGGTCCAGGCCCGGTTCCCGGACTACATCAACCTGTTCTCCCAGGTTCTGGAGGCGGACGCGAATGTGGCCAGTGAGCTGTACCATCAGACCTGTGCCGTCCATCTGACCAATACCGGTCTCGCCTGGGAGCGCAGCATCCGGGATGATGTGGCGATGATTTCCGAACAGGAGGACCACCGCCAGCTATCCAGCCTGGAGGACCGTCCCCAATATTTGGAGAATCTGCTGCAAAAGCGCGATGATGCCCAGCAGGAGCTGCTGGGGCCGTGGACCACCATCAACGCAATCTATGCCAGTCAGGAGGGGACGCAATGAAAAAAGCCGCCAAATGGATCGCCCTGGCTATTGCGGTTCTTGCACTGCTGCTTGGGCTGCTGCCGGTGTGTAAAAGGCTCCGGCGGGATTGGAAACAGCATCAGGAAAACAAGGCGGCCCTGCGGGGGCAGTGGGAATACTGCCTGAAGGTCTCTGAGTGGATGGATGAGCAAATGCTGTGGGCCTTTGACTACGCCGGGGCCTACGCCCGGGACAATACCTGGGAGAACCTTTTGAAGGCCCGGGCCGCCTGCAGCGCGGCAAAGCTGGCGTTTCAGCAGGTGGAGCTCCAGGGAACGGAGCTGGCCCAGGAGCAGTATCTGGAGCTGATGAAAAAGGACATCGAGGCCGGGGTGGTGCTGGTCCAGTATGACCAGCTGGAGACGGAGCTGTGGCAGAATCTGGTCACGCTGACTTGCCTGGAAACCCTGCTCACAGAGGACGTGTTCCTCTCCCCCACCGCCCTGAAGCTTTCCGATTGGGTTGAAAACTGCAGGCAGACGGTGGTTCTGGAAAGCCAATATCTGGGGCTTGCCACCAATTACCTGCTTCTTCAGCTGGGAGAGCGCCAATGGGGCGATATTCCGGATCAATTCCCCATCATCGGCAGCTGCTGCGGCAGTTGGAGCAACGATTCCGAGCAGCTGCAAACGAACTGCGCCGACACCCTGGATGCCCTGGCGAAGCAGCCGGACGGGGAGATCACGTATTCCGGAATCTCCGAGTTCACGCTCAGCCTGGTTGAGGAGGCCGGGGAGCTGACCGCCTATCTCCAGCCGATTTCCGATGTCCCCGGCTATTTCCCGGCGCCGGCCTGGCTGTGGAAGGACACCATGTACTGCTATCTGGTCTCCGATCCCGACACCCAGGAAAGCCGCCTGCTGCATTCCTGTGAGGAACTCACCCAGGCGCCGGAGATCTGCTATATCCGGTGCGGAACCGTCAGCCTGGAGGAGGTTAAGGCCTACGAACAGCTGCTGGACGATCGGGACGTTCCCTTCTACGGCACCTGGAATGAGGAAGAAGGGACCTATCAAATCCTGGCCCTGACCGGCGAGTGCAATATGATGGTGGAGTGGAGCCAGGACGAAACCATCCTCTACCTGAAAAGCCCCATCGCCTGCCTGATACCGGGGCTTTATTTTGCCGCCATGCAGGGGGAGTAATCGGTCCCTCGGAAACCATTTGCAATTTTGCAAATCACGCTGTGCTATCCTATGCGCAGGAAATGAGGAATCCCTCATCCCACAACAATGAAAATGAGGTGTCTGCTATGAAGAAATTCATCCATGCCATCCTGCATCCGTTCGCACCGTTCGTGGTGTTCGCGCTCCAGCTCATTGTGAACACGATCCTGCACAATATGGAAGCCTTCACGCTTTGCGCGATTGTGGGGGTTGTGTTCACCGTGATCATGGTGATCTCCACCATTTACAACCGGTCGGTCTACGGCAAGGGCGTCAGAATTGTGGCGATTGTGCTTTGTGTCCTCATGGTGCTGTGCAGTGTCACTGACCTGGCGCAGCTTCGCAGTGATGTCTCCCAGACATCCGGCACCAGCACAAACACCGCCGCCACCGGCGGCAGTTACATCCCCAGCAATAACATCTCCTTCGGAGGCGGATCGGGCTCCACAACCAGTACCATCGCCCCCACCGTCAAGGTCTGTTCTTTCTGCAACGGAAGCAAAAAATGCCATGTCTGCTCCGGTAAAGGGGACTTCCCCTGCTCCGGCCTGTACTGCTTATCCGGAAAGTGCACTTCGTGCAAAGGCACCGGGCTGTATAACCATGGTTCCTATGTCTCCCGCTGCCTCGTGTGCGGCGGCGACGGAATCTGCAATATCTGCAGCGGAACAACCCGGATGGATTGTACCATCTGCTCCGGCACCGGAAAATGCACCCACTGTAAGTAACCAAATCGTATTGCAAAATATGCTGGTCGAGAGGCCCGGGAGTTGTGGGCTGATTGCCCAAATTTCGCAACGAATTGGCAGCGGGCCCTGCCCGCCAAACAACAATTGATCTTTTGCTGCGTGAAACCGATAGGAACATTGAAAAAAGGGGTTGGCCCGGAGGCCAACCCCTTTGGTATTTGCTTAGCCCACTTCGCTTACACCGGTCTCGGTGGGAGCGGTGGTTGCGGTGGTTGCGGTGGTTGCGTCGGGAACCGTGGGAGCGGATGCAGAGTCCATGAGGATATACTGCATGTTGATCCAGCCCAGATCGGTGCGGCCCCAGGTTTCGGTGCCAACCACGGTGGTCTCACGGACCACCACGCGGGAGGTGACCATAACCTTGGCCATCAGCGCGCCGCCGGAGCTGGCGCTGCTGCGCACATTGGCCGTGAAGCCAACGCCGCCGATGGTGCCCATATTGCCGGAACCGGTGGCGCCGATGCCAGTGATGGTCAGGTAGCTGGTGCAGACCCAGCCGCTGTCGGTCCGGCCCCAGCTCATGCCGCCATCCAGCTTGTTTTCATAGATGACGATGCTGTAGCCCTTCTTCACGCTGCCAACCTCGGGATAGCCCAGGCCGGAGCCGCTGCGGATCTTGATGTCCTCATTGGCGTAGCCCACGGCAATGGCGCCGGCGGGAACGCTGGTCATGATGGTCGCGGTGCCGGAGCCGCCGTTGGTGGCAGTGCCGCCGGCGGGAATGTTCACCAGGGTGCCCAGCTTCACGTAGTCCATGCACACCCAGCCCTGATCGATGCGGGCCCACTCCTTACCCAGGACGGTGGTCTGCTCATAGATCTTGACGTTGGTGCCGTTGGCCAGGGTGGTGAGCAGCGTATTCTGCACACCCGCGCCGCTGCGCACGTTCACGCTGGTGGCGCAGACGATGTAAGCGGGGATGGGCTCCGCGGCGGGAGTGGTGGGCGTGGTGGGTTCGGTGACGGAGCCGCTGCCGGTGCTGCCGCCGATGGTGGAGCCGGTGGAACCGGGCACCAGGTTGACGTACATGTAGTTGGAATCGTCACAGATCAGAATCCAGCCTGTGGTGTTGCCGTAGGCAACCTCGCCGTAGAGCTTGCCGCCCTGGACATAGAAGCTCTGGACGGTGGCTTTCTCATCCCGGTACAGGGTGTAGAGGATGTCGGCCTCAATCAGGTTCAGGTCATTGTAGATGGATGCCTTGGACTCGGTGATGGTGGCAATGGCGGAGTACATGGTCAGGCAGTCCATATCAATCCAGCCGTCCTTGTCGCCCAGCTCCACCAGCCACATGGCCTTGCCGGAGGACATATCCAGATCAATCAGGCTGACCTCGGTGCTCTTGGGCAGGGACTTGACATCGCCGCCAATATTCACAGTGGCGTTGACGCTGTTGATCTTACCCTTGGCCATGACGGGCAGGTTGTCGTAATCGGTGTCCACCTCAATGCCGGGGGTATTCAGCTTCACATCCGCCAGGTCGATATAACCATTGACGCCAGCCACATCGATGCGGCCCCACATGGTCGTGCCAACCAGCTGAATGTCGGTGATGCCGATGGTCTTATTATTCACCCGGAGAATCTGGAGGGAGCTGGCCTTGTCCATGGTGTTGTAGACCTTCAGCTCTTCCACGGCCACGACGCCAGTCAGACCGGAGAAGTCAACCGCAGCGGCCTTGACCCAGCCCACAACCTTGTTGATCTGAACCTTGCCCCAGGTTTCTGTCACACCGGAGCCGTTGGTCACGTTTCTCCAGTTCACAATGGTCACATTGGTGCCAGTGCTCAGCTTCAGCAGGATATTGCTGCTTTCGATGGCTTCCTCGTAGATGGGCAGATCTGCCGCAGCCTTACCGGTAACCACCACGGAGGAGGCGATCACAGGATTGCTGGGATTCTCCACGGTAGCCTTGCCGGTGGGCGTCAGCTTGCCATCGTCCAGGATGAACCAGTAGTTGACGGAGGTATCGTCGCCCACGTAGCCGAAGCCTGCATCGATGACGCCATGGTTGATTTCGTTGGAATCGGGAACCAGCTGCCGCTGGGTGATGGTGATCTTGCTGCCCTTGGCCACGGGGGTATAGTAGGCGCTGGTGCTGGCCACATCGGCAGCGGCGTTAAAGCCCTTGACCTCGGCATTGGAACTGTAAGCCACGGAATCCAGCGTGACACTGCTCATGGGAATCCAGCCGGTGACGGAGCCCACGGTGACCTTACCGAAGGTCTTGTTGGTGTCGGACTGATAGTTCCGGGCCAGGATGTTCACCCGGGAACCGGCGGGCAGGGTGTAGTTGGTGAATTCGGTGGTCACATTGCCGTTCTTATCCTTCTGGAGTGTGACCTCCGCATTGACGGAGCCGGTGAGGTAGCCCACACCGCTGAGAGTGGTAACGCCGGTGGGCATCGTATTGCCCCGGAACATGGTCACATCGTTCAGCTTCAGCCAGCCGGTATAAGTGACACCGGATACGGTAACGGTGACCTTGCCCCACAGGGTGCTGTCGGAGAGCTCCCAGTTATTGTTGCCCTCGGGGATGGTGATGTAGGTGCCATTCACCAGAGAAGCATAGAACTTGCTGCGGGTGCTGGGCTCTTCGTAAACATCGGCCTTGCTGGCGGTGACCTTGGCGTTGAAGGCATCCATGGTCACATCGCTCATGCTCACCCAGCCGGTCTTATCGCCCACGGTAACCTTACCGTACAGGTTCTCGCCGGTCTGGCTCCAGGCCAGGATGTTGACGGAGGCAGTCTTCTCCAGCGTCAGCAGGGTCTTGGCATCGGCGGAAGCGGTCTCCCGCAGCGGCGCGCCATCATTTTTAACCTCTGCGGGGTAACCCTCAAAGGAGGTGACCACGTTGTTCTGGTCGTCCTCTCCCACGGTGGGTGCCACAGGCTCGGGCTTCTTGAACTCGGAATCCAGCTGGACATACTCCATGCAGACCCAGCCCCGGTCGATTTGGCCCCACTGGAAGCCGTTGACGGTGGTAATCTCGGTGACGTTCACCCGGGTGCCCACACCCGCCACGCCCACCAGGGCGTTGTTGGTGCCGGCGGCGGCGCGGATGTTCACGCCGGTGGAGCAGTTGACCACGGTGCCGCCCACGCTGTAGACGGAGCCGCCGCTTGCGGAGGAGCCGGTGGCGGTAACATAGCTCAGGTTAATCCAGCCCTGGTCGATCAGGCCCCAGGTCACGCCGCCCACGGTCTCCTTGCGCAGGATGACCACGGAGGTGCCGGGCGCCAGGGTGGCGACCTTGGAATAGGTGGTGCCGGGTCCGGAGCGGACGTTCAGGCTGACGGAGCTGCTGACCACGGCGGAGCTGCCGGTGGAGATCGTGTCGCCGGTGTTGGTGTTTTCAACCTGCTGCAGCTTCACATAGCCCATGCTGATCCAGCCCTGGTCGATCAGGCCCCAGACGGCGCTGTCCACGGTCGTCTGCTCGTAAACGGTGACGGCGGTGCCTTCCGCCAGGGTGGTGACCAGAGCGTTGCCCACACCGGCAGCCGCGCGGACATTCACCCGGGCAGCGCCGGTCACGACGCCGGGGGTACCGGTGACGGGAGCGGAGGAGCCGGAAGATCCAATGGAGGTGCTGCCGTCAAAGTCGGTGTAGGCCAGGAAGATCCAGCCCTGATAGCAGTAGCCCCACTTCCCGTCGGCGGAGATCATGGTGATGGTGCGCTGTTCGCCCCGCTTGATGGTGCCCAGCTTTGTGGCATTAGCATCGGGCTCTTTGCGGATGTTCACATAGTCATCGGTGATGGTGACGACCTTGGTGGGAATGGTAGCGGGAACCTTCTCCAGCTTGCCCAGCTTCACCCAGCCGCCGGTGGAGAGCTTGAGCCACTTATCCGTGCCCACCATCTTTTCCGCCACAACGGTAACGGCGATCTGACGATTCAGCACGTTGATCTTATTGGAGGACTCGCTGGCCTCCTCGTAGATGTAAACCTGGGCGGTATCCAAATTGTCGGAGGCGATGTAGATCACCTCGGCGGGAATGGAGTACTCCACATTGACCTCGGTGTTTTCCGCCGCCCACTTGGCGGTCAGGGTCACGCCGGCGGTGGAGCTGCTCAGGCCGGTGATGGCGCTGCTGCCGCTATACCAGCCCAGGAATTTGTAAGGACCATTGGAGGGATTCATCACCTTGGGACTGAATTCCGCCACGGAACCGGCACTGTAGGCCTGAACCGCCATACGGTGGTTGCCATCGGCCTTGGCGCCCTCCTCGCCTGCGTCAAACACGGTAAAGGTCAGGGAGCCGGTGTTGTAGGCACTGTACACGCCGCTGACGTACATATTGGCCATCTGCAGACGGCGGTAGACAACAGCCCGGTCGGCATCGGAATTGGTGAAAGTCTTGGTGGTATCATAATCCCAGGTGCACATGGCGTCCACCAGCTCAGAGCCGGTCTTGTTGGCTTTCGCAGCCTCAAAGAGCTTGTTTCCGGGGGCAGCCCAGCCGGTTCCCTCGATGTAGGAATACCAGACCAGGGCATCCACCCGCTTCTGAACCAGCTCCACGCTGCCGAAGGCGGTGTACAGCGCGGAGGAAATCTTGTCCAGTTCCTCCCGCAGGAGCTTGTCGGCGTTGGCCTCGGTGATGGAAGCGTCCTTCACGCTGGGGGTGCCGTAGCCGATTTTGTATTGGCCGGAGCCTTCGTACGTTTCATAGGCGTTCTTGTGGAAACCCACATACTCTTTGATTACCCGGATACCGGCTTCGCTGACGGCGAAACCGGCTGCCGAAGCCCGGATGGCTGTGGCCGGAATCAGGCCGGCGAGCATCACGAGCGCGAGCAACAGGCAAGCAATTCTCTTTTTCATAGAAACCTACTCCTTTACTCAATTGTAAGTTATTGGTATTATAACAGCATTGGTTACAAAATGCAACCCCTAAATTTCGATTTATTTACAAATTGTAATTTTTGTCGTTTTATAACGAAAGCTCCACATTTTTGTTATCAAATGGGAGCTTTCATTGTTATTTTATATTGAGGAATGGAAAAAACGCTGTTCGAAGTGCCCTGTCCCGGCGAAATTTTCTTGTTTTCGGTTACAATTCAAACCGGGAATCGGGCATTCCCCCGGCCGGCTCCCCTCTGTCCGGGGAGCTGCGGCGGGAGCCAATGTTGCAGGAGCGGAGGGAATTACTGCCAGATGACGCCGGAGTTGGAGCCGGAACCGGAATTGGTGCCGGTGAGCTGGATATACTGCATGCAGACCCAGCCGGCGGAGGTGCGGCCCCAGGAGACGCCGTTGACGCTGGTCAGCTCGTAGATCGTGACCGTGGTGCCCGGGGCCAGGCGGCCCACAATGGCGCTGCCGGTGCCGGCGGCGGCCCGGACGTTCAGATTGGTGGAGCTGATGACCTTACCGGTATAGCCGGAGGAAGGAACGGAGGGCGTGGTGGTGCTGTTCATGCGGATGTAGCTCATGCAGACCCACATGCCGCTGCCGATGCGGCCCCACTGCTGGGTGCCGGAGGTAACGACCTCATAGATGGTGACGGTGGAGCCGGGGGTCAGGGAGCCCACCCGGGTGTAGTTCGCACCAGCGCCGGAGCGGACGTTCAGATTGGTGGAGCTGATGACCGTGCCGGTACCGGTGGTGGCGGTGGAGCCGCCGGAGCTGCTGTTGGAATTCAGGTTGACATAAGCCAGGCAAACCCACATGCCGGAGCCGATGCGGCCCCACTCCATGCCGTTGACGGTGGTCTTTTCATAGATGCTCACGGCGGTGCCGGCGGTCAGGCTGCCCACCCGGGGGTAATTCACGCCTGCGCCGGAGCGGACATTCAGATTGGTATTGCTCTTGACGGTGCCGGTGGCGATGGCAGTGCCGTTATCGGAGGAACCGGTGCCGCCACTGACGGAGCCGGTGATGGAAACGTAGTTCAGGCAGATCCAGCCGCTGTCGATCTGGCCCCACAGGGTGTTGCCCACGGTGGTCTGGCTGTAGATCTTCACCTGCTCACCCTGCTTCAGGGAGCCCACGATGGCGCTGCCGGTACCGGCGGCGGCCCGGACATTCAGGCCGGTGGCGGTGACGGTGCCCAGCACATAGGAGGAAGGATCGGTGGGCGTGGTGGTGCTGGAATCCAGCTTGACGTAGTTCAGGCTGATCCAGCGGCCTTCGCCGATGCGGCCCCAGAAGGAACCGTTGACGCTGACGGTCTCATAGACGGTGACCCGCTGGCCGTTGTAGGCGGAGCCGACAATGGGATAATTGGTGCCCGCGCCGCTGCGCACATTCACGCCGGTGGAGCAGACCACGGTGCCGTTGGTGGTCGTGGTGGGAGTGGTGGGCAGGGTGCTGGAGCTGGAATAATTGGTGGCAGACAGCTCAATCCAGCCGTCGATGTACCGGCCCCAGACTGCGCCGCTGACCTGGGCAGTCTCCACGATCACCACCTGGGTGCCGGCGGAGATGGTGCCCAGCTGGGTGTAGGCCGTGCCCGCGCCGCTGCGGACGGTGGCATAGGAGGCGGTAACGGTCACGGGAACGCCGTACTGGGCGTACAGGGTGCGGCCGGCGGTGGAAGCGTTCAGGTACTTCACGCCGGTGCCGCCGGTGGAAGAGGTGAACCAGCCGCCGAAGGAATAGCCGGACTTGGTGGGATTGGCGGCCAGAATGTCCACATTGGAGCCGGACACATAGGCCTGCATCTTATCCTCACCGTTGCTGCCGGCGGTGCCGCCGTTGGGGTCCAGGATGACATATGTATAGGCGGCGGGAGCGGATTTGCTGTAAACTTCGTTCAGATACAGGTTGGCCTCGGCCAGGCGGCGGTTGAGCAGGGTGGCGTCGGGCGTGGAGCCCACATTGGCCCACAGGGAAATGGCGAACAGGAACTCATTGACACCTGCGCCGCTGACAACGGCGTTGAAGAACCGGCCGCCCTGGGTGGTCCAGTCGGTGCCGCAGTTGAAGCTGAAGCAGATCAGCGCATCGTGCTGATACTGGTTCAGATACAGGTTATTGGTGGCAGTGAACTGGTTGATCTTCTGATTGATGGTGTTCAGACGGTCCCGCAGGGCCAGGTCGGCCTCTTCCATGGAAATGGTCTGGCCTGCGTAGCCGGTGGTGCCGTAGCCGACCGTCCACTGGTTCACATCCCAGTAGGCGGTGGCGCTGAAGCCCTCGAACTGCTTGATCAGATTGACCACATTCTCACTGTAATTCAGATTGGATGCGGCCTGGGTATGGATGGCCCCCAGGGGGAGCAGGCTGATGACCAGCACCAAAGCCATCATCATGCAAGCAAACTTTCTCTTCATAACAACTTGCTCCTTTACGAGTTATTGATGGGGTTATTATAGCAGGGTCTGTGACAAAATGCAACAGGTAAATTACATTTTGTTACTATTTATTTCTTAATTTTTTCTTGCATTGACTTTGTGCCCTCCGGTTGGTATACTCGAACGGGATCATTCGCTGCCCAGCGGATTCAAACAAGGGCATCCCATTTATAAATTGCTGTTTGGCGGGATACGCCACTGCAGGGGAGGCTATTGGGGAAGCTCTGATGAAATCGGCAAGAGCTGACGGCGAGGGATTTTGGCTCAGC
>JBJDYM010000006.1:0-2535 GCA_051867315.1 Faecousia sp.
TGTATCCCTATGAAACTGAGAAGAATTCTTTCCTGCATGATGGCCCTGCTGCTGGTTTGCAGCCTGCCGGTGTCCGCCCTTGCGGATACCTGGTATCTGGAGGACGGCGATATCACCGTCAACGCTTCTGCCGATGAAAGCGGCACCACCACGCAGACCGTGACCCAGGGTGAGACAAGCAAAGGAGACAGTGCCCCTGTCATCACCCAGCGCGACAGCGAAACCCCCACCACCAACACCATCACCATCACGGCGAAGGAGAACGCTTCCGCCAATGTCACCCTGGACGGCGTGAACATCGATGTGGGCGGAACCGGCAAAGAGCCGGAAATCGCCGGTGAAGCGGCTGTCCGAATCACGGGCGAAGGCGATGTGACCATCGAGCTGGACGGGGAAAATACCGTCCAAAGCGGCTTTCACCGTGCCGGTGTGGAGAAAGACGACGCAAACAGCACTGGTAATCTGACCATTACCGATGAAAACGGAACCGCAGGCAGCCTGAACGCCACCGGCGGCGCTTTGGGTGCCGGCATCGGCGGCGGCACTTCTGGTCAAGAATTTGGCGGCACCGGCACCCAAAGCGGCAACGCCAGCAACATCACCATCACCGGCAGCGCAAAAGTCACTGCCCAGGGCGGCTTTGAGGGTGCCGGCATCGGCGGCGGCGATTTTGGCAGCGGCAGCGACATCACCATCACCGGCAGCGCGGAAGTCACCGCGAACGGCGGCACTGCCGGTTCCGGCATCGGCGGCGGCGCTTGGGGCAGCGGCAGCGACATCACCATCACCGGCAGTGCGGAAGTGACCGCGAACGGCGGCGAAATGGGTTCCGGCATCGGCGGCGGCTATAATTTTAACGGAAACGGCACCGGCAGCAATATTACGGTCTCCGGGAATGCCCAGGTGAAAGCCCAGGGTGGTAATAGCTATTATAGTGAAGCACCAAATGTGTCACAAGGTGCGGGCGCGGCCATCGGCGATGGCGGAGGTTATATAAGGGGCAACCACCCGGAAGCTGTCAAAGGAAAGGACGCGGAAGTGACCACCGATGCTCCGCAGGATGGCGAAAGCTATGGCCTGTACGTTGGCGAGCTGAACGAGGGCTGGGTTGCCACGTATGCTCCCGGCGAAGATATGGACACCGAGAACCCCGGCAGTCTGACCTATCAGGGCGGGATCAAAGTGCCCGGAGCTACGCCGGTTGCGAAGCAGGAACCCACCTGTACCGAGGCCGGGCACGAAGCCGGTTACGAGGTTGACGGCGTGGTTGTGGCGGTCACAATCCCCGCCAAGGGCCACAACGTCCCCGGCGGGTATACGCCCCTCAACAATGCCACCTGCACGACCCTTGGCACCATGAGCGGCTACTGCGTCGACTGCCAAACCACGGTGACTGTAACCGATCCCAACAGCACCCTGAAGGATCACACCTTCACCACCTATACCCCCGATCCCGACAACCTGGCCACCTGCACCGAGGACGGTACGAAAACTGCCGTTTGCGATGTCTGCAAGAATGCAACCGACACCATTCCCGACCCCGCCAAGGGTCACAGCATGGGCGACTTCACTACTTACAAAGCGGCAACCTGCACGGAAGCGGGCGAGGAGCGAGCATACTGCGATCACTGCGATCATTACGAATCGAGAGAAATTCCCGAGCTGGGTCACAGCTTCACGGACTACGTATCCGACGGCAACGCCACTTATACGGAGGACGGCACCAAGACCGCCCATTGCGACCACCCCGGCTGCACCGAGACCCACACCATCCCCGACCCCGGCAGCAAGCTGGTACGGAAGGAAGCTCCCCAGACCGCGCCCCTCTATCGGGTTGTCGGGCAGGACGGCAAGGACCTCGCCTGTAAGACCGAGCAGAGCAGCGGCGTGCTGACCATCACCGTGGACGCGGATTTCGCCACCCTTACCGGCAGCCTTGGGGGCATGAAGACCCTGAAGGCCCAGGGCATTAACACCATCGTCTTTGTCACGGGCGGCGCAACCTCCACCTTCGTTATCGAAGACCTGCTGGCACAGAGTGACTCCGGCGACACCTACCAGCTGACCCACGACGGCGAGGCCGTCAGCTTTACCATTGGCGA
This sequence comes from Faecousia sp., assembly GCA_051867315.1. GTDB lineage: Bacteria > Bacillota > Clostridia > Oscillospirales > Oscillospiraceae > Faecousia. The sequence continues at coordinate 2,103 of JBJDYM010000006.1, forward strand.
AACGGAAACCGATATCACGGGCATTTTGGTGAAGCCTTAATTGAAGCAAACATGACAAAGGACAGCCAGGCCCGAATGGGCCTGGCTGATCTGACCATCAACCCTTTCGGGATCGATATGCTGATCGGCTTAACGCAGCAGGGTGGCAAATTATAATATGCTTATCGGCTGTCATCAGCAATAGACAAATTTGAATTAAGGTTATCGGCATTAACAAGCATACCGATAAAAACATATATGGCAATTAGATATGATGTCAGCCCTTGGCTCCCTCTGTGAGGGAGCTGGCAAAAATCTTTGATTTTTGACTGAGGGAGTGTCCGAAAGGCGGTGCATCCATCCGAGGACACCCCCTCCGTCAGCCCGTTCGGGCTGCCACCTCCCCCAGCGGGGGAGGCAAGGGCTCGTGCTTATGAATGCCGATAACCTTAAT
>JBJDYM010000007.1:0-2517 GCA_051867315.1 Faecousia sp.
TCACCAGCTGCCAGGAGTTCAGGGCGTCCAGGAAGTTGATGTAGCCGGGACGGCCGTTCAGAATGGTGATGGGCAGGTCGCTGCCGTCGGCCATGTAGATGGAGGCGGGCTTCTGGTTGGGGTTGCAGCCGTATTTCAGTTCGAAATTCTTCATAGCGTTTTTTGCTCCTTCTCTTAGCAGTGCTTGTTGAGAATCCGCTGTTCCATCCGATGGGTTTCCAGGTCGGTGTAGCGGACAAACAGGGAAATCTTGTTGTCCTCATTCAGATTGGTCCAGAGCTCCTGGGTAAAGGTGTCGATGTCCTCCGGGATGGAGACCCGCTCCGGCTCTCCCTGGAAGGTGGGAATTACGGGATTGCCGTCCCGAACGTAGGTGTGCAGGAAGTGGCCCAGGCCGGCAGTGGCGGGATACTCCCAGAAGAACCGGGCACAGCCCCGGCCTTCGGGATCGGCGGCTTTCAGAATGGACAGCTTGTAGGAGCCGTCTCCGGCCACCAGGCCGGAAATCCGGGGCGTCCAGTTGGGCCCGTCGTCTTCAAACTGGCGGGTGCGCAGGGCGGCTTCCCAGCTTTCGCCCCGGGCCAGATACTCCCAAATGGTATCGGTCTGGTCGCCGTTGGTGACGATGAGGCCATTGCCCACCTCCCGGACGGGATGATAGATGATCAGGTGGGGGTCCTTCATCAAAGCGGGATCGTGGGCCTCGGTGCGAATGCCGTCGGGCTCCTGGATGAACACGCGGTTCCGGGAGTTGACGGACCGGCCCATGATGAAGTAGGCGGCAACCGCCTTTTTGCCGTCAGGGGTGACGCCCAGTACGATGCCCCGGCCGGGATAGGTGTTGCCCTCCAGGCGCTCACGCATGGACTTGATTTCGTAAACGTTCATGTTATCCTCCCAAATGATGATCGCCACGGGTTCACAAGGCATCGGTAAATTGCGCTTGGTAATTTCGTCTGCACCCGTAGGGGCGGTGCAAATCATCAAACAATTGATCTGCCTTGATGAAGCCGAGATGTATTTTTACTGACACAGCTTTTGGCAGACGGCTTCCGTTGCCTGGGGCAGGAGAATCCACTCCGCCTGCTCCATCACCCGGCGCTGCAAACTTTCCGGGGTATCTCTGGGGAGCACCTCCACCGCCTTCTGGGCGATGATCTCCCCGCCGTCGGGGATATGGTTGACATAATGCACCGTAGCCCCGGTGACCTTCACGCCGTAATCCAGCGCCGCCTGATGGACCTTCAGCCCATAGAAGCCCGCGCCGCAGAAGCTGGGGATCAGGGCGGGATGGATGTTCAGGATTCGCTTGGGCCATTTGGCGGTGAAATCGCCGGAGAGAATGGTCATGAAGCCGGCCAGCACGATCACGTCAATGCCGTATTCTTCCAATGTCTTCTGCAGGGCGGCTTCAAATTCCATCTGTCCGCCCAGCTGCTTTTTCAGCAGAGTAATGCCGGGAATGCCCGCCTTTTTCGCCCGCTCCAGGGCATAAGCCCCGGCGGCATTGGACACCACCAGGGAAATTTTCCCGCTGTGGAGGATGCCGCTTTCCTGGGCATCGATCAGCGCCTGCAAATTGGTTCCGCCGCCGGAGACCAGGACCGCGATTTTGACGCTCATTCCAGAATCACCTTTTCCTCACCCCGGACGATGGAGCCGATCACATAGGCATCCTCTCCCTGGGCGGTGAGCAGCTCCAGGGCCTCGTCCGCCTGGGCGGCAGGGACGATCACGCTCATGCCCACGCCCATGTTGAAGGTGTTGAACATGTCCCGTTCGGGAATATTGCCGGTTTCGGCAATCAGCCGGAAGATGGGCAGGATTTTCACGGCGCTCTTGTCGATTTTCGCGCAGAGCCCATCGGGGATGGAGCGGGGGATGTTCTCATAGAAGCCGCCGCCGGTGATGTGGCTGATGCCCTTCACGTCCACTTGATCCAGCAGCGCCAGAATGCTCTTGACGTAGATTTTGGTGGGGGTCAGCAATGTTTCGGCAATGGACTTACCACCCAGCTCAGCGTTGGGCTTCATCAGGTCGGGATTGTGCTCCACATCGAAGACCTTGCGCACCAGGCTGAAGCCGTTGGAATGGACGCCGGAGGAGGCCAGGGCAATCACCACGTCGCCCTCCGCCATCCGGGAATTGTCGATGATCTTCTTCTTGTCCACGATGCCCACGGAGAAGCCGGCCAGATCGTAATCATCCTCGGGCATCATGCCGGGATGCTCCGCGGTCTCACCGCCGATCAGGGCGGAGCCGGACCGGACGCAGCCCTCGGCCACGCCGCCCACGATCTCGGCAATCTTCTCGGGGATATTCTTGCCGCAGGCAATATAGTCCAGGAAGAACAGGGGCCGTGCGCCGCAGCAGATCACATCGTTGACGCACATGGCCACGCAGTCAATGCCGATGGTGTCGTGCTTGTTCATCAGCATGGCGATGCGCAGCTTGGTGCCCACGCCGTCGGTGCCGGAGACCAGCACCGGCTCCTCCATTCCCGCGATGGGCAGGCCG
>JBJDYM010000008.1:0-8475 GCA_051867315.1 Faecousia sp.
GACCATTACCGATGAAAACGGAACCGACGGCAGCCTGAACGCCACCGGCGGCACGGACGCCGCAGGCATCGGCGGCGGTTATAAAGGTGACGGCAGCAACATCACCATCACCGGCGGCGAGGTAACGGCCCAAGGCGGAGATAGTGGCGCAGGCATCGGCGGCGGTCAGGTTGGCGACGGCAGCAACATCACCATCACCGGCGGCGAGGTAACGGCCCAAGGCGGAATTTGGGGTGCAGGCATCGGCGGCGGTATCCGTGGAACCGGCAGCGACATCACCATCAGCGGCGGCGAGGTAAATGCCACCGGCGGAAATTATGCCGCAGGCATCGGCGGCGGTGATGGGGGTGACGGCAGCAACATCACCATCAGCGGCGGCAATGTGACTGCTGTCGGCGGCGATGCACCGTTGAGTGAAGACAGTTTGGAAAAAACGGAAGGCGGCGGCTCGGGTATTGGCGGCGGAAACTATGGCACCGGCAGCGACATCACCATCAAAAACGGTGCGGTGGTGACGGCGGAAGGCAAGGACAACGCAGCCGATATCGGCGATGGTCACCCCGAAGATTCCACGGGAAAGCAGCCGGACAATGTGGATGTCAGCGGTCTGTACACCACCGGCAGCGTCAACGGTGTTCCCGGTACGGTGGATCCTGCCGCGCAGCCCGTGGTATTTGACGGCCTCAACGAGACCGACTTCTGGGAGAAGGTTGTCCGGCAGATTCAGGCTGCCAACCCCGGGGATACCATCACCATTGATGCAAGTGGATTATTCACCATTCCCTACTGGGTGATTGATGCCGTGGTGGAGCAGGGCGTGACCCTGGTCATCCAGTGGACGGGCGGCGAGGACATCGTCATCGACCACCGGCCCGACACCGGCGATCAGATAATCTGGGTGTTCTCCTTCACCACCCTGCCCCAGCTGCTGGCAAAATAACCTCCATATCCAAAAAAGATGAAGCCGGGAACCCCTGGCTTCATCTTTTTTTGCTCTGATCGGCTTTCGTTGGCACATTGACAAATTGTTGTTTGGCGGGCAGACGAATGGGATGCCTTCCGGCGTGTGCGTAGGGAACGGATTTATCCGTTCCGCAACGTTGGATAACATTCTTGGTTTGTTGAAAGGTATTTCGCAATACATTTTGGGGCGTTTTTCCATTCAACATACCGATATAAAACAACAACGTGCGGAATGCATAAATGCATTCCCTACGCAAAATCGGGCGTCTCGGTTCAAAATATCACCGCAAAAACGATACCGGGCGGGTATTGGGGGAACGAAAACCACCCCCGTGCGGCATCATCCGCGGGCATTGCCCGCCAAACAACAATTTGTCTGAGAAGGAAATCCGTTATACCGGCACGAACTGATTTAAATGGAAGAAATAGAGATATTTTTCCTTGATGGGCATTTCATAAATCCGGGACAGGGCCTCGGCGTAGGTGTCCAGCTGGAGCTGGTAGCGGCGGACGGCCTGGGGCAGGGTGTCCGGGGTGACGCGGTCGGTTTTGAAATCCAGAACGGTGATGCCGTCCTTTTCCAGCAGGGCACAGTCCACCACGCCCTGGAGCAGCACCTGCTCCCCTTCCAAACCTTCACCGTAATTTTCCCCCGCATCCAAAATGGAAAATTTGAATTCCCGGATGTACGGCGTACCGCTGCGGAGCTTCTTGCCGATGTCGCTGGCGAAAAAGGCCACGATCTGCTTTGGGTTCACCATACCGCCCTGCTCTGATGTGAGATAACCGGCCTGCACCAAACGGCTCAGCTCGGCTTCCACGGAAGGCAGGTCGGCGCAGGCCTCATAACGGATGAACTGCATGGCGCTGTGGACGGCGTTACCACGGGCCGTTCCTCCCTTGGGTGCCTCCCGGAAGGTGGGCTTTCGCCAGGGCTGGCTCCGGTGCTGGGCGGGGGTGTCCTCCTGGACCTCCTCGTCCCGGGTTCTGCCCTTTCTGCCTGTCACGGTCTGCTTGGAGGGAGCCTGCGTGGCGGGTAGATGGTCATAGCGGAAGGACAGCCCTTTTTTCAGCTGCTCCACGGCCTCCGCAGGAAAAGGAACCTCCTCTTCCGCCAGTGCGGAGGCTTTTTCCGTGGCGCTCTCCGTCTGGAGCAAACGGATTTTCCAGGGATAATCGCTGAGGTACAGCTTCTCCGGCCGGCCGGAAAGAGCATGCAGCTCCCCCGCCTCCAGCCGCTGCATGGCCGCCGTCAGAATCCAGTCCCCATGGCAGTCGGCCTCCATGCACAACAGCCGCTCCCCTCCGGCCGAAAGGCGGTCAGAAAGATTGCGCAGCTTCTTTTCGGGATTTTTCATGGTACAGGTCATCACCAGCCGGTCCCGGGCCCGGGTCATGGCCACATAGAGGACCCGAAGCTCCTCGCTGACGCTTTCCCGCTGGATGGAAGCAGCAATGGCCCGCTTGGAGATGGAGCTGTAGCGCAGCCGGTTCTGATTATCCGCCACTGCCAGGCCCAGGCCCAGATCCTTGTCACAGAGCACCTGCTGGCGGACATCGCTGGCATTGAAACGGTGGGACAGGCCGCAGAGAAACACCACCGGGAATTCCAGTCCCTTGGACTTATGGATGCTCATGATGGTCACGCAGCCTGCGCTGCTGCGGTCAGCCGCCACCTGGCTGCCCCGGAGGGTTTCCAGGTGCTCCAGGAACTGGTCCAGCGTGCGCAGATTTCCCTTTTCAAAATCCACTGCCATCTGATAAAAGGTTTGCAGATTCTCCTTTTTCGCCTTGCCCCCGGGCATGGCCCCATAAACACTGTCCAGCCGGGTCAGCAGGAAGCAGCTCTGCAGCAGGGCCGTTAAAGGCTCCAACCGGGCCTTCCGGCGCAGAAGAGACAAGATATCCAAAAATTCCTGTACCTTTGGTTGGCCGCTGTTTAAAAGGGCCTCAAAGATGCAGATCTTTTTGCTGCCGGCCCGGAGTCCGGCCAGTTCGTCAGCAGTGAAGCCGAACACGGGACTTGCCAGCACGGTGAGCAACGGGATATCCTGGCGGGGATTGGCCACGGTTTGCAGCAGGGCACACAGGGTGCTGACCTCCTCCGTGTCCATCAAATTGGCGCCCCCTTCCAGGGCGCAGCGGATACCCTCCGCCTCCAAAGCCCGGCGGAAGGGCTCCGCCATGGTGCCGGGAGAGCGAAGCAGAATCACGATATCCTCCGGCGTTACCGGCCGCAGGGAATCGCCCTGACGCACCGCAGTGCCGGATTCCAGCATCTGCCGGATGCGGCCTGCGGCAAAGGCAGCCTCCTTTTCATAGGAGTCGCCGTCGGTGACCTCCAGGACATAGAGCTCCGTGGCCTGATCCTCCAGCGGGACGTGGGGCACGCCCTCCCGCAGGGCCTCCGCTTCCGTGTAATACAGTCCTCCCACCTCCGGGCTCATGCAGTGGGAAAAGACATCGTTGATGCCGCTGATCACCTCTGCCCCGGAGCGGAAATTGTGGCTGAGCAGGATTTTCCGGCCCTCCCCGGGCTTCGCCTGCTCCGCCGGGGCAAAGGACGCATATTTCTCCAGGAAGATCTGAGGATCGGCCAGGCGGAAGCGGTAGATGGACTGCTTCACATCCCCCACCAGGAAGCAATTTTGCTTTTCCTCCGTCAAGGCGGAAAAGATCGCATCCTGCACGCCGTTGGAATCCTGGTATTCATCCACCAGGATCTCCCGGAACCGGGCGCTGAGCTCCCGGGCTGCCGCGGTGATACCGGTCCTGCTTTTGCCCAGAAGCAAATCCAGAGTGCGGTGCTCCAAATCTCCGAAATCCAGAATCCTCCGGCTGCGTTTGGCCCGGCTGTAGTCATCATCAAATTGGCGGACCAGCTCGATAAGCCCCTGAGCCGCCGCCCCGGACCGGCGCAGGTCCGACAGAACCTGGTCAGAATCATCGGCAAAGCATCGGGTCCGTTTTTCCAGCTCGTCCTTCACCGCCTGCCGGACGGCCTTCACCTGGCCGGCAAGCGCCGGATCGTAGGTCTTGCCGGAAAAACGAAGGGTTCCGAAGCAGATTTCCTTTCGGCTGTGCAGTTGGTCCCAGGTGGTGCTGGCGCGGAGAAATTCCAGCTGGCTGATCAGCCCGGCGATATTTTCAATGGGCTTTTCCACCCCATCATCCGCTTTCAGCCGGGCAAGGCTCCCCCGCAGAACCGCCAACTCCTGATCCAGCCAGAAGAAGAAATCCTCCATCAGGAATTTTCCCCAAAGAGACTGTCCGGCATCGGTCACCCCCTCCAGGGAGATGTTTTCCAGGCAGCCGTCCAGCCAGGCCTGGGGATTCAGGTGGCAGCGGGCGCTGTCGTATACCTTTAAAACAATCTCCGGCACGGCGCCGTCGCTGCGGCCCACGCCCTGGGAATCCACAAACTCCCGGAAATGGCTGTTTTGTTCCTCATAGGCCCGATCCAGCAAATCCTTCAGCACGGTATTTTTGAGATCCATGCACTCCGCTTCATCCGCCACCCGGAAATCCGGCGCCAGGTCAATGCGGTAGGCGTACTCTCTCAAGATGGCGGAACAGAAGCCGTGGACGGTGGAAATCTGGGTCAGATACAGCCGCTGCAGCTGCTTTTGCAGGTGCTTGTTTTCCGGCTCCCGGGCAATCCGTTCCGTGAGCTTGGCTGCAATCTTGCCCCGCAGCTCTGAGGCTGCCGCTTTGGTATAGGTGATGATCAAAAAATCGTCCAGATTGGCGGGGTGAACAGGGTCTGTCAGATAGCCAAGCAGGCGATCCACCAGCACCTTGGTCTTGCCGGAACCGGCCGCCGCGCTGACCAGCAGCTTGCCGCCCCGGTTCTGTACCGCCTGGGCCTGTTGAGGCGTCAGGGTTTCAGCCATGCTTTTCCATCTCCTTTCCCACTTCCTCCCAGAACCGCTGGGCATCCATGGCTTTGTAATTCCGCCGGCCCGCCACGCTGCCGCTGTGGCAAATGCTGCCATAGGGACAGAACCGGCAGGCATCGTGGGCATTGCCCCGGGTGTAGGGATTCGGCTCCACATTGCCGGAGGCGATATCCTCCACCAGTTTTCCCAGCACCCGGAAGACATAGCCTTCCAGCAGCTTCATCTGCTCCCGGTCAGCCAGGTCGCCGGTCAGCTCCCCCTTTTTGTTCTTTACGGGCAGGCGCTTCGGCTCCTCCCCCGGCTCCATGGCCCGCAGAACCGCTTCATCGTTGAGTAGCAGCCCCTGGCGTTTCCAAAGTCTGCGGCGCTCCCGTTCCAGCTCCTCCGGTTCCGGCACGCCGTCGGTCAGCAGGTAGGGCACTCTGGCCGGGAAATACTGCACTCCCGCCGGAATCGGGTTTGCGCCTAATATCTCACCGCCGCTGCTGCGCAGGGCAAAGAGGTACAGAAGCATCTGCAGCCCCACGCCGTTGAACACATCGCAGTAGTCAAAATCCTTTTTGCCGGTTTTGTAGTCCACCACCCGGTAAAACCTGCTTCCGGGGCTCTGCCAGATGTCCACCCGGTCCACAAAGCCCCGTAAAATCGCGTTGATTTTCCCGTTGGGGATGGCAATGGGGGGCAGGGAGCCTTCCTCGGAAGCACCGAAGGCCACCTCAAAATCCGCCGGCTCAAAGCCGGATTCCCGCAGCTCCTCCCAGAGCTCCTGCACCACCATGTCCAGCTCCCGCAGATTGCGGCGGAACAGATATTCCATCCGCTCCGATTGGAGCTGGCCGAACCGCTCCCGGGCGTATTCCTCGGAATAGCGGTGGGCAATGTTCAAAGTTTCCTCCAGGCTCACCTGATGGAAGCCCCCCAGATCCCGGATGCAGCGGGCCGTGTTTTCCAGCACGGCGTGGACATAGGTGCCGAATTCGGCAGGGTCCACGGCGGCCTCCTTCCGCTCCCTGGCCCGCAGGCCGTAGTTCAGGAAATAGGACAGGCGGCACTCGGCCTGTTTATCGATTTGGGAGGCGGACAGGCTCAGGCTGTCGCCGTAGAGTTTTCGGATGTTAACATCGCTGACCTTCCCAAGCGCATAATTGGCCCGGGCCAGGGTGCGCAAGTATTCCTCCTGCACCCCCAGCTGTGCCGCAGTTTTTTCCTGTTTCCAGCCCGCCAAAAAGGCGCCCGCCTCCTGGGCATCGGCGTCGGCAAAGCCCAGCGGATCCTCCGGCTGGGCTTCTCCCCCTGCCAGCTGGGCCAGACGGCGGTAGATGAAGGAGGGCTGTTTGCCGGAGCAGGACAGCTGCACCGATTCCATGGCGCCGCAGAAGACGCCGTAAATCTCCGCGAACTCCGCCTGGACACCCTCCATGGCCCCGCCGGTGAGCGGAACCCCCAGCTCCCGCAGAGCAACCCGCTCCTGATCCGTCAGGACGCCGGTGGAGCCGGAATAGCCGGGGAGGCTCCCCTCCTGGGCGCCCAGCAGAATCAAATGCCGGCCGGAATGGCAGCGCATGGCGGACACCGGGCCCAGCTGCACCACATCCAGCACCGGCGGGATGGTGCCCACGTCATACTGGCTCAGCAGCAGCCGCAGAAGCCTTGCAAAATGCTCCGGCTCCCAGTGGGTATCCCCCAGCACATCATACAGCTGTTCCAAAGCGGACAGCAGAATCTCCCAAAGCTGATTGAGAATCTGGGCATCCCGGCCTTCGCCGCTGCCCTCCAGCTCCCGGGCCAGAAGCTCCAACCGGCGCTCCATGCCCACGTTCTCCAAAAATGCGTACAGCGCCAGCACCTTTTGGGAAAGAGAAGCCGCATCCCGCAGCCCCTGCCGGAGTCGCTCCAAGGGCGCGATGAACCGGCTGCGCTGGTCATTGAGCATTTGCAGGCGCTGCCGGGCATCCTCCGTCCATTCCTCTCCCAGGCCATCCGGGTGATTTTCCCATTCCTGGGTCCAGCGGCTGCCGCGAATGCCCCAAAGAACGGCGTAATTTTCCACCAAATCGCAGGTATCGGGGTCCATGCCGGACAGGGCTGAACGCAGATAGCGGAACACGCTGCGCTGGTCAAAATCACTCAGGGCGGCATCCAGGGCCGTGAGCACCGTGGCAATCATGCTCTTTTGCAGAATGTCCTCGGTGCCGGACTGGTAGATGGGGATATGCAGTCTGGGAAAAATCAAATTCACCAGGGGCTGGTATTGGCCCATGTCCGTGCAGACCAGGGTAATGTCCCGGTAGCGGCTGCCGCTGCTGACCAGCTCCCGGACGGTGTGGGCGGCGGTCATCACCTCGGCCCAGGCGGAATCCGCCCGGAAGACCCGCAGAAAGGATTTTGCCTCACCGGTGGGAATCGGCCCCTGGTAGAGCCGGGCACGAAGCAAATGCAGTCCGTCCTGCCGCTCCGGGATCAGCTCCGCCCGAACCGGAATGCCCAGGCGCTGAGCAACGCGGTAAAGCTCCGAGGCCGTCTGCCCTGCCTTTTCAAAGGCCAGCTGATGGGAGCCCACGCTGTCGCAGTTCAGGCTCACGGTGACCTGAGGACTTTCTCCGATCAGATGCTCCAAAATCGCCATGTGCTGGCGGGTAAAGTCCGGAAAGCCGTCGATGTAAAATACATGCTCCCGGGCGTAGTCACCCTGCTCCAGCTGCTCCAGCAGCCAGGCCATCTGATCCCTGGGGTCCCGCCTGCCCCGGCTGCACAGCGCATCATACCCCTCCATCAGCAGAGCCAGTTCCTCCAGCTTCTGGGAAAGGCTGCCCTCCGTTTCCAGAGAGGCCTTTTTCAAATCCTCCGGGCTGATGCAGCAGCGCTTGAATTCGTCCACCGCGTTCACCAGCTCCAGCAGAAATTCCGGCTTGGTCTCCACCGCCGCATAGGCCTTCAGACGGCTGGTAAGCTGGCGGGCTGCCGCGGCCATGGCCACCACCCGGCCGCCGTTGTCCAGGCATTCCATGGCGCCGCTGCCCGCCCGCTCGGAAGCCCGGCGGGCCAGCCGGGTAAAGGACAGCACCTCGGCATAGCGGCTGGCGGTGTCCCCTGCCTCCCGGCAGAGCAAGCGTTCGGTTTCGTGACTGATGAGCTCCGGCACCATCAGAATTCGGCCCGGCTTTCGCTCCCGCACGTCCCGGGCAATGCGGGAAAGCACCGCCTGCCGGTTGGCCGTCCAGTCCGGTCCGATCAAAAGCTTCAACATGGGGCTGCCCCCTTTCTCTGTTTTATTGAACGAGTATATCATAAACTCCGCAAAAATAACAGGCTGTTTTTTGAATTGTACATATCTGCTTAACGCCGCAAACTGACAAGTGGTTGTTTGAGGTTTTCACCGCACCCAACCGTAGGGGAGGCTATTAGCCTCCCGCGCAGTACGAGCTTTCCGTTACCAACCAGGATAGGCGAATTCGTACCTGTGTCCAACATTGTACCATTCATGCGAACGCTCAGTTAACGGACCTGGCGGGCGGCTGACAGCTTGGTCTACGGGTGCAAAGGGAAATCGCCAAACAGCAATTTTCCGGGGGCTGGTGGGAGCTGATGCACGAAAAAACTACCCATTTTTTCC
>JBJDYM010000009.1:0-2503 GCA_051867315.1 Faecousia sp.
CTGCCGTAGACGTGTTCTCAAGGGCGCGCTACGAAAACCAGTTTGGGGAGTGAGCCTGTGGAGGAAGTGTTGCGGCTTGCCGGAGCCGTCCGTGAAGAGGGAAGCATGGAGGCACTGCGCGATTACGCGCTTGAAGTCTACCGGGGTGACGTCGTCTATGTGCAAGGTGCGCCGGGAAGCGGAGCGCGCACGCTGGTCAGCCTGTTGGCGGGGGAATGTGCGCTGCAGGCCGGCAGGCTGTATCTCGATGCGCAGGAGATCATGACGCTGAACCGACTGGCCTTCTGGCAGCACGGCATGTATGCCATCACCGCGGAAAAGGATCTCGTGGAGAGCATGAGCGTTGCAGAAAACCTTGAGGCAATTCGTTACCTGCCATGCAGCCTTCGGCTCTATCGGCATGAAGCCTCCAAAGCAAAGGTCGCCGGATTCCTGCGCGGGCAGGGCATCGACGTCCCGCCGGGCGCGATGGTTTGGAGCCTGAGCCGGTGCGACCGCGTGCGCCTCAGCCTGCTCAAGGCGAGGATGCACAGCGCACGGCTGATTGTGCTCGACGCGACAGAGGACTATTACGAGGGGCAGGAAGCGCAAGCGCTGTGCGAGCTGATCTGCCGCCAGAATCGCGAGGGTGTCAGCTTCGTCATCGTCTCGGAGTGCTTCAGTCCGTTTGCGGCGATCGCGACGCGGATTCAGCTCATCGACCATGGACGGGACATGAAGGAATGGCCCGGGCTTACGCCGCACGTCGAGGCGCTGCTGCGCGGCCAATTGCCGCACTGGGGTGAGCGGCGGGAGACAGACGGACGGCGGCTCTTCCGAGGGATTTATGATTCCGCGTGGGAGCGGCAGGAGAGCTTTCTGGGTTATTTGCGGCGGCTGCGCAGGGAGAATCCGGGGCTTTGGCAGGCATATCTGGACATTAACGTACCGGAGGAGGGGACCTGCCGCCTCGGCGATACGGTCGTTATCCCGGTGGGGAGCGAGGACATGCTGCTCGACAACATGAGCCTGTCCGATAATATCATCCTGCCCTGTGCGCAGCGCGTGGCGTCAAACCGATTCGGTCTGATTTCACGCCATGTGCAGCGCAGCATGGAGCGCCGCTTCCGCGAGCGCTTTCACCTGCCTGCGGATGTTCGCCGCATTGACGAGCTGGATCGGGTTCAGCGCAAGATTCTCTCGATCTACCGCTATGAGCTGATGCACCCGGCGACGATTGTGCTGGAAAGCCCCTATGCAGGCATGATGAACAGCGAGGCGGAGCGGCTGCGGCGCTATCTGCGCGAACTTGCAGACCGAGGAATCAGGATCTTCTATTTTTCCAAAAGCCTTGACAACCTGGCACAGGACTGCGTGGCCGTGCTGACCGCGCAAAACGGAAGAAATGCGAAAATATCCACCGAATAATACTTTTTTCCACTTCATTCGGATTGGTGAAAATGCTACAATACAGACAGAAAAGGATGTTGGGATCGTACAGAACAGCATCCAAAAAAAATCTGAAAGGTGGAGACACAAATGAAGAAAATGCTTGCTATGCTGCTCGTGCTGTGCATGACAGCGGTCCTGCTCGTTCCGGCGATGGCCGATACAGAGGGCGCGGATATGACCGGCAAGAAGGTCGGCTTCTCCCCGGTCATGATGTCCTCGGAGTTCTTCGCGGGCATGTCCGACGACATGGAGGCCTATTTCACCGCCAACGGCATGAAGTATTCCTCCGCTGACGCCAACGGCGACGTGCAGACGCAGATTCAGAACATCGAGAACTTCGTCCAGATGGACATGGATTACATCATCATGTTCGCTGTGGACGCCTCCGCGATCTGCGATGCCGCGATTGCTGCGCGCAATCAGGGCAAGTTCATCATCAACATCGGCACTGTGCTCGAGCAGCGTGATGCGTACGACGTATGCATCAACGTCGATCAGTTCGATTCCGGCGCGGTCGTCTCCCAGATGGCGGCTGAGTGGATCGAGAAGACCTTCCCGGATGCCGCCGACGGCAGTGTTGAGGTCGCCATCATCGAGGAGCGCGACTCCGACGACGCCATTCGCCGCAGCGACGGCCTGCATGAGATCGAGAAGCTGACCAGCAAGGCGAAGGTCGTCTACGTGGCCGAGCAGACCATCACCGACGGCGCGACCAAGGCGCAGGAGCTGGCGGACGCTCTGTTCCTGCAGCATCCGGACGTCAAGTGCATCCTGACCTACGGCACCGACATCGCGCAGGGCTCCGACGAGATCGCGCTGCAGAAGGTGGAAAATAAGGATCAGTTTGCAATCTTCACCGTCGATACGCCTGAGTTCATCCGCAACAAGATCAAGGAGTCCGAGGACAACACCTCCATGATCCGCGGCACCGTGATGCTCGGCGAGGGCACGCCCTACACCTGCTACAAGCTGATGGACGGCTCCTGGATGGATCGCGTCGTGGACGGCGTGTACGCCGAGCGCTGCATCGCCATCACGCTGGATACCATGAGCCAGTATTTCCCCGAGTAAT
>JBJDYM010000010.1:0-2495 GCA_051867315.1 Faecousia sp.
GTGATTGTTCCCATCTACAAGGTGGAGCCGTATCTGCCCAAATGTGTCCAATCCATTTTGGATCAAACCCATTCCAATCTGGAAATCATCCTGGTGGACGACGGCTCACCCGATGGCTGCGGAGCCATCTGCGATGCATTCGCCGCGAAGGACAGCCGCGTCCGGGTGATCCACAAGAAGAACGGCGGCCTCAGCGACGCCCGCAACGCCGGGATCGACATTGCCAAAGGGGACTATTTCGCCTTCGTGGACAGTGACGATTGGCTGGAATCGGATGCCTACGAGGTCATGCTGGCATTGGCAAATAAATATGATGCCAAAATGGTCTGTGCCGGGCGCTTTGATGAGGACGGTGCTTCCGGGCTGCAGACGAAGGGACTGTGCCCGGAACGGGAGGAATTCGTCCCCGGCAAGGAGCTGGTGCGCCGGATTTTCCGCTGGGACCACCTGGACTCCGCCGCCTGGGACAAGCTCTACGCCCGGGAGCTGTTCCAAGACATTCGCTACCCCGTGGGCCGGGTGGTGGAGGATGTGCCCACCACCTACCGCCTGGTGCTGCTGGCCGGGGGCGCAGCCATGCTGCCAAAGCCCGTTTACCATTACCTCCACCGGGAGCAGAGCATCACAAATACCTCCGTTTCCGAAAAATCCTTCCATGCCCCCCAGCATGCCGCCCAGGTCTATGAGGACATTTGCAGAACCCTGCCGGAATTGGAGCCGGATGCCCGGTATTTTCTGACCATGTCTCAGAAATTCATTGTCCAGACCCTGGATTTGACGGATAAGGCCACCCGGCAGAAATTCGCCGGGGAGCATGCGCAGTACCGCCGGGCGCTGCGGTCCCAGCTGCCCTTCGTGATGGGCTATGATCTGTTTTCCGCCCGCAGCAGAGCGGAAGTGGCGCTCACCGCTTTTGGCCTGTTCCCTGCGGCGGTGAACACCGGCCGCTTTCTGAAAAGAATGAGAAAAGGTCTATGAAAAAGAGTATTAACCGCATTGCGTTTTTCAATTTCCTCAGCATTCTGCTGCTGCAGGGCATCTCGTTTATCTCGTCGCCCTTGTTCTCCCGGCTGCTGGGCACGCAGGGGTATGGAAACCTGGCTGCCTTCTCGACCTGGGCAGGGATCACTGCCACGGTGTTGTCTCTGCAAACCAACGTAACCATTGCCAATGCCCGTGTGGAATTTTCGGAGGGGGAGCAGCCGGCCTATCAGTCCTCGGCCATGACCCTGTCGCTGCTATCCTTTGCCATCGGCTCGGTACTGATTATGCTGCTGGCCGAACCCATTTCCGCTGCGCTGAAAATGAACCGTTGGCTTCTTGCGCTGTTGCTGGTGCAGGCCTTTGGAACCTTCGGTGTCAATTTTTTAAGCAGCAAATTCACCTATGAGTTTAAAGCCGATAAGAATATGCTGCTCAGCGTATTCATCGCGGTGGTCTCCATGGGTGTGGCACTGGTATTTGTGCTGAACGCCCCCATGGAGCAGCGTTATTTGGGCCGGATTATGGGCAATGCCCTGGTCTACGGAGCGGTGGGAACGCTGGGCTGCCTCTGGATTCTGGCCAAGGGGAGGAAGGCGGTCAACAGGAGGTATTGGAAATTCTGCTTTTTCCTGGGCTGCCCCCTGGTGTTTCAGAACCTGGCCTATTCCATCCTGGGCAGCAGCGATATCCTGATGCTCAAGCAGATGGCGGGGGCCTCCGACTCCGGCATTTACAGCCTGGCGTTCACCCTTGCTGGGATTATGTTCACCATTTTCAACGCCCTGAACAACAGCTGGGTTCCCTTTTTCTTCGACGATATGAAGCAGGGCAGCCGGGAAAATGTGGTTCGCCAAAGCAAGAATTTTCTGGAGCTTTTTACGGTCCTGTCCCTGGGCTTTGTGCTGCTGGTGCGGGAAGTGTACCATATTTACGCCGACCGGGAGTTCTGGCCGGGCCTGGAGCTGATTCCGGTTTTTACGGCAAGCTATTATGTCAATGCCCTTTGCACTTTCCCGGTCAATTTTGAACTCTACCACAAGAAAACCGGCGTGGTTGCCGCGGCTACGGTGGCGGCGGCATTGGTGAATCTGGTGCTGAATTATACGTTCATCCGCCTGTTCGGCATGACCGGCGCAGCAGTCGCGACGCTTCTGTCCCATTGTCTCCAGCTTGCCATGCACGAATGCTATTCCCGCCTGGTGCTTGGAAAAAAGGACTATCCCTTCGCCCTGTCCACCTGGGTCAAATATTCCGCCGTCATGACAGCGGCCATGGTGCTGTTCTATGCAGCTCCCGACCAGTGGTACATCCGCTGGCCCCTGGCTGCCGCCATGGGAGTATGGGAGCTTTACCGCATCTGGAAGCGCAGAAGCCTGCTGTAACAATGGATATCCGGCCTTTTTCCGAAAAACCTGTTGACAAAATTTCCCCCAGCGGTTATAATACTCTGGCAGCTGCGAGAGTGTTGGAATGGTAGACAAGCACGTTTGAGGTGCGTGTGGTTACGCCGT
>JBJDYM010000011.1:0-2494 GCA_051867315.1 Faecousia sp.
CGGTTTTGGCGAAGACCTTTTTGTGCAATGTGGAGACGAACTGGTCCGCCATTTCATAGAGCTTGGAGGAATCCTCTCCCTTGCCGGAGATGATCAGAGGCGTCCGGGCCTCGTCGATCAGGATGGAGTCCACCTCGTCCACGATGGCAAAGGCGTGGCCCCGCTGTACCAGCTCCTGTTTGTAGATGGCCATGTTGTCGCGCAGGTAGTCGAAGCCCAATTCGTTGTTGGTGCAGTAGGTGATGTCGGCGGCGTAGGCGGCCCGGCGCTGGGGCGGCGTCATGCCGGGAATCACCAGGCCGACGGTCAGGCCCATGTAGCGGTAGACCTTGCCCATCCACTCGGAGTCCCGCTTGGCCAGGTATTCGTTCACCGTGACCACGTGCACCCCCCGGCCCGTCAGGGCGTTCAGGTAGCAGGGGAGAATGGCCACCAGGGTTTTGCCCTCGCCGGTTTTCATCTCGGCGATCCGGCCCTGATGGAGCACGACGCCGCCGATGAGCTGCACGGGATACGGCCGCATGCCCAGCACCCGGTCCGCCGCCTCCCGGACGGCGGCAAAGGCCTCGGGCAGAATGTCGTCCAAGGTTTCGCCCTTCTCCAGCCGCTGCTGAAACTGCCGGGTCTTGTCCTTCAGCGCCTCCTCGCTGAGCTGCTTGTAGGCTTCCTCCAGCCCCAGAATTTTATCCACCGTGGACTGGATCTTCTTGATTTCCCGCTGGGAGCGGGTTCCGAATATTTTGGTGATAAGACTCATTTCAGTCTCCTTTTCCGTGGGATGTATTCATGGCACAATAAACCAATTTAAGGAATTATAGCACAGGGCGCAAGAAAAATATAGGCGTAATTGTGAACTTTTTAAGGAACCATCATTTTCCGCGGAAAAACGCTTCGATTTCCGCCTGGGCGGCACTGACCCGGCCCTGCTGGAAATTGGGCTTTCCGCCGCCCCGGCCGCCGAGGGCTGTGGTCAGCTCCTTTCCCAGCTGGCGCAGATCCCCCTGGCGGGTCACCAGGCAGTAGCCGTAGCCCTGGCCGTCCTGGCCGGAGAACACCGCCGCTCTCCCGCCGCAGCTCTGGGCGATGGTGTCGCACAGCTCCCGCAGGCCGGTGCTGTCCAGGTTCGGCTCGAACCGGAGCACATCCCCGGCGTTTTCATATTCTCTGGCAATGGCGGCGAAAATCTGCCGCTGGAGTTCCACCACCCGGTATTTCTGGGCGGCCAGCTGTTCGGCAAATGCCTCGGCGGCGGCGCCGACAGCTTCCGCCGGGGCGGAGAACACATGCCCGGCCCGGATGCTCTGCTCCAGCACCCGGTTTAAGTAGGAGAGCGCCGGAATGCCGCAGGCCATTTCGATCCGGGTGCCGCCCCGGAAGGGCACGGCGGAGAAAAGCTTAATGAGGCCGATTTCCCCGGTGGCCTTCACATGGGTGCCGCAGCAGGCGCAGCAGTCAAAGCCCGGAACCTCCACGATCCGCACCGGCCAGGGCAGCGCTTTTTTGCTGCGGTAGGGGACCTGAGGCAGCTCCTGGGGGGAAGGATACCAGCATTTCACCGGCAGATTCTGCCACACCGCCCGGTTGGCCTCCTGTTCGATTTCCGACAGGGCCTGAGCAGGAATCACCGCGTCAAAATCGATGACGGTGCGCTCCTGGCCCATGTGGAAGCCGGTGTTGCTGCACCCATAGCGCCGGTGGAGAATGCCGGAGACGATGTGCTCCCCGGAGTGCTGCTGCATTCTGACAAACCGGGCCTCCCAGTCGATGCGGCCCTCCACCCGGCTGCCCGGCTCCAGCGCCCGGTCGCACAGGTGGACGATCTCCTCCCCCCGCTCCCGGGTGTCCAGCACCGCGGCGCCGCCGAGGATGCCGGTGTCCGCCGCCTGTCCGCCCCCCTCGGGGTAGAAGGCCGTGGCATCCAGAATGATCTCATACCCCTTGGCCCCCTGGGTACAGGAAACCACCCGGGCAGTAAACCGCTCCATGTGGGAATCTTCATAGTAAAGCTTTCTTGTCGCCATCATAATCTCCTCCAGGTCGATCAATTGTTGTTTCACGCACTGGCGCGGCAGCGCCCATGGCTCCTCTGTGTAAACGAAGCTGACTGAGGGATTGGGCAGCAGGCATTTCCGTTTTTGGGAAGGTTTCGGCGAAGAGCGTACCTGGTATTACCTTGCACCTCTTCGCATCGGGTTGCACCATGGCGTCCGTGCCTGCTGCGTGTCGTTCCTTGATACCATTCAACTCGCAAAACAACAATTTGTATTTTTACAAACGAAAGCATTTCAACGCGTTTCATTATACCATCATTCCAAAATCAATGCAACGAAGGAAAAAGAGAAAAACTTTCATTTTCCCCCTGTTCAAATCGGAGAATCTGTTGTAGAATAATCGTGTGTTTCCCTTCCTCCCGCGTGAGGGAGGCGGGAGATACAGTATCACTGGAGGTGATCATTTGCCCTCGATGTATGCCCACGCCCGTTTTTCGCAGCAG
>JBJDYM010000012.1:0-2486 GCA_051867315.1 Faecousia sp.
GCCTGGTGAATCTGTTTATCCAGATTTTTCAGAATAAAAAGAAGTAACCGCCCCAAAGTTCCCCAACTTAGCGGTTACTTCTTACAGTAGCTAAAGGGGAGCGAACCGTCTATCGGCAGCGCCCTCTTCTATGTTCATTATAGCACGGGCAGTGAAAAAGTCAAGTGTGCCGGTCCATACGATCGGGGAATGATTGCTTGACTTTTTTGCCCCATTTGGTAGAATAAAACCGGTTCTTCGGAACCAGGGCGTTGCCAGTAGTGGTAGGCGGTTTACTCCCCCGATTCAGGGGGTGACTTCTTGCCCCCTGTCCTTTGCGGAAAGGGGGTGGATGATTTGGTTACATATACGGATTTGTTTGTTTTTTGTACCCTAATCGTCAGCCTGGTGAATCTGTTTATCCAGATTTTTCAGAATAAAAAGAAGTAACCGCCCCAGTTCCCAACAAGTGCGGTTACTTCTTTAACCAAACAAAGGGGGAGCGAACCGTCTATCGGCAGCGCCCTTTTCTATGTTCATTATAGCACGGGCAGTGAAAAAGTCAAGTGTGCCGGTTCACAGTGGCGCCTGCTTGATCCTGGCGTAGCGCCGGGGGTACTGCCTGGGGGTGGGGGAAATCTTCCGCAGCAAAATCAGGCTGTGGCCCTCCAGGGGGGATTGGCGGACCTCCTCCAGCTTGAGGCCCAGCTTTTTGATGGCTCCTGCAGCTTCATCCAGCTCCTCCCGGGCCGCCGCGCCCTTCATGGCAATCACCATGCCGCCCACCTTGACGTAGGGGGCGGTAAGCTCCAGCAGAATATTCAGCCGTGCCACAGCCCGGCTGGCGGCGAAGTCGTAATTTTCCCGCCGGGATTCCACCGCTTCCTCCGCCCGGGCGGTGACGCACTCGGCCCGGATGCCCAGGGTGGGGAGGATTTCCTCCAGCCAGCGGACCCGCTTGCCCAAACTGTCCAGCAGGGTGATGTGGGCCCCGGGGCAGCCGATGGCCAGGGGCACCCCGGGAAAGCCCGCCCCGCAGCCCACGTCGATAAGGCTTTTGCCTGTCAGCTCCGCTGCTGTGAGCACGGTGAGGCTGTCCAGCAGATGGAGCCTTGCCACCTGCTCCGGCTCCGTGATGGCGGTCAGGTTCATCACTTCGTTCTGCTTCACCACCGCCCGGCCGAAATCGCAGAGCTTGGTGATTTGTTCCGGGGCCAGGCTCAGGCCCAGCTCCGGGAGCCCTGCTTCCAGGGCTTGACGCATTGCATCCATAGTCAGTATCCTCTGGCGTTTACGATGCCGCTGAGATCCACCTGGGTCTCGTCGTAGGGATCGAACCGGCTCTCCTCCACCGCGATGGCGGGGAGCACCACTTCCTGAATGTGCCAGTTCACCAGCAGGTCACACACCTGGCCGTAGGAGGCGGTGCCGGAGGATTCGCCGCTGGCTTTCAGGTAGGCGTTGTTGACGGAGTCGGCCACGTCGGTGGCGAAGGTGTTTTTGCGGCTGCGGAAGAACTGGTCATAGTCCTCCATGTCCCGGCGCAGGTAGTCATTCACATTGCCCGCGATCCGGTTGGCCTCGCTGGCGGCCTCCATCACCAGCTTGGGGTCGATGGAGGTGGACTGGCCCACGCTGTAAAGGGCGGTGTAGCAGTAGCGGTAGGCCATGAAATAGGCGGAATACTGGTACTGCCGGTTGTTGTTGAAGGAGCAGGCCAAAAACGCGGCGAAATTGGCGTCCCGTTCCGAGGCGATGCACATCCGGTGGGCCATTTCATGGCACATGGTAAAGGGCAGCGCCGAGGCCGGAATCTGGGGATTCACCGCCGCCTCGCCGGTGAGGGGGAAGGTGAAGCCGGTGATGCCCATGGAGCTGTACATATCCGCCCAGCCCAGCTTTTTCACCGGCAGGGTGGAGCCGGCGAACACCGGGAAGAACCGCTGATAGGTCAGATATTCAAAACCCTTTCCCGCCCGGGCGGCCAGGGTGTCGAAGTCCTCAAAGGCCAGACGGCCGGTGCTGTCCCGGTTCATCTGGGTGGCCAGGGCGTTGGCCTGGCTCTGGTAATATTCGGTGGCCTCCACGATTTCGCTCAGGGTGCAGCCGGAAACCTCCATCCGCATGTCGTCGGCCAGATCACCGGCATAGTAGTTCATGCCGTAAACCAGGGTATGGAGCATAAAAACGAAGCTGACAGCGGCCAGGACCCAGCCAAACCACTGGATCACGCTTTT
Source organism: Faecousia sp. (assembly GCA_051867315.1). Taxonomy (GTDB): domain Bacteria; phylum Bacillota; class Clostridia; order Oscillospirales; family Oscillospiraceae; genus Faecousia. The sequence continues at coordinate 2,217 of JBJDYM010000012.1, forward strand.
TTTCGTGATGATGACGATCACCAGAATCGCGATCAGCACCACCGCCAGGGCAACGGCCAAAAACTGCCAGAGCAAAAAATCCACCTGGCTGCTCCAGGTGGCTAAGGTTGCCTCCAGGGTGCGGATGACGTAGGGGTATACCATATCGATCAGGGCCGAAAACTGCTTGCCGTAGAGAGAAAGTACATAGGTAATGCCGGCAAAAATGGCGGCGGTCAAGTATCCGCGCAGATTTTTCAAGGGGAATCCTCCTCTGTGATGGTTTTATTC
>JBJDYM010000013.1:0-33717 GCA_051867315.1 Faecousia sp.
GTATGACAGGTAAATCCACGTTTTGCAAGTGAGAGGTCATTTCATATTATCTAAACTACAAGCAGCACTTCAGGAGCGTCGCCGGGACGATGGGTTTCTTCAGGGGGTGATCTATGAAACGCCATCCGAGCGAATCAACGCAGCCGTAACACCCGCATTGGCAAGCGGGTATGCCGTGACCTTGTAGTGGTTAAAGATACTTGCTCACGCTCTCCCAAGGACTAGGGGGAAGCCCTGATGCTTTTGCTAGCTTTCACAGGCAGCGGAGTATTGGAGTTATGATCGTCTCGCCAGAGACAGCCTTTACTGCGCCCACCGTCAGGGAGTGAATACAATATGACGGATACTTTTTATGGCATTCCGACAAGTCTGCTGCCTCGCGAGTTTGATGTTAATGACATACCAATCGACTGGAGCAGCAGCAATCAAAGTCAGATGCCGTGTGCTGGGGGGTACTTCTCCCAGCACATCCATGTGATTTTGATGAATCAAAAGAACCATGACACAGGAGGTAAAAATATGTGCAAAATCCGAAGCATCAAGCAAGCTGCCGACTATTTCAAGCAGCTCGATCCCGATACGCAAATAACTGAGTACACCCTTCGTAAGCTAATCGCTGATGGGACTATCCCTTCTATCAAAACCGGCAATAAGCACCTCGTAAACCTCGACCAGGTATTGTCCTTATTCAGCAGCGCCAATGTTTCTCCATTTTAATAAAAATCCCGATTAAACAATATAAATCCGTGCTTTTATCCTTAAAAAGTTCAGCTTATGACAAAGTGGTGAAAATTCGATAATCACAGTATAGTAGTTGTACAATCCTAAAGAAACGGAGGAGCCAGTTCCATGGCAACAATCAGAGAACGCAATGGTACATACCAAATTTCCGTATATGCTGGTTTCGACCTGAACGGACATCGAAAAAGAGAAACAACCACTTTTACACCCCCGAAAGATCTATCTCCGAAGAAAAAGGAAAAGGTTGTCCAGGCATTTGCCATCGAGTTTGAGAACCGGGTAAAAAACGGTTTGGTTCTTGCGGGAGAAAAAACCACCCTGCGTGAGTTTGTTGAGAGATGGAGAGAAGAATACGCCTCTCAGAATCTGGAGCCGGGTACACTGGAAAAGTACAACGCTGAAATTGATGACAAGATTCTTCCCATGCTCGGACACATGATCCTGACCGATATCAAACCTCACAACATCAATGCCTTCTATGTAGCGATGACAAAAGACGGTGTCCGCCGGGATGGAAAGCCCGGTGGATACAGCAAGGGAACAATAGCCAAAACAGCAAATGTCCTTTCCTCGATTCTGAAAACTGCCGTTGATTGGGAAGTCCTGAATCGGAATCCCTGCGATAAGGTTCGGGTGCATGGTGAGGATGTGGCTGATAAGCTGAAGTTCTTCACGCCAGCGCAGGTAGGCTGCTTTCTTGATTCCATTGAGAAGCCCTACAAAATCTATACACGGGGGCATAGCCGAGTTGATGACACTGGTATCCAGTACAAAGTTGGTGACTACACGCTGACCAGAACCATGCCGGAGCAGCTCAGAGTTCTTTTTAATCTGGCAGTATACTCCGGTCTGCGCAAAGGGGAGTTGCTGGCACTGCAATGGTCCGACATCGACTTTATAAACAGCACGGTCAGCGTTACAAAAGCCGCAACTGTTGTGAACGGAAAGCAGGTCTGCAAAGCACCGAAAACAAAAACCTCCCGTCGAGAAGTCAGCATCCCCAGCTTCCTGACAGAGCGGCTTCACAATATGATGGTAGAGCAAGCCAAAACAAAAGAGGCTATGGGTGCTTACTGGAAGGGTAACGATTGGCTCTTTACCCAATCCGATGGCTCCATGATGTGCTACTCCACACCTTATGTGACCTTCCAGGATGCCATTGATCGCTACAATATTGGCAAGGGGCCCTCGGAGCAGCTCCCACATATTCCTTTCCACGGACTGCGCCATACCTCGGCTACCTTGCTGATCGCCGCTCATCAGGATGTTCGTACCGTGTCCAATCGTTTGGGTCATGCACAGGCTTCCACGACCATGAACATCTATACCCACGCATTAAAGGAGAACGACAGAACAGCATCCAATGCTCTGGAAAGTATGCTCTCCAAGACTGGTGAATAAAGCCTCAGATAAAAAACAAAGCACGAAGGGTTGACTGTCCCTCGTGCTTTGTTTTATAATTGAAGCAGCTATCTGGCCTTTCCACCGGAAAAAATAACGCCAAATACACGGCCAGATCGTCATTTTTGGTATCTTCTGAAAAGTTTCGGTTTCATGCAAAAACAGAAAGTTTTGTTTCAAAAGAAAAATGCCTAAAAAGTTCTGATTTCGCCGGAATTATAGGATGTTGAATTTTTCCGCCCCTATTTCAGCCATTTTTCGGCGAAATAAAAGTGATTCAAAAAAGTTCGGAAAATCCGGTTTTTCAATTTCCCATTTTTCTCAAAAAATCACGGCTTCAAAAAATTAACGCCAAATTAACGCCAAGGCAATTATATGGCCTTTCAAACCGCCCTAAAAAGTTAGAAAAACCGCCGCTTTCGTGGTGAAAACGGCGGTTTCATTGGAGCTAGTGACCTGACTCGAACAGGCGACCTTCTCATTACGAGTGAGATGCACTACCGACTGTGCTACACTAGCATTCTCCCGATGCCATGCCATTATATCGGCAAATGAGAGAAATGTCAATCTTTTTTTACGGACGGAACCCCAATTCCCTGAGTTTTGCCCGGAGGGTGAGCAGATCGTCGAAGGTTTCCGGGCGTTTGGTTGGATCGCGGAGGAGGGCGGAGGGGTGGTAGAGGGCGGTGAGCCAGATGCCGCTGCGCTGGACCCATTGGCCGTGTTCCCGGGTGATGCGGAAATTGGGATCGATCAGCCGCAGAGCGGCAATGCGGCCCAGACAGACGATCACCTTCGGCTGCACCAGGGCAAACTGATTGCGCAGATAGCCGATGCAGGCGTCCTGCTCGGCATCCTGAGGATCCCGGTTTCTGGGCGGGCGGCACTTGACGATGTTGGCAATATAGCAATTGCTGCGGTCGATATCGATGATGGAAAGCATATCATCCAGCAGCTGTCCGGCGGGCCCCACAAAGGGTTCTCCCTTCAAATCCTCCTGTTCACCCGGGCCTTCACCCACGAACATCACATCCGCATCCCGCTTTCCCACGCCGAAAACGACATTGTGCCTGGTTTCACACAGAGGGCACGCCGTACAGCCCCGGCATTGCGTCTCCAGTTCCTGCCAACTCAGCATTACGGATACCGCCTCCCGTTCTTGGCTCTGCGGCGGCGGATTTGGGCGCGGCGGCGGGCGCGCAGGAAGGAATTGATTGCAAGATAACCGCCTACCGCCACCAGAATCACCAGGCAGACAATCAATGCGTACCGGGAAATGCGGGACTCGGAACCGCTGCGGTCCGCGCCGCCCAGCACCTTCAAGCCGGAATTGGAAGTGGTACGTACCTCATTCATGGCGTACAGCTCCGCCTCGTGCAGGCAGGTATTGCGGTACCACACCTCCACCGTGGCCACAATATCCCCCTTGTTGATGGGGGCAGTCAGGCCCTTGTCCTTGTATTCCATAATCAGATTGTCCATTTGGGCATCGGCGGGGAGCACGCTGTCCAAATCCAGGTGGGGCTCTGCCACCACATTGCTTTCGCCGCCGGAAATGCTGAACTGCTTCAGCGCCTGGCCATTGTAGAGAATCCGATTGGATTTGAAGGTGTTGAACACGAAATTGATCAGGCTTTGGGCCTCTTCAAAGTTACCGTAGACCTTCACCTGCCAGCCGTTTTCATACATCTGGCGGGTACAGCCCATGACCACGAAAATCATGTCCATATTGCGGTACTGCGCTGTACAGACCAAGCTGGCGCCGGCACCGGAGGAAGCGCTCTGCATACCGCCGGTGACCCGGGTATCGTAGAATTTCTGAATGTTCTTGCTGTCCACCAGGTAGTTCTGGGACTCAAAAGAACGCTCCTTGGAGCGGTTGGTCTCCGGAACCGTATAGGAAGTTTCGGAAATCAGGTCGCGGAATTTCTCGTTTTTGGTCGCCTCCAGCATGATGCGGGCCATGTCCCGGGCAGTGGTGTAATTCTGGGAATTGTCCAGGCCGTGAACATTGGCAAAATTGGTACTGGTGCAGCCCATCTGGCGGGCCCGGCCGTTCATCATGGAGACAAAGGCTTCCTGGTTGCCGGCAATGTGCTCCGCCAGAGCAATAGCCGCGTCATTGGCGCCCTGCATGATCAGGCAGTGAATCAGATCATTCACAGTCAGCTGCTCAGCTTCCTTCAAATCCACATTCTGAGTGCCTCCGGGCAGACGGGAAATGTTGCGGCTGCTCACGGTGACCACATCCTCCGGGTCACAGTATTCAATGGCCAGCAGGGCAGTGACCAGCTTGGTCAGGCCGCCGGGGGCCAACTTCGCATCCGGGTTGTAGGCATAAACCAGGGTACCGGTGCTGCGTTCAAAGGCCAGCGCTGCCTGTGCGGTGTCCAGCCGCCGGTCCGAGCCGCCCAGAGGGACATAGCCGTCGATGGTGCGGCAGCCGTTGAGCACACAGACGCTGCCGAAGGCCAGCTCCGAGCTGGCCGACGGGCCATCGGAAATGACATACTGGGTTTCCTCTGTCGGCTGCTCCGCCAGGGCAGCGGGAAACAGGCAAGCCAGTGCCAGCACGAATGCGGCCAGGCGGAAAAGGTTGGATCGTTTTTTCATAATTCTCCCTCATTTCTCACAGCGCCGGACTTGTCCGGGTGAGAAAAATCGTGTATAATAACCGTGAGGAACCTCCGGCTCCCTTCTTCAGGATAATCCTAACCGGTGGATGTATCCTGTTTGCATCCAATCATCATTTGACGGAAATGATCTGCCGCCCCGATGGTAAGCGGCAAATTGGTGTTTGGCGGGCAGGGCCCGCGGCCAATTCGTTACGAACTCTGGGCAATACGAACGCTGGGCAATCAACCCACAGTTCCTGGGCCCCTCGACCAGTACTGCCCAGCAAATTGGTGTTTGGCGTTATGATGTTCGGTTGAACGCGACCCGGTTTCAATCATCACCGTGCCAACTGTAGGGAGGATATCATCCTCCCGCGCAGTACAAACCCATAACCACCGGCCAGGTTCGGCAAATTCGCACCACATCGGACATGTTACCATTCAACCAAACACTCAGTTTGGCGACCAGGCGGGAGGCTAATAGCCTCCTACAGTGGCGTACACGCCAAACGACAATTTGGCTGCGTTCATTCGATAGATCCAAGACATTATATCAGTTTTTTGACCCGCAGTCAATGAATAGTTCTGCCCCGAAATTCTGTGAAAAAGGAGGAATTCCATGAAAATTCTGGTTGTCGATGATGAAGCTCTGCTTGTCAAAGGCATTCGCTTCAATCTGCAAAGCGACAGCTGCGATGTGATCTGCGGCAGCACCGGACTGGATGCCATTCGGCTGACCCGGGAGGAAAAGCCGGATCTTGTGATCCTGGACGTGATGATGCCCCAGATGGACGGGCTGACCGCCTGCAAAAAAATCCGGGAATTCTCCACCGTCCCCATCATCATCCTCACCGCCAAATCCGAAAACTCAGACAAGCTGACGGGCTTCGACTGCGGTGCGGACGACTATCTGACCAAGCCCTTCAATATTCTGGAGCTGAAAGCCCGCGTCCGGGCGCTGCTCCGCCGGTCCGGCATGGAGCTCCGACAGCCCGGCGGCAGGCTTTTGACCATTGGCCCCATCAGTCTGGACCCCGGCAGCCGCAATGCCCGCAAAAACGGCACCACAGTGGAGCTGACCGCCAAGGAATTTGATTTGGTCGAATTTCTGATGAAGAATCCCAACCAGGTCTTCTCCCGGGAGGCCCTGCTGGAGCAGCTGTGGGGGGATGAAAACCGCAGCGACAGCCGCACCGTAGACGTTCACATCCGAAGGCTTCGGGAAAAGCTGGAGGAAAACCCGGCGGAGCCAAAATATATTCTGACGAAATGGAGTGTTGGCTATTACTTCCGAAAACAATAATATCCTCAGCCACCGCTACCGGAGTTCCCAGTTCCTCTATGCCATGACCTATGTGGCGGTGACGCTGGTTGTGCTCATTTTTCTGAACCTGTATTGCTCTGTCATCAGCCGGCGGCTGATCTATCGAAGCAAGGAAAACTCTCTGGTGGAAAAATGCCACCTTGCCGCCGATGAGCTGGGTACCATGGAGCAGCTGGATGCCTTCACCGTTTCCCAGATCCTGGGGAAAATGGAAAGCCTGACGGTCACCCGGCTGATTGTCACCGATTCCTCCGGCACCGCGGTCTATGACAGTGCCGGCCTTGCGCCGGGGCAGCGGGTCCTTCTGCCGGAGGTTTTACAGGCATTGGACGGAGGCGATGTGTTTGACGGCGATTACCAAAAGGGTGTGATCATCTGCCGCGCCTCCACACCCATCACCCATGGGGACAGGACGACCGGCAGTGTTTACATGACGGAATACGACCCCGCCCGGGGTGCGCTGGTGCGGGGCCTTCAGGTACATGTGTTCCAGATTACCGCCCTGCTGGAGCTCTTTGTGATTTTGTTTTCTCTGGTCTATTCCACCCGCTTTGGCCTGCGGATGGGGCGGATCATGAATTCCCTGAGAATCATCCAGAGTGGAGACTACAGCCACAAGGTAGTGATCGGAGGCAGCGACGAACTGGCCCTGCTGGGACGGGAATTCAATGATTTGACTGACCGGCTGCAGATTTCAGAGCAAAAGCGCACCCGGTTTGTGGCGGACGCCTCCCATGAAATCAAGACTCCGCTGGCCTCCATCAAGCTGCTGGCGGATTCCATCCTGCAAAACGACATGGACCCGGCAACCATGCGGGAATTTGCTGCGGACATCGGCGCCGAGGCCGAACGGCTGAACCGTATGACGGAAAAGCTGCTGACACTGACCAAGCTGGACAGCGAGCCCGGCAACGAAGTGGAAATCATTCACATGGCCCCCACCGTCCGCCGGGTCAGCAGAATCCTGCTTCCCACCGCCCAGGCTGCCGGGGTGACCATCCGGCTGGAATTGGAGGAGCACTGCCCCGTGCTGATTCTGGAGGATGATTTGTACCAAATTGTATTCAATCTGATGGAAAACGGCATCAAATACAATGTCCCGGGAGGTATTCTGAACGTACATCTGAACCGGGACGCCGACAATGCCGTGCTCACCGTCAGCGACACCGGTCTGGGAATCCCGGAGGAAGCCCTGCCCCACATTTTCGAGCGGTTCTACCGGGCGGACAAGTCCCGCTCCCGGGCCACCGGCGGCAGCGGACTGGGGCTGTCCATTGTCTACGCTTTTGTCCAGAACAACGGCGGTACCATCCGGGCCGAAAGCCGGGAGGGCCAGGGCAGCTGCTTCACCGTCACCTTCCCCCTATTCGATACGGAGGCCGCCCTATGAAAAAATGGACCGCTGCACTGCTGTGCCTGCTCCTGCTTTCCGGCTGCGGAAGGAGCGGAAAACCCCTGTTTGACCCGGTGTATTTTTACTATCCCAGAACAGAATACGACTACGGCTACGCCGACAGCGTAATCACCTGGGAGGCCATGGACGGCACCGGTCATATGGATGACCTTGAATACCTGATGGGCGAGTTCTTTTCCGGCCCCATCGACGAGGGGCTGGTGAATCCCTTCCCTGCCGGAACGACTCTGCTGTCCGCCCGGGTGGAGGGGGACGCTTTCCTGCTGGAGGTATCCGTGGAGGCCCTGGCCCTGGCAGAGCACCAATTCACCCTTGGCTGCTCCTGCCTGAGCATGACCTGCTTTGAGCTGACGAGCGTGCAGACCGTCACCGTCTCCTGCGGCGAAAAGAGCCTTACCATCCGGAGAAACAGCATGCTCCTGGTAGATGATTATGTACCCGATTCCTGATACCATAAAGAGAAACGGAGGATTCCCCTATGAAATTCATATCCTGGAACGTAAACGGCCTGCGGGCCTGCCTTGGAAAGGGCTTTCAGGAATTTTTTGACAGCGCCGATGCGGACTTTTTCTGCCTGCAGGAGACCAAGCTTTCCGACGGACAGCTCTCCCTTCCCCTGCCCGGCTACCACGCCTACTGGAACTACGCCGAAAAGAAGGGCTATTCCGGCACCGCGATTTTTGCAAAAGAGGAACCCCTGTCCGTGACCTACGGCGTGGGAGTGCCGGAGCTGGACACCGAGGGGCGGCTGATTACCCTGGAATATCCCGGCTTTTCCCTCATCACCTGCTACACCCCCAACGCCCAGCGGGAGCTGGCGAGAATCGACCACAGGCTAAAATGGGACGAGGCCTTCCGGACTTACATCACCGGACTGGATGAAAAAAAGCCGGTCATTCTCTGCGGCGACCTGAACGTGGCCCACAAGGAGATCGACCTGAAAAATCCCGCCGCCAACCGGGGCAACGCAGGCTTCTCCGATCAGGAGCGGGAGAGCTTCCAGAAAACCCTGGACTGCGGCTTTACGGATTCCTTCCGGCACCTCTACCCCGACCTGACCGGAGCCTACAGCTGGTGGAGCTACATGTTCCACGCAAGGGAAAAGAACGCCGGATGGCGGATCGACTATTTTCTGGTGTCCAACCGGGTTTCTCCCCAAATCCGGGAGGCGTCCATCCGCTCCGAAATTTTCGGCTCCGACCATTGCCCGGTGGAGCTGGTGATGGATATCTGATAAAAAGACATGGTATTGCTTCCTTTCGGAATCACAATACCATGTCTTTTTTCTTTCAATCTACGCTCCGTGGAGCATCAGAAGGGCTTCAGGTTCATATCCGATCTGCAGTCGCAGAGGAACTGGGCCAGCAGCTCGGCGCAGTCCTGGATATCCTTCAGAGAGCCCACCTCGTCCGGGCAGTGCATATAGCGCAGGGGGATGGACACCAGGGCGAAGGGCACCCCCAGGCCGGTGCGGTGGATGATGTCGCCGTCGGTGCCGGTATAGCCGTTGGCTGCCTCAATCTGCACGCTCATTTTCAGCTTTTCCGCCGCCTCCAGCAGGCGCTCATTCACCTTTTTATGGATGGAGGGATTGTTGCAGATCACGGGGCCCTTGCCCACGGAGATATCTCCCGTCAGGCCCACGTCGATGCCCGCGTAGTCGCTGGTGTAGGTCACGTCCACCGCAATGGCGATATTGGGTCGGACCCGGGAGGCGGTGAAATACGCGCCGTTGCCGGTGGTCTCCTCCCCGGTGGTAGAGGCGGCATAGACGCCGATGGACACGCCCTTCTGCTTTGCAAGGGTCAGCGCCTCCATGACGATGTAGGCGCCCACCCGGTCGTCCATGGCCCGGGCGGTGATCCGGCCGTTGAGCAGCTCCCGGACATCGGTATCAAAATTCACCGTGTCTCCCAAGGATACGGCCTTCAGGGCATCCTCTTTGTCGATGGCCCCAATGTCGATGGTCAGATCGGAGGCCTTCAAATCTTCCTTCTTGCATAGCTCCCGGGTGTTCACCACCGCGCCGTAGACGATGCCGTTTTTGGTATGGATACGAACCTTGTGGCCCGGATAGCAGGTGGCATACACGCCGCCGATATTGGTCACCTTCAGAAAGCCCTCCGGGGTTACTGCCGTGACCATCAGGCCGATCTCATCGGCGTGGCCGGTGAGCAGCACCCGGAAAGGGGCGTCAGGATTCAGCACGGCGGTGACGGTACCCACTTCATCCACGCCGACGCTGTCGGCAATGGGCTGCATATGGTCATAAATCTTTTTCTCAATTTCCGTTTCGCTGCCGGAGACGCTGTTGGAGCGCAGCAGCTCCATTAAAAATTCCTTGTCCATTGATTTCTCTCCTTTTTATGGAAAATCCCCTGCATCCGAAAATACAGGGGATTGGGGCTTTACAGCAGATCCTTTACCAGGGACAGGGCATCCTCGTCGGCAACCAGCGTGAAGTCCGGGTGCAGCTGTAAAATGGAGCCGGGGGCCTGGGGACGGATGGGGCCGAAGAAGCAGTCCTTCACGGCCTGGGCTTTATTCTTGCCGTTGACCACCAGCAGCACCCGCTTGGCCTTCATGATGCCGCCGATGCCCATGGTATAGGCGTACTGGGGGACCTCCTCCCGGGTGGCGAAGAACCGGGCGTTGGCATCGATGGTGGCGTCGGTGAGCTTGACCTTGTTGGTGTTCTTCACAAATTCATCGGCGGGCTCGTTGAAGCCCACGTGACCGTTGGGGCCCAGACCCAGCAGCTGCAGGTCGGCGCCGCCGAAGGCATCGATGACGGCATCATACCGGGCGCACTCCCCTGCCGCATCCGGATTCATGCCGTTGGGGATGTTGCAGTTTGCCTGGTCGATGTTTACATGGTCGAACAGGTTACTGCGCATGAAATAGGCATAGCTCTGGTCATGGTCCTTGGGCAGGCCCACATACTCATCCAGGTTCACAGTTTTCACCTGGGAGAAGTCCAAATCGCCGCTTTCATATTTGGCGATCAGCTCCTTGTAGGTGCCCACGGGGCTGCTGCCGGTGGCCAGGCCGAGCACACAGTCGGGCTTCAGCTGGATCTGGGCGGCGATGATGTTGGCAGCCTTTCTGCTCACATCCTGATAATCCTTTGCACGAATCAGTCTCATGATAAAATACTCCTTTGTATTTTTTAGGCGGTTGGTAAGGTCATTATAACATTTTCCTCCGGTCTTGTACAGTCCCATTTCCCCGGGTAATTTTGAATTCTGGCCTTATTTTTCATTTGTTTTTTGGTGCTGTTTTTATGGCCAGTTTTACGTATAATAGGCACAAATCCAATCGGGAGGAATTGACATGAAACAGAAATCCACCATCACCACCAAGAAAATCGTGCTCACTGCCCTGCTGGCCGCGCTGACCGTTGCAGGCTCCGCCATCCGGGTTACCCTGCCCATCGACATTGCGGGCACCACCTCCTTCCACCTGGGCAACATCATGTGCGCCCTGGCAGGCCTGCTGCTGGGCCCCTGGTACGGTGGGCTGGCCGCCGGATTAGGCTCCGCCATCTACGACTGCCTGAACCCCCTGTACATCGCCGAAAGCTGGATCACCTTCCTGACCAAGGGCGCTTACGGCCTGGTGGCAGGTCTGGTTTTCTGGTACGGCGACCGGGTATTCCTGGCCATTAGGCAGGGCTGGAAGAATCTGGTTCAGGCAGGCTACCTGAAAGCCGCTGCCGCCTCCGCCGCCGGCGCCGTGACCTATGCCATTTTGTACCTGGCAAAATCCTACATCATGGGAATCCTGGTGAATGGCCTGACCCACGACGCGGCCATGCTCACCCTGGCTGCCAAGCTGCCTGCCACCATCTTCAACGGTGTGGTCGCCATCATTTTCGCCCCCATCCTGATCGTGGCGATTAAAACCGCATTGAAGAAGAGTCATTTGGAAATCTGACCGTTTACCGCGCCATCACTGCAGCAGTCTGTAACACATAAAAACTGGTGTTTGAAGCTTTGCCTGCACCCAACCGTAGGGGTGAATAGACTCCCCTACAGTGGCTGGTGCGATAAACAACAATTTCTCTGTACTTTTATTGGCACCTTTTCGCCGCAGCGTCAAAGCTGCGGCGGATTTTTTACATGACCGTCATCATATTATAGAGCTTCATCAGCCGGATGTCCTCCTTGGTCACCTTTAATAGCTGCATCAGCGCTTCATCCTCTGGCAATCGTTTTTTGGAAAAGAGCATTTTCAGGGCCACCGGCATCATGGGCCGGGCGGACAGGCCGGTGAACAGGCCCCATTTGGTATCCGAATTCATATAGGAGGCCAGAATCTGACCGTGGGCCTTCTCCATGGGGGAATCCTGGTTGGTCAGGATAACATTGGTGATGGCGTCGTAGTGCTCCATATAGCCCCAGTAGGTGGTTTCACAGTTCTGGTAGCTTTTGTAATCCTGGAAATTGGCGTACATCATGATTTTGTAGCGGTTATCCTCGGATTGGAGCAGCACGTCGAACACGCAGCGCATGATGCGGTTGTAGCGGCCGTCGAAATAATAGGAATAGAATTGGGAAAGGCCATTGAAGAATGCGGGCTTTGGTCCGGAGGCCTGGATGCTCACCCGGTCGGGGGTGCAGTATAAAAGCTGCTCCACGTGGATGCCCAGGGCCCGGGCAATCTCATAAATGGTTTCAATATCCAGCACGATCTCCCCGGTTTCATACTTGGACAGGGTGGATTTGTTTTTGCACACAAGGCCTGAAAGCTCCTCCAGCGTCATATGGCGGGACTTGCGGAAATTGCGGATCCGATGGCCGATCTCCCGGCTGATTTCTCCCATGGGCTGCCTCCTGTTTCTTTAAAATCAACTTTTCTGTTCTTTTGTTTCCTCTTTTGGGTAATCAGCTCCAGTATAATCCAATTAGGAAGAAAAGTCTATTATAAAGAAATAAAATTCTAAAAAAATTTCTTTTAGAGAAACTTCACTTCGTTTGAATTGCCGCCAGGGATGGGGTAAGATACTACCATTCAATGCGGAAAGGATGATCCCCCATGAAGCGAAACCTCACTTTTAAGGAAACCGTCACGCTCACCAGCATGCTTTTCGGTATGTTTTTTGGCGCCGGAAACCTGATTTTCCCGGCAAAGATGGGCATTGATGCCGGAAGCAACCTTTGGAGCGCCTTTGCGGGGGTATTCGTCACCGCCGTGGGCATTCCCATGCTGGCGGTGGTGGCTCTGGGCTTGAGCCGGTGCGAGGGCGTGGTGCAGCTGGCGGGCAAGGTGGGGAAAAAGTACAGCGTCTTCTTCTGCACCCTGCTGTATCTGACCATCGGGCCTTTGTTCGCCATCCCCCGCTGTGCCAGCACCTCCTTCTCCGTGGGAGCGGTGAATCTGCTCGGAGAGGGAAATACAGGGCTGTACCTGGCGATATTCTCCTTTGTGTTTTTCGCTGTGGTGCTGTTTTTCTCGTTGAAGCCCAGCGGCATTATGACCTGGATTGGAAAGCTTTTGAATCCGGTGTTTCTTTTGTTCCTGTTTGCCCTGGTGATCGCGGCGCTGGTTGATCCCATGACCGGGGCTAACCAGGTGGTTCCGGCGGAAAGCTATGCCACCGGCGGCAAGGCATTCTTCACCGGCTTCCTGGAGGGCTACAACACCCTGGACGCTCTGGCCGGGTTGGCCTTTGGCATTGTGGTGATTCAGGTGGTCCGCAGCCATGGCATTGAGGCGCCGGAGCGGGTTGCGGCGAACACCGCGAAAGCGGGCGTATTCAGCTGCCTGTTCATGGGCATCATCTACTTTTTCATCACCCTGATTACCGCTCAAAGCGCGCCCATTTGCGGCGGCTGCACCGACGGCGGCCAGGTGCTGGGAATCATTGCCCAGCATTATTTCCACTCGGCGGGAGCCATTCTCACTGCGGCCATTGTCACCTTCGCCTGCCTGAAAACCGCCATCGGACTGGTAACCAGCTGCTCCGAGGCCTTCGTGCAGATGTTTCCCAAAGGGCCGAAGTATTCCGTCTGGGCTGTGGTGTTCTGTCTGGTCTCCTTCGGCATTGCCAATTTTGGACTCAGCACCATCGTGGCCTGGTGCGTGCCGGTGCTGATGTTTGTGTACCCCCTGGCCATCACCCTGATTCTGCTGGCGCTGACGGAAAAGTGGTTTGGAAAAGACCCCGACGTCTATGCCTCCACCACCGCCTTTACGCTGGTCGCCGCCACGCTGGATTTTCTGGGAACCCTATCCGGTATGATTCCCGGCAGCCGGTTCCTCGCGGCTGTTACTCAATTTGCCGGGAAATACATTCCCCTCTATTCGCTGGGCATGGGCTGGATCGTCCCCGCCTGCGTGGGGTTTGCCATTGGGATGGGGATTCATGTCCTGAAAAAAGGGGCATGCCGTCGCGGTTAAAAACGAAACGATTCCCGCACCGATGATGAGGTTGTTTCCATTGGGTTATCTGGCGCCAAGAGAAGCACGGGATACGAAGTTCTTCTCCAATGGGTTATTGACCACAGCATATCAGAATCCGCACCCGGGGTGGGTGCGGATTTTTTGAATGGATGATACCACTTTGGATCTCATAGCGACCACCTGCTGAAAAGCCACGGAAGCTGACTCCCGATTTGATGATGCCGCAGCTGCGGAAAGGAGGCAGGACGCCGAAGCAGCCTGGAATCAAAACCGGCATCAAATGAAGGAGGCGAAGATCGTCACCTTGCAGTGGGAGCATTTTCCCGTTAGAACTCTCCGGCAGCGTACATCACGGCGGACAGGGCGCACAGGGGGGCGGTTTCGCAGCGGAGGATGCGTTTACCCAGGGTGCAGACCTGAAAGCCCGCTTTTCTTGCCTGCTCCACCTCGGCCTCCTCCAGCCCTCCTTCCGGGCCGGTGATCAGGCTCACGGTTTTCCAGGGGCCGCTTTCCAGGGCCATACGCAATGTGACAGCGTGTTCGTTTTCGTAGAACAGCAGAGGCTTGTCCGTCTGGGCCGCCCGTTTCAGGGCCTCCGGAAAGCTGTTCAAAACAACAACTTTGGGAATTCTCCCCCGGCCGGATTGCTCAGCGGCGGAGGCGGCGATCTTCTGCCAGCGCTCCAGCTTCTTTTGGAGGCTCTTTTCATCCGGCCGGGACACGCACCGGGCGGAGGGAAAGGCCACAATTTCATAGGCCCCCAGCTCGGTGGCCTTTTGAATCACATGCTCCAGCTTATCCGCCTTGGGAAGGGCCATATACACACTGACCCGGACGGCGGCCTCGGACCCGGAATCCCGGCGCTCCAAAACCTCCAACGCCATTTCCGCAGAGCCAACGTCCCGGACGGCACAGAGGGCTTCCCTCCCCTGTCCGTCGCAGACCAGCATTCTTTCGCCGGGTTTCAATCGAAGCACCCTGGCGTGCTGGAAATTCTCCCCCGTCAGGCGCAGGGTTTCGACGGAAAGGTTCTGGGCTTCCACAAAGAATCTCGTCATAAGCGCACCTCGTCTTCCAAAATCACCCGAATATGGGTGATTCCATAGTATTCCATAGCCGCCGCAGCCCAAGGCTCGATCCGTTCCCCGGAACAGACCACCGGAATGGCGGGCGGACAGCTGACGGCGGGGTCCGCCATGATTCTGCCCGAAGCTTCCGCGGCACGGATCACCTGGGAGGGGCGGAACAGCGCCGCATGGGGGCGCAGGACCGCTTCTGCCCGGTGCAGCACCGGGGCGGGAATTGTGATTGCATCCCGCCGGGGAATGGACAGCAGGGCCTTGGTCAGCCGTTCCGGTAAGCTCCGGTCATATTCCGCCGGCAGCATCAGCACCAGGTGGTCCGGGTCGGAGAATTCACAGAAGATGCCCTGTTCTTCCAAAATCCCGGCAAGGGAATCCCCGGTATAGCCGTAGGCCTTGGGTAAAATGGTCAGCTTCAGCGGCTCCTGCCCGGTGAGAAGATATCCATCGCAGCGAAGACGCCCTTTCACCTGTTCCCACTCCCCCGCCGCCCGGCGCAGACGTTCCGCCCAGCCGGAGGCGATGGCCGCATTGGCCGCATCCAGGGATTGCAGAATCAGATAGGACGGACTGGTGGAGGCGAACAGAGCCATGGCCTGATCCGCCGTCCGGGAAAACAAATCCGGGGCAGATTTGGAAATGTGCAGATAAGCGCCCCCGGTGAGCACCGGCAGGGTTTTATGAGCGGAGTCGCAGCAGAGATCCGCTCCCAGGGCCATGGGATGACGGCTTTCTTCCAGAAAATTCAGATAAGCCCCGTGGGCATTGTCCACCAGCAGCAGGCAGCCGTATTTCCGGCAAATCCGGGAAAGCCCCGCCACATCCGCCAGATTTCCCAGGTAATCCGGGCTGGTGATATACACGGCGGTGGGCCGCTCCCGGGCGGTATTCAAAAAAGATTCCAACCCCTCCGGGGTGATTTCGCAGGAGAGCAGGTTCCCCTCCCCCTCCGGATAGAGCCACACCACATCCACATCCAGCAGCGCGGCGGCGGTGATAAACACCTTGTGGGCATTCCGCCCGGCGGCAATCAGAGGCCGCCTTCCGTTCCTCGCCGCATACAGTACCGTGAGGTACACCATCGCCCGGATGGGCAGGGACGAACCCTCTGTGGAATACACCGTCCTCCCGGTGCCAAACAGCCCGGCAGCATTTTGCTCACTTTCCAGGATGATGCCCGTGGGGTGGTACAGCACATCCGCCCCGGGAATCTCGGTGATGTCGGCGCTCTCCGGGCCCAGACCCTTCCGGCCCTTATGCCCCGGCATGTGCAGCCGCAGGGGCTGGGATTCGGAATAATGGGATACGAAATCCAGAATGGGGGTGTTCATTCCCCGTTCCCCTCCAGGGCCTTGGCTGCTTCCACCATGATGGCGCACTCCATCCGCTTGCGGAAGAGCTCACAGCCATACCGGTAGATCCCGGTGACGGAGCCGGTGGCATGGTAGGCGTTGGCCGCACAGCCGCCGGAGCAATAGAGCTTGGCCCAGCAGCCGGCACACTCGGGATGGGCATAGACATTGCAGGCGGCGAACTCCTGCTGGCAGGCCCGGTTGGTCACCCCATCCCACACATTGCCCAGCTTGAAGCGCTCCTCGCCCACAAACTGGTGGCAGGGGTACAGATCGCCCCAGGGAGTGACGGCCATATATTCCGTTCCGCTGCCGCAGCCGGAGATCCGCTTGTAGATGCAGGGGCCGCCCTTCAAATCGATCATGTAATGGTAGAAGGTGAAGGGTCTGCCCTCTTTGCGGCGCTGGAGCATCAGCTGGGCCAGCTGTTCGTACTGTTCCAGAACGATGGGCAGATCCTCCGCTGTCAGGGCGGAGGGATCGTCCGCCGCGCAGACCACCGGTTCCATGCTCAGCTCGGTGAAGCCCAGCTCCAGCATCTGCTGGATGTCCTTCAGAAAGTCCGGATTGGCGTGGGTGAAGGTGCCCCGCATATAGTAATTCTTTCCGCCCCGGGCCTGGACCAGCTTCTGGAATTTGGGCACGATGCGCTCCCAGCTTCCCTTGCCGGCGTAGTCCACCCGGAAACGGTCGTGGACTTCCTTCCGCCCGTCCAGGCTGAGCACCACATTGCTCATTTCTTTGTTGGCAAAGTCGATCACATCGTCGTTGATCAGCATGCCGTTGGTGGTCAGGGTGAAGCGGAAATTCTTCCCCGCTTCCTTTTCAATGCTGCGGGCGTAGGCCACCAGCTGCTTGACCACGTCAAAATTCATCAGCGGTTCGCCGCCGAAGAAGTCCACCTCCAGATTGTGCCGCTTGCCGGAATTGGCCACCAGAAAATCCAGGGCCTGCTTGCCCACCTCAAAGCTCATCAGCGCCCGGTCGCCGTGGTATTTGCCCTGGCTGGCGAAGCAGTAGGAGCAATTTAAATTGCAGGTGTGGGCCACATGCAGGCACAACGCCTTCACCACCCCGGCGCTGCGCTGCTTCAGCTCCCCGGCCTTTTCCCGGTAGGTATCCGGGGTGAAGAGCTTGCCCTGCTCCTTCAAAGCCGCCACCTCGGCGCAGCACTGGCGAATCTCCCCGGCGGTCACATCCTCCCGGCCCGGATATTTGGCAAGTACGGCCTCCACAATTTCCTCGGTGGTCTTTTCCTCGTACATGCCGATGATGTCATAGGCCACCTCGTCCACCACATGGACGGAGCCGGAATAGGTATCGAGGACGATGTTCAGTCCTCCCAATTTGTAACAATGAACCATAAAATCTCCTATAAAAAATGCCGCCGGGAAAACGGCGGCACTTTTGGTTTTGTAATGGGAAAAGAAGGAAATTACTTGCTTTCCTTGTTCTCGCACTGCTGGTTGGCAATACCGCAGCTGGTCTTGCAGGCGGACTGGCAGGAAGTCTGGCACTCGCCGCAGCCACCGTTCTTCGCACTCTCGCACAGATTCTTGGTCTCCAGGGTCTGAATGTGGTTCATAATGGCACCTCCAATCATTGGGAATCTATCAATACGGGTATTCTATCAGATTCCGTGTGGAAAGTCAACAGGCAACCTCCAAAAACTGCTTTTGATGGTTCAAGTGACCGGCGATACGAAACAAACAGATCAATTGTAGTTTGGCGAAAAACGCACACGCCCAACTGTGGGAGAAGCGACAGTGGCGTGTACAGATCGCCAGGCAACAATTGTTGTTCCGGTTAAAAAAGCATGGAGCAGGGCAGAAAACAGCTTCACAAAACCCAGTTTCCCCGATATAATGAAGTCACTCCCCAAACGGGGCCGAAAATAAGATTGGAAAAGGATACCCCCATGGAACAGCAGCGCGTGAGAATTTGTGACATTGCGGAGGAATTGGGACTCAGCACCGCAACCGTATCCAATGTGATACATGGAAAGACCAAGAAAATATCAGAAGAAACCGTAAAGCGTGTGCAGGCATTGCTGGAGCAGCGGCAGTATATTCCAAGTATGGCCGGAATTCTTCTGGCGCAGAACGCCTCAAAAATCATCGGCGTATTTGTGAACAACCACGAGAAATACGAGGGTCATGTGCTGGATGATGCCTTTATTGCCTCCTCCCTGAACTTCCTGTCCACGGAAATTGAAGCCCACGGACAATTTATGATGGTAAAAAAGGCCAAGAATCCCAACGAAATCCTCCAGTTCGCCTCGATGTGGAATATGGACGGCCTGGTGGTCATCGGATTCTGTCACCAGGACTATATGTATTTGAGAAATCATATGCGGATTCCTTTTGTGGTGTATGACGGGTTCTGTGAGAAGCCGGAACGAATCGTAAACATCACCATTGATAATTTCGACGGCGGGTTTCAGGTGGGAACATTGTTCAAAGAAACCGGGCATCAACGGGCAATATGCATTTCCGATAACATCATCGGCGTGGATCAGGAGCGGATCGAGGGATTCAAAAAAGGGTTCGGCCCGGAGCATACCGGAATTATGGTTGTTCCCATGCGAAAAAGAGAACGCTGGGAATATTACCGCAGGGAGCTGGAACGGTTTCACCGGACAACGGCCGTGTTCGCAGTCTCCGATTACTATGCTATCGACCTGATGCATTTTCTGAATGAGCAGGGATTTGCTGTTCCAAAGGACATTTCCATCGCCGGTTTTGATGATATCCCCATGTGCGAGATGATCTCTCCGGCTCTTACCACCGTGAAGCAGGACGGCGCATTGCGGGCAAAAATTGCCGTGGAGAAGCTGTACGAATTGAAAGAAAACCGAAGCACCGAACCAACGATGGTCCTGCCGGTGAAGCTTGTGCGGCGGGCAAGTACGGCTGCCGTTGGTTTTGTTGATTCTGAATAAAACATGCCGGCAAATTTTGGATTGGGTTATGCGTTTAACCTTTGAAAAAACGGCTTCCGGCACCTAAAATGAAGGCAAGAAAAACATTCGGAGGAGCCTTCATGAAACAAGAGCCTTTCTTCATCACAGTATGCCGCCTGGCGATTCCGGTGGCGCTGCAATCCATGCTTCAGGCATCATTTGGTATTGTGGATCAAATTATGATCGGCCAGCTCGGCAGCGTCAGCGTTGCCGGCGTGGGACTGGCCGGAAAATTTTCCGGAATCGTATCCGTCGTGATTGGGGCCATTGGCTGTGTGGCGGGAATCATGATTTCCCAATACTTCGGACAGAAAAACAAGGCGCAGGTCAGCAGGAGCTTCTGGACGAATCTGCTGCTTGGCTGCGCCGTCGCGGGTCTGTTTACCGGGTTGTGCATCCTGTTTCCGGGACCCGTGATGAGCCTCTATACAAAAGATCCGGCAACCAGGCAGACCGCTGCGAATTACCTCGCCATTGCCGCAGGCACATTTCTTCCCATGACCGGCGCGACCCTGCTTTCCACTCTTTTGCGCTGCATGGAGAAGGCCAGGCTTCCTCTTTATGCCAGTATGGTATCAGCGGCAATGAATACCGGATTGAATTATCTTTTGATCTTCGGGAAATTTGGCTTTCCCCCCTTGGGGGCAGCGGGCGCAGCCATCGCAACGGTGATTGCACAGTGCGCGAATTGTCTGCTGATGCTGCTGATGCTTCCCAAACAGGACTGTCCCCTTGCAAAGCCGTCGGGCAGGATCAAAATAACGGCCCGGCTGGACTGGAAGCAGTATGGAACCATGCTGCTCCCCATTCTTGTGTGCGAGGTGGTGTGGAGCCTTGGAGAAAATGTTTACGCCGCCATCTATGGCCATATGGGGACGGAGGCCAGCGCGGCCATGACGCTGATCAATCCGGTTCAGGGATTGATGATCGGCGCGCTGTGCGGACTGTCCCAGGCGGCCAGCGTCATCATTGGAAAGATGCTGGGAAACAGGGAATACACGCAGGCCTACCGGGCTTCCAAAAAACTGATTCTGTACGGTGCGGTTGGTGCTGCGGTGCTGTCGGGAGTCATTCTTCTGAACCGCTCCGCCTATGTGAAAATCTATCAGGTGGAGCCTTCCGTGCAGCAGCTTACCGGTCAGATCCTTCTGGCCTATGCAATTGTGGCGCCCTTCAAGGTGCTGAACATGATCCTGGGCGGCGGAATCCTTCGAAGCGGCGGAAAGACAATCGATGTCATGGTCATTGATATGATCGGCACCTGGGGCTTCGGCGTCCCCCTGGGCCTGCTGGCGGCCTTTGCTTTGAAGCTGTCAATTCCCTCTGTCTACTTCCTGTTATCCCTGGAAGAATGCATTCGTTTCGGCATTTCGCTGCTTGTATTTCGCAGAAGAAGGTGGATGCAAAGGCTGTCGTCCATAACGGCGGAATAGTATCAGATTTTTTTCAGGGATTCCGATTTGATCCACACCCTCCGGCATGGGGTTCAGACCGGAGGGACTCTCCCAAAGCCCACAAAACAGTCCACCGGATTTTTATACCTTCGCTCAGACCGGCCCTTTGAGCCCCCTCCCGCACCAAAAAACGGCATCATTCTTTTGCAAAGGGCTGGCCGTATCGTTGTCCGGTTCCATTGAACGGGCCTCCCAGTCGTCGTTACAAAAGCGGGAGGCATACTCGCCTCCCCCACAGTGACCGGTGCGTCAAACAACTTTTTCTGAGCACAGGCATTCCCCGATAAGACGGGAAAACCCCCTCCGGATTGCTCCGGAGGGGGATTGCGCACCTATCAAGAGGGATATTAGTAGTACTTTCTCTTGTTCTTACGGGCAGCTTCGGACTTCTGCTTGCGCTTCAGGCTGGGGCTGACGTAATGCTCGCGCTTCTTCACTTCGGCGATGACGCCCTCTTTGGCACAGCTGCGCTTGAAACGACGCAGAGCGCTTTCCAGAGACTCATTCTCCTTGACGCGAATTTCAGACATGGTTTTCCCTCCCTCCGATGCATCCGGCTCAATCCAGGATGCTTTCAGGGCCTTATCGGCTTTGTTCATTATATAGGTTCTTTCCCCAAATGTCAAGAAAGAATCTGCGGATTTTACAATTTATTTAAACCGCTTACTTCACAATCAGGTTGACCAGCTTGTTCTTGACCACGATGGTTTTGACAATGGAGCCGCCCTGCTTTTCCAGGAACCGGGCAATCTTCTCGTCGGCCAGGACGTTGGCTACCACCTGGTCGTTGTCCAGATCCGCCTC
This sequence comes from Faecousia sp., assembly GCA_051867315.1. Classification (GTDB taxonomy): domain Bacteria; phylum Bacillota; class Clostridia; order Oscillospirales; family Oscillospiraceae; genus Faecousia. The sequence continues at coordinate 21,555 of JBJDYM010000013.1, forward strand.
CATCACCACGGTGCCGCGCATCTTGCCATTGACCTGGACGGCCAGGGTGATCTCCTGATCCTTGCACTTTTCCTCGGAGTAGGTGGGCCAGCTTTCGTAGGCGATGGTGTCATCATGGCCCAAAAGCTGCCACATCTCCTCGCCCACGTGGGGGGTGATGCAGGAGAGCATCTTGATAAAGCCCTCGGCATATTCCCTGGGGCAGGTGCCGTTTTTATAGACCTCGTTGACGAAGACCATCATCTGGGCGATGGCGGTGTTGAAGCCCAGGGTCTCAAAATCGTTCGTGACCTTTTTCACGGTCTGGTGGTAGATTTTGGTAAGCTTACCGTCGTCGGTGTCCGTGATGTTGGCGGACTCCGTGAAGAAATTCCACACTCGGTTGATGAATTTCTTGGCGCCCATCACGCCGGTGGTGCTCCAGGGCTTGGAGACCTCCAGGGGGCCCATGAACATTTCATACAGCCGCAGGGTATCCGCGCCGTAATCCCGCACCACGTCGCTGGGGTTGACCACGTACTCCGGATACCGCTTGCCCATCTTGATGCCGTTCTCACCCAGGATCATGCCCTGGTGCACCAGCTTCTTAAAGGGCTCCTTCACGGGGGAGATGCCCTCGTCGTAGAGGAAGCGGTTCCAGATTCTCGAATACATCAGGTGGCCCACCGCGTGCTCCGGGCCGCCCACATACAGGTCCACAGGCAGCCAGTGCTTCAGCAGCTCAGGGTCGCACAGGGCCTGATCGTTCTTGGGGTCAATGTAGCGCATGTAGTACCAGGAAGAGCCGGCGCTGCCGGGCATGGTGGAGGTTTCCCGGACGCCGTGGATGCCGTTTTGATCGTATTTCTTCCACTCGGTGGCGTTCTCCAGGGGGGCCTGACCGTTGCGGCCCTTATAGTCCTCCAGCTCGGGCAGGATCAGGGGCAGCTCCTCGTCGGGGAGGAAATAGGTTTTGCCGTCGTCGGTGTACACGCAGGGCACGGGCTCGCCCCAATAGCGCTGCCGGGCGAAGATCCACTCCCGGAAATGGTAGTTATTCTTTCTTCTGGCCACGCCCATCTTTTCCAGCTTGCAGGTGATGGCCTCCTTGGCCTCCTCCACCGTCAGGCCGGTGAATTCCTCGGAATTAATGAGCTTACAGCCCTTGCCCAGGTAGTCCTGCTTTTCAAAGGCATGCTCGGACACATCCCGGCCCTCGATGACCTGGATCATGGGAATATTGTGGACCTGGGCGTACTCAAAGTCCCGCTGGTCGTGGCTGGGCACGGCCATGACGGCGCCGGTGCCGTAGTTTGCCAGGACGAAGTCGCCGATGAACACGCTGACCTGCCGGCCGTTGATGGGGTTGATGGCGTAAACACCCTCCAGCCGGCAGCCGGATTTGCCCTTGTTCAGCTCGGTGCGGTCCATGTCGCTCTTCTTCACGGTTTCGTCGATGTAGGCCTGGACTTCTTCCTTATTTTCAATTCGGTCCATCAGCTCCTGGACGATTTTGCCGTCGGGAGCCAGCACCATGAAGGTGATGCCGTAGATGGTTTCGATGCAGGTGGTGTAGATGGAGAAGCTTCCGCCGCCCACCAGCTGGAAGTCCACCTCCACGCCGGTGGACTTGCCGATCCAGTTGCGCTGAATCTCCTTGGTGGATTCGGGCCAGTCGATTTCTTCCAGACCCTCCAGCAGCTTTTCGGCGAAGGCGGGCTGGTCAATGACCCACTGCATCATGTTCTTTTTCACCACGGGATAGCCGCCCCGCTCGGATTTGCCGTCGATGACCTCGTCGTTACTGAGCACGGTGCCCAGCTCCTCGCACCAGTTCACAGGCATCTCGATCCGCTTGGCGTAGCCCGCCTCGTAGAGCTTCTTGAAAATCCACTGGGTCCATTTATAGAAGGAGGGGTCGGAGGTGGCCACCATCTTGGACCAGTCGTAGTCGAAGCCCAGTTCCCTCAGCTGGGCGGAGAAGGTCTCGATGTTCTTCTGGGTGAAGCCATTGGGGTTGTGGCCGGTCTTCACGGCGTACTGCTCCGCGGGCAGGCCGAAGGAATCGTAGCCCATGGGGTGCAGCACATTATAGCCCTGCATCCGCTTCATCCGGGACATGATGTCCGTGGCGGTGTAGCCCTCGGGGTGGCCGGCATGGAGTCCCACGCCGGAGGGATACGGGAACATATCCAGCACATAGTATTTGGGCTTGGAGAAATCCCACACATCGGTGTGGAAGGTGTCGTGCTCCTGCCAATACTTGTGCCATTTGGCCTCGATGTTTGCAAAATCATAGTTCATGGCGAACAGTCCTCTCTAAGCCGCGTTATTCCGCGACGATAATTTCCTTCAGATCAACCACTTCTGCGTCGGCCCAGAGCCGCTCCAGGTCATAGAATTTCCGGGCCTCCTCGGTGAACACGTGGACCACGATGGTGCCGAAGTCCAGCAATTCCCAGCTGTTGCCCCGGTGGCCCTCCCGGCCCAGCATGGGCTCACCCAACTGCTCCATGGTGTACTCAGCGTAGTCGCAGAGGGTTTTGACATGGGTGTTGGAGGTACCGGTGCAGATGAGAAAATAGTCGGCCAGGCTGCTGACCTTGGCGATTTTCAGCAGCTTGATGTCCATGCCCTTTTTGGCATCCAGGCATCTGGTCACTTCATAGGCAATTTCTTTTGGGGTTAACATCGTTTTCTCTCCTTTTGCGGTTAAGAACAGGTATTCAAATAATCCAGAGCCTGTTTGGACTGGGCGGAAACCTCACACCCCTGGTTTTTCAGATGCTCCAGGGTCATTTCCAGGCCCAGCTTCAATGCGGCGCGCAGATCCGTAAAGGCCAGCTGGCGCAGCCGCTCCACCCCGGGGAAATCCCGGTTGGGCTCCATGTAGTCGGCAACGTACACGATGGTTTCCAGGGTGTTCATATCGGCCTTACCGGTAGTATGGCTGCAGATGGCGGAAACCACTCTGCTGTTTTCACCAAAAATGCGCTCCGCCACCAGACTGCCTGTGAGGGCATGGAGGGTTTTGGGGTATTTCTTGGAAAAATCGTCTAACATTTTACCATAAGAGGCGCACAATGTCAATTGCAGGGGGCCGTCCAGGGCCTTGGTGATGTCGTGGAGGATTCCCGCCCGGGCGGCGTCAACCTCGTCCGCGCCCCACCGCTGGGCCAGGGCCACACAGGTATCCCGGCAGCCCAGCACATGGCGGACCCGGTTGGGGTTCAGCAGCCGCACCACAATGGGCTCCAAACGCTCCATGGGAAGATTTTTCCAGTCGGCAGCCGTGTCATACAGGCCCTGTTCCCGGATGTACGCCGCCACGGCCGGGGCAAGGAATTCATCCCCGCAGCCGAAGGCCAGCAGACGGCGCAGCTGGGTGGAGGAAATCTCTGTGACAGGATTCTGCAGCACCGTCACCGAAACGCCCCGGGAAGCAAGCTGCTCCGACACCTGTCGGATGGTCTCCCGCTCCTGCTTGCCTCCCCGGGAGAAGACGGCAAGGTGCACTTGCTGCAGGATTTCCTCGGCATTTTTCCACTGCTCCACAATCCGGAACACATCCGAGCCCAGCAGCAGGGTGAATTCCGCCTGGGGGTAAAGCGTGCGGAGCTGGCGGACGGTATCGCAGGTGTAGCTGGTGCCCTCCCGGGCCAGCTCCAGGTCGGACACCTCCAGGCAGGGACTGCCCTCCGCCGCCAGGCGCAGCATCTGAAGGCGCTGCCCCGGCGTGGGGGAATCGGCAGGAAGCTGCTTGTGGGGCGCCTGGTTGGTGGGGATCATAAGAACCTTGGACAGGCCCAGATTCCGCACCGCTGCCTCCGCTGCCCGGATGTGGCCCACGTGCGGCGGATTGAAGCAGCCGCCGAAAATACCGATTCGTTCCATATGCCTCTTCCTCCCTATTCGCGCAAAATGTGGATATGCCTGACGGAAAAACGGTAGATGGTTGTTTATTGGACACGCCGCTGTCGGGGAGGCTATTCGCCTCCCGCCTGGTCAAAAAACGGAGTGTTTGATTGAATGGTAACATGTCCGATGTGGTGCGAATTCACCGAACCTGGCTGGTGGTTATGGAGCCTGTACTGCGCGGGAGGATGATATCCGCCCCTTGGTCTACAGTTGGCGTGTACGAAAAACTTTCTTTTTTGCGTTGGAAGGCCGACTGCTTATTTATTGCGCAGCTGCTTTTCCCGGTCACGCTCGATGGCTTTTTCGATGGCCTGCTCCCGGAAATAGGCGTTGCGCTGCTCCTTGATCTTTTTCTCGGCCTGGCGGCGGGCATGGATGCCCTTGCGCACCGGGTCGGACTTGCTCACAGGAACGGCCTTGCGCTTGGCCCGGCCGGTTTGGTTGCGCTCCTGCTGGCATTTCTCGCTGAAGCGGTAAATGACGAATTTGGAACCCAGGCAGGCCACACCCTCAGCCCCGGTGGCCTCACAAATGGCGTCGCTGACCTCCCGGGGGGACAGCAGCGCCCCCTCCAGCACCTTACCCTTTACCAGCTCCCGGGCGGTGAGCAGGTTTTCGGCCTCGGCAATCACCGCTTCGGTGACGCCGCTCTTGCCCACCATCAGGGTGGTATCCAGGTCGTTGGCCTGGGCCCGCAGTTCGGCCCGCTCTTTACTTGTCAGCATAGCCTGCCTCCTTGAGTTTTTGATAGAATACCTTCAAAGCGGCCCCCCGGTGGGAAACCCGATTCTTGTCCTCGGCACTCATTTCCGCTGTTGTCATTCCCATGGGGGGATAGTAGAAAATGGGATCGTAGCCGAAGCCACCCTGGCCTCTCGGCTCCCGGAGCAGCTCTCCATGGACCTCTCCCCTGGCCTGGATGGTCTTTCCCTCCGGGGTCACCAGGGTGATGACACAGACGAACTGGGCCTGGCGCTGACCGTCGGGCACCTGCTCCGTGTTTTTCAGCAGCAGCTGGAGTCTGCCCCAATCGTCCAGGGTGGGATCGAAGCCATAACGGGCGGAATAGATCCCCGGCTCCCCGTTGAGCGCGTCCACGGCAATGCCGGAATCGTCCGCCATAGCGGGCAGCCCCGTGGCCTTCATCACGGCCTCGGCCTTCAAAAAGGAATTCTCCTCGAAGGTAGTGCCCGTCTCCTCCACGTCGATGTCCACGCCCAGCTCGGACTGGAGCACCAGCTCCATGTCGAATTTCTTGGTGATCTGGCTGATTTCTTCCAGCTTATGCTTGTTTTTGCTTGCCAAAACGACTTTCATATTGTCTCCTTAAAACAGTGCCTTCACAAAATCCTCGGCCACGAAGGGCATCAGGTCGTCCTCCTGCTCGCCCACGCCGATGAATTTCACCGGCAGCTGCAGCGCGTCCGCCACGGCAATGACGATGCCGCCCTTGGCGGTGCCGTCCAGCTTGGTCAGGGCGATGGCGGTAACACCGGCGATCTGCTTGAACTGCTTGGCCTGGATCAGGCCGTTCTGACCGGTGGTGCCGTCCAGCACCAGAAGCACCTCCCGGCTGGCGTTCGGCAGCTCCCGCTCCACAATACGGCTGATCTTATTCAGTTCGTTCATCAGATTCACCTTGTTGTGCAGCCGCCCGGCGGTGTCGATGATGATCACATCCACATCCCTGGCCTTGGCGGCCTGGATGCCGTCATACACCACGCTGGCAGGGTCCGCCCCCTCATGCTGGCGGACAATGGAGGCCCCGCTGCGCTCCGCCCAGATTTCCAGCTGGTCGGCGGCGGCGGCCCGGAAGGTATCCGCGGCCACCAGCAGCACCCGCTTGCCCTGCTGCGCCTGCTGCTTGGCGATCTTGCCGATGGTGGTGGTCTTGCCCACGCCGTTGACGCCGATGACCAGAATCACACTGGGATGGGTGGAAAGGTTCAGCTCCGGGCTGCCCACATTCAGCATGTCCACCAGAATCTCCCGGAGGACCTGCCGGGCCTCCTCCGCCTGACGGACATGCCGGGCGGAAACCTCCTTGCGCAGCCGCTGGGCGGCCTTGGCGGCGGTGTCCACCCCCAGATCAGCCAGGATCAGGCTTTCCTCCAGCTCGTCATAAAAATCGTCGTCCAGCTCGGAGACGGAGAAAATGTCGTTGAAGGTCTCGCTGATGGCCTCCCGGGTTTTGGAAAGGCCCTGCTTGATTTTATCAAAAAATCCCATGAATTTGTTCCTTTCTGTTTTATACCCTCACTGCAGGGGAGGCTATTAGCCTCCTGCAGGTATGATTGCGTGTTTGGGTGAATGGTGTTCTGTCCAACCCGGTACGAATGCGCCCTGCCTGGAATATCATCGAAGGCCCGTACCGCGCGGGAGGCTGACAGCCTCCCCTACTGTTGGCTGGTTGGTGAATTATTCTCCGATGCCAAGCATTTCGGTCATCTGGTTCAGGTCCAGGCGCAGCAGGGTGGAAACGCCCTGCTCCTGCATGGTGACGCCGTAGAGCACGTTGGAGGCCTCCATGGTGCCCCGGCGGTGAGTGATGACGATGAACTGGGTCTTCTGGCTGAGATTGTGCATGTAATGGGCAAAGCGCTCCACGTTCCGGTCGTCCAGGGCGGCGTCGATCTCATCCAGCAGGCAGAAGGGCGTGGGCCGCACCTTCAAAATGGCAAAGTACAGCGCCGTGGCCACAAAGGCCTTCTCGCCGCCGGAGAGCAGGGTGATGGTCTTCACCTGCTTGCCGGGGGGCTGGACCCGGATCTCGATGCCGCAGGTCAGGGGATTCTCCGGGTCCTCCAGAACCAGCTGGCCCTTGCCGCCGCCGAACATCTCCTGGAAAACCTCCCCAAAATAATGGTCAATCTTCTGGAATTCGGTGACGAAAATCGTGGTCATCTCCTTGGTGATGTCCCGGATGATGCCCTCCAGCTCCCGTTTGGAGGTGAGCACATCGTCCCGCTGGGCGGCGAGGTAGGTATAGCGCTCGTTGACCCGGGCGTATTCCTCGATGGCCCCCAGATTGGGAGTGCCCAGGGCGGCGATTTTCCGCTTCAATTCGCCGATGCGGCGATTTCCCGCGGGAATGGATTCGATCTGCCCCCGGTGCTCCCGGGCGGTGCTGGGGGTCAGGCCGTAGGAATCCCAGAGCTTGTCCACGATCTGCTTTTCCTCCAGGTCGGAGGTGAGCTTTTTCTGCTCCAGCAGGGCGCAGGCCCGCTCCATGTTCAAAATATCCTTGCTCTTCTCCTGGGCCTCCCGCTCACAGAGGGTTTTGGAGGCCTCGGTTTTGGAGCGGTCCGAGATGGCCTGCTCCACCCGGCGCTTCATTTCCTCTGCCTGGGCGTCGTTTTCCTGCTGGCGGCGCAGAAGAGTGTCGATCTCCCCCTCCAGACGGGTGGTATCGGCCCGGATGGAATCGGCCAGAGCCAGCTTTTTCTCCCGGTCGCCCTCCATGGCCCGGCGCAGCTCCTGCAGATCCGCAATGTGGGACAGAGCGGTGGAGCGCTGGGCGTCCAGGGCGGCGGCTTCGGTTTTCAGCTCCGTGATCCGGTCACCAATCTGAGAGGTGGCCTGAACGGTTTCCGTCTGGCTGCCCTCCAACTGGGCTATGTCCCGACGGCACTGGTCTAGCTGCTGGGAAAGCACATGGACCTTGGCCTGCTGGGCGGCGTAGCGCTCCCGGTCGGTCTGGCTGCGCTGCTGCAGGGCCTCCAGCTCCCGGCGGGCGGACTGCTCCGCCTCCACAATGGCGTCCACCATCACCTGGTACTGCTTTTCCTGGCCCTGGAGCCGGAGCACCTGATCCTCCGCCTCCCGGAGCTGATCCTTGGCGGCGGAAAGCTCGAACTCCACCTGGTCAAACAGGCGGCGGGCCTCGGTCAGCTCAGCCTCGACAATGAGCTTGTCGTTTTGCAGCTGCTTTTCCTGGGCGGTGAGCTTTTCCAGCTCGTTGGCCCGGGAGAGGATGCCGGCGTCCTTGTTCACGGAGCCGCCGGTCATGGAGCCGCCGGGGTTCATCACCTGGCCGTCCAGGGTGACGATCTTGAAGCGGCTGCGGTATTTCTGGGACATGGAAATGGCGGCGTCCATGTCCTGGACAATCACCGTCCGGCCCAGCAGATTGTCGATAATGGATTGGTAGGTCTTTTCACAGCTGACGAGCTGAGAAGCGATGCCCACATAGCCCCGGCAGCTTTCCAGGCCGCTCTCCTGCAGCAGCCTTCCCTGGATGCCGGAAAGGGGCAGGAAGGTGGCCCGGCCGCCGCCGGTGCGTTTTAAAAAGGAAATCGCCGCCTTGCCGTCGGCCTCACTGCCCACCACAATCTGCTGCATGGCAGCGCCCAGGGCGATTTCGATGGCGACGGTATAGCTGTCCTCGGTGCGGATCAGCCGGGAGACGGGGCCGTGGATGTTCCGAAGCCTTCCCCGCTCCGCCTCCTGCATGACCATGCGGACGGATTTCTGGTAATTTTCAAAATCCCGCTCCATGGCCCGGAACACCCGGGCTTTGGCGGTGACGGAATCCAGACTTGCGGTGAGCTGGCGCAGCTTCTCCTGGGCTGCCTCCACCCGCCTGGCCCGGGAGGACTGGCGCAGGGTGTAGCCGGAGATGGTGTTGTTCGCGGCGGTGACCTGGTCCTGGGCTTCCTTTAGCTGATTCTGCACCTTTTGGAGCTCTGTCTGGGCCCCGGTCCTGCGGGAGGCCCCGGAGGCCAGGTCGCTGCTCAGCTGGTCCAGCCGCTGGGCGCTCTGGGAGATGCTCTCCTCCAGGCCCCGGACGTCTGCCTCCCGGCCTGCGATGTCGGCAGCCAGGGTGGATTCCTGGCCCCGCAGCTCCAGAAAGCGCTTGGTCATACCCTGGGCGCTGGCGGTCATGGCGGCGAGCTGCTGCTGAAGGCCGTTGAGTTCCTCTGTTTTTTCGGCAATCAGGCGGTCGGCCTCCCGGATGCGCTCCTGGGCCTGGTCGATCTGGCTGTTGATGCCGCCGGAGCGGTCCTCCTGACCCTTCAGCTCCTCCTGAATCCGGGCGATATTCTGGTTGTTGTTTTCCACATTGCCCCGGAGCACGGCCATCTGGCCCTCCAGCTGCTGATGGGTGGATTCAAGCATATTGGCCTTGACCCGGACGGTTTCCAATTCCCCGTCCTTTTCCCGCAGGGTCTGGCCCAGCTGCTCCGCCTGGGCATAGAGCTTGTCCAGATCGTCGTGGGCCTGCTGCAGGACGAAGGAGGCGGAGGCGAAGTCCTCTTCCGCCTTTTTGGCGGCGGCGGAGAGCTTGTCCAGGGTATCCAGCCAGACGGCCACCTCCACGCCTTTGAGTTCGTCCTTCAATTCCAAATATTTTCTGGCCTTTTCGGACTGGACCTTTAACGGCTCCAATTGGAGCTCCAGTTCCGAGACCTTGTCGCCGATGCGCAGCAGATTGTCCTCGGTTTGAGCCAGCTTGCGCTCGGTTTCCTCCTTGCGGTGGCGGTATTTGGAGATACCGGCGGCCTCTTCAAAAATCTCCCGGCGGTCGTTGCTCTTGAGGGAGAGAATTTCGTCAATGCGGCCCTGGCCGATGTTGGAATAGCCCTCCCGGCCTAACCCGGTGTCCATGAACAGCTCGTTGATGTCCTTTAAACGGGCGGACTGGCGGTTGATGTAGTATTCGCCGTCGCCGCTGCGGTAATAGCGGCGGGTGACCATCACCTCGTCGGCGTCGTAGGCCAGGGCCCGGTCGGAGTTATCCAGGGTCAGCGTGGCTTCGGCAAAACCCACGGCGCTGCGCTTCTGGGTGCCGCCGAAGATCACATCCTCCATTTTCGCGCCCCGGAGGGTTTTGGTGCTCTGCTCGCCCATGACCCAAAGGATGGCATCGGAAATATTCGATTTGCCGGAGCCGTTGGGTCCGACGATGGCGGTGATGTCGTCGCCGAACCGGATCAGCGTTTTATCCGGGAAGGACTTAAAGCCCTGCAATTCCAAGGATTTTAAATACACAGCAAAACCTCTAGTAAATTTGATCAAAAGTATCAGTTTATTATACCCGTGGGAAGCACAAAAAGCAAGTTTATCTTTGAAAAATGTTTTCCCTTTTTGACCAAACCAATGGTGCAAAATGCCCGAAAACCCCGCCCCGGGATACCATCCTCCCGCGCAGAAAAGCCTCCCGCCCGGCAGGTCGAACGGGACCGGTTGCTGCCTGGCCCACAGTGGATCGTGCAAATCGCCAGGCACCACTTTTCCGGTTTGCAGAGCGCGGCCAGGAAGCGATATATTTTTTCCGTGCTGTGTACTATTCACTTTTACCGATAAACCTCCCTGAGAAAATGTGGAAACTGGCATTAATTTTCATTGCAAACCATGGGCAAATGGGTTATAATATTGCATTATTCAGAAAAAGGGGGCAGGCAAAGCCTTCCCCTTCCCATGGAGAAATGAAAGAGAGGATGTTTTGGATATGGCTGAGATCACCGAAAGCAAAAACTTTATCCATGCTTTTATCGATGAAGACATCGCCCCGGGCGGGCAGTTCGAAGGCAGAACCGTGCATACCCGGTTCCCGCCGGAGCCCAACGGGTATCTGCACATCGGCCACTGCAAGGCGCTGATCATCGATTTCGGCACCGCCGAGAAATACGGCGGCCTGTGCAACCTGCGCATGGACGACACCAACCCCACCAAAGAGGACGTGGAATTCGTGGAAGCCATCCAGGAGGACATCCACTGGCTGGGCTTCGACTGGGGCGACCGGTTCTTCTTCGGCTCCGACTACTTTGAAAAAGACTACGAGTACGCCGTGGAGCTGATCAAAAAGGGCTTGGCCTATGTGTGCGAGCTGACCCCGGAGCAGTTCAAGGAGTACCGGGGTGATCTGAACACCCCCGCCATCTCCCCCTACCGGGACCGGCCCATTGAGGAGAGCCTGGATCTCTTTGCCCGGATGCGGGCCGGCGAATTTGAGGACAACAAATATACCCTCCGGGCCAAGATTGACCTGGCCTCCGGCAACTTCAACATGCGCGATCCGGTGATCTACCGCATCCGCCACATGCACCATCACCGCCAGGGGGACAAGTGGTGCATCTACCCCATGTACGACTTTGCCCACCCCATCCAGGACGCCCTGGAGGGCATCACCCACTCCCTGTGCTCGTTGGAATTCGAAAACCACCGGCCGCTGTACAACTGGGTGGTGGAGAACGTGTCCGTTCCCTGCCATCCCCGGCAGATCGAGTTTGCCCGGTTGGGCATTGACCGCACGGTGCTCTCGAAGCGCAAGCTCCGTGCCCTGATCGAGGGCGGCTATGTCTCCGGCTGGGACGATCCGAGAATGCCCACCCTCTGCGGTCTGCGCCGGAGGGGCTACACCCCCGCCTCCATCCGCAATTTCTGTGAGAGCGTGGGCGTGGCCAAATCCCCCAACACCATCGAATACGCCTTCCTGGAGTCCTGTCTGCGCAAGGACCTGGACGCCACCGCCCAGCGGGTCATGGCGGTATTGAAGCCCGTGAAGCTGACCATCACCAACTACCCCGAGGGCCAGTCCGAAAGCTTTGAGATCGAAAATAATCCCAACAATCCCGACGACGGCAAGCGTTCCATCACCTTCTCCCGGAATCTGTGGATCGAAGCCGACGATTTCCTGGCCGTGCCTGTTCCCAAGTACAAGCGGCTGTACCCCGACGGTCCCGAGTGCCGGTTGAAGGGTGCCTACGTCATCCAGTGCACCGGCTGTGTGACAGACGAAGACGGCAATGTGGTGGAGGTTTTGGCTACCTATGACCCGGATTCCAAGGGCGGCGACCCCGCCGACGGCCGGAAGATCAAAGGTGCCACCATCCACTGGGTGGATGCAAACAATTGCTGCAGCGCCGAGGTACGGCAGTACAGCAATCTGTTCGACGACCCCGACCCCGACGCCGCCGGAAAGGATTTCCTGGCCTGCATGAACCCCAATTCCCTGGAGGTGCTCACCAGCTGCAAAGTGGAAGCCTCCCTTCGTGATGCCAAGGCCCCCACCTCCTACCAGTTCATGCGCCTGGGCTACTTCTGCCCCGACTCCAAGGACTGCACCCCCGGGCACCTGGTATTTAACCGCTCCGTCAGCCTGAAGGACAGCTTTAAGCCGGGAAATCAAAACCACTAGTGAACCAATGGTTTGCTCAGACCCCATAGGGGTCAACACGTGCTGACCCCTAAAGGAGTACTGAGGGTTAATCATCGCATCACAATTACAGGCAGCCGCTTAAAGCGGCTGTTTGTTTTTGCCCTA
>JBJDYM010000014.1:0-2475 GCA_051867315.1 Faecousia sp.
CGGTATATTGCCACTGCCGCCGGCGTCCATGGTATTCCCTCCTTTTTTGTTCGCATAGATAAAACTATTTTACCCAATTTGGGGCTGCTTGTCAAACCTATTTTCAAAGGATCTCACAGGCAAATTGTTGTTTGGCGGGAGGCTGATAGCTGCCCAACCGTCGAGGGCGGTGCAGAGCAGCAAAAACGCCCGGTTCAATGAACCGGGCGCAGCTGTTTTTTGTTATCGGAACCGGATTGCCATCCATTTTTCGGTCTGCATCCGGAGGTAGCGGTCGTCCATCAGGGCGACGGTCTGGAGCATCAGGCGCATCCACTCCTCGGCGGTGCGGCTGCTCTGGTTTTTGGTAAAGAGGTAGGGGCACTGCTCCAGCTTCCTCCTGCCGAAGGCGGCGGCGAAGGGCTTGCCCACCCCCAGGGCGATGGCGTAGGGGGCCATGCGGTAGAAGTATTCCGGGTCGGCCTTCAGGAGCCTTGCGGCCTCGGGCCGGGGAATGCGGCGCATAAAGCGGCGGATGGACAGGATCTCCCCCGCTTCGCTGCGGTTTCGTTCCGTGCGCATGCCGCCGTAGGCCGCCAAAAAGCCCAGCAGCAGCTGCACCGTCACGGAAACCAGCGGCACCCAGGGCTGCCCCGCCGCCAGGCCCAGCAGCACCCAGAACAGGCAGATGACCAGGGCAATCCAGGCCCGGGCTTTGAACCGGGACATAATATGCATGGCGAACTCGTGAATTTCCCAGGCGGAAACCGCGCTTAACAGCCCGAAAATCAGGGAAAACATGATTTGCAGCACGGGAATGGAGGTCATGTTCATGGCCACGCAAATGCCGCAGAACACCTGGCTGATACACAGCAGCCACCGGAAAATTTTTCGGCTGCCGGACCGGGGACGGCACATGGTCTTCTCCCCGGGCACCATGGACGCGGTTTTTTTGCACAGCTTGGCATAGGCCAGGCTGCTGCAGTCCACCACCCGGCGATTGCCGAACAGGGACTGGAACACCCGCACCTCAAACAGGCTCCGTTCGTTGCCCATATCCATCCGCTTGTGGAGCAGAACCCGGTGCCCATCCGGCTGGATCAGCAGATATCCCATCTGGGCCCAGGACAGCACCATCATGGTCAGATCGCCGCCGGTCATGGTCACCCGGCAGCCCAGCTCTCCGGCGGAGATGCCCTCCGGGGGCACAGTGGTCCGCTGATGCTGGGGCGGCAGGGTCCGCAGGAACAGCAGCCAATACAGCAGCGCCAGCCCCGCAATAATCCCCATGGGGACAATCTCCGGGTTGCCGGTACGCTGATAGGTGCTGACGGAGGGGAACATGTCCTTGGACACCGTCATGGTCATGGTGACGGCCTCGTGGTCATTCAGGGTATTGATGCTGCTGCCGGTGATCATGTTGCCGTTGACAGCCAGCTCCAGATTTGACTCGAAGCCATTCTGCTGGTAGGTGCTGGTGAACACGGGCTTGGATTCCACGGTATCGGGCAGGGTGATGATGAAGCTCAGGCTCTCCACCGGATAATCGAAGCCGCAGAGCATGGGAATGGTCAGCTGGAGCTGCTTGTCGGCGGTGACGCCCACGGCTTTGGGCAGGGTGAAGTCAAAGCGGACCGGGAATTCTCCGGTCATGCCCCCGGTGACCCGGCCCACGGCCACCAGGGTCCGGTTGCTCACCCGGGAGGAGGCGACGGAGCTGCCGTTCATGGTGATGTCATTGGCATTGTAGGGCAGAGGGAAGGTCAGACCATCGTCCGCCGCCTCAATGCGCAGGTTCACCGTCATGCTCACCAGGCAGTCGCCGTCGGAATTCACGGTGCAGTACAGATCAATTTTGGAGGCCGCGCTCTCCGCAGATGCGTGGAGCGTAAAAAGGGCCGCGCATACCATCAAAAAAGCGCACAAAGCCCCCCAAAATCGCTTCACGCCAATCCCTCCTGTCTTTTTCGCATAATTATCATTGAAACATTCTAGCATACAGCCGGGGAAAATGCAAGAAAAATAACCGTTTCGCACTGCTGCCGCCTTCGCGCATCAAGCAGATACATGGTTGTAAGGATGAATGGTATCGGGTTCCGATGACCGCCCAGCCACTACAAGGGGAGGATATCAGCCTCCCGCGCAGAACCAGCTGCAATCATGAACATGGTTGGGCAAATCCGTACGATACGAAACATAGGACCATCCAACAGAGCACCCCGTTCACCAACCTGGCGGGCATCTGTAGCCTCCCCTATGGCGGCGTATGCGTTATTTCAGGCGTGTGCGCGAAACATCATTTTTATATGACGCCCCGGGAGGGGAAACCGCAAAGGAAATTTAAAAAAATAATTGCAGACAATCCATAAAAAATGTGTTATACTATATCATGCGGGAAAAGAAGCATCATTCGCCTGTTTCCGGGGCCTTTCGCCCCGACGGAATAAAACCATCACAGAGGAGGATTCCCCTTGAAAAATCTGCGCGGATACTTGA
>JBJDYM010000015.1:0-2473 GCA_051867315.1 Faecousia sp.
AAAATAAAGTTCATAATTTAGGTAAATTGTCACTTTTTTATTTGTGAAAAATATGGTATGTTATCCATGGGCGCATTCTGCCCCTGTTACGTCGCAAATTACATTTACATAAGGAGCTGTGACCATGTACTTTCAGAAAAAACGCTGCATTGCCATGCTTCTGGCCGGTGGCCAGGGCAGCCGACTCTATGTTTTGACGGAAAAAACCGCCAAGCCCGCTGTGCCCTTCGGCGGCAAGTACCGCATCATTGACTTCCCCCTGTCCAACTGCGTCAACTCCGGCATCGATACCGTGGGCATCCTGACCCAGTACCAGCCCCTGGAGCTGAACGAATACATCGGCAACGGCCAGCCCTGGAACCTGAACAAGACCCACAGCTGCGCCCAGGTGCTGCCCCCCTACGAGCGCCACGACAAGAAGCAGGGCTGGTACAAGGGCACCGCCAACGCCATCTACCAGAACATCGACTTCATCGACCGGTTCGACCCGGAGTACGTGGTGGTCCTCTCCGGCGACCATATCTATAAGATGGACTACTCCAAGATGGTGGACTACCACGAGAAAAACGGCGCCGCCTGCACCATCGCCGTGCGCACCGTTCCCCTGGAGGAGGCCTCCCGCTTCGGCATCCTGAACACCAACCCCGACAATACCATCTATGAGTTCGAGGAGAAGCCCAAAAAGCCCAAGTCCACCAACGCCTCCATGGGCATCTACTGCTTCACCTGGAAGGTGATGCGCGAGGCCCTGATCGCCGACGAGGAGAACCCCGAATCCTCCAACGATTTCGGCAAGAACATCATCCCCATGCTCTTAAACGGCGGCCACAAGCTGATGGCCTACAATTTCGACGGCTACTGGAAGGACGTGGGCACCATCAACTCCCTGTGGGAGGCCAACATGGAGCTTTTGGGCAAGGAGCCCGAATTCAACATCCGGGGCGACGAGCGCACCAAGATCTACGCCCGGAACTCCGCCTTCCCCTCCAGCTATATTGACGCCTCCGCCAAGATCGTCAACTCCTTCGTGGCCGAGGGCTGCGAGGTCTACGGCACCGTGCGCCACAGCGTGGTCAGCGTGGGCTGCACCATCGGCGAGGGCGCGCTGATCGAGGACTCCGTGGTCATGCCCGGCGTGGTGGTGGAGTCCGGCGCCATTGTCCGGCACGCCATTCTGGGCGAGGACGCCAAGGTCTGCCGCAACGCCGTGGTGGGCGGCGCCTTTGAACCCGACGAAAAGAAGAAGATCAGCGTTGCCGGCAAGGGCGTGATCATCGAAGAGAACGCCGTGCTTGCCCCCGGCGCAATGCTGTAAGGAGGTAAGAAAAAATGAATGTGATGGGTATTATCTTCACCAATGACGGCAACATCGGTGAACTGACCAATAAACGGACCATGGCCTCCCTGCCCTTCGGCGGCCGCTACCGCCAGGTGGACTTCGGCCTTTCCAACCTGGCCTTCGCCGGGGTGCGCCATGTGGGCATCATCGCCCGCTACAGCTATCAGTCCCTGATGAACCACATCGGCGACGGCGAGGAATGGGGCCTGGAGCTGGGCGAGGGCGGCCTGGAATTTCTGACCCCCTATGCCTCCTCCATCAACCACTCCTACCGGGGAAAGCTGGAGAGCCTGTCCTCCAACATGGACTTTTTGGAGTACTGCGACGACGACTACGTGATCATGATCGACTCCACCGTCCTGTCCAACATCGATCTGAATAAGGTGGTGGCCGACCACATCGCCTCCGGCAAGGACATCACTGTGGTCACCGCCAAGGGCATCTGCAACGGCAAGAAGGTCATGGACTTTGCTTTGAAGCTGGATAAGAACGGCCAGGTGGAGGACATGGTCTGCGACTACGCCGCCCCCGCCGAGTATCAGGCCTCCATGGACATTTTCGTCATGAGCCGCCAGGTGCTGATCCGGGAGGTCAAGACCCTGGTTGCCAAGAACTGGTTCCATATGGACCGGGACCTGTGCATGGGCGGCTGGAGAAACGGCAAGATCACCGTCAACGCCTACCAGTTTGACGGCATCGCCATGTTCAACGAATCCACCCAGGAATACTTCGAGCACAGCCTGTCCCTGGTGGACAAGCAGGTGCGCGACGGCCTGTTTGGCGGCACCCATCCCATCTACACCAAGGTCCGCGACCGGGTGCCCAGCTACTACGGTGAGAATTCCTGCATCGAGAACGTGGTGGTGGCCGACGGCTGCATGCTGGACGGCAGCGTGAAGAACTCCGTCCTGTTCCGCCAGGTGAGCATCGCCGAGGGCTCCAGCGTGGAAAACTGCGTGATCATGAACGACAGCGTCATCGGCCCCGGCTGCCAGCTGAAGAACGTCATTCTGGACAAGAACGTCACCGTCACTCCCGGTACCAAGCTCTTTGGCACCAAGGCCAATCCCATTGTGATTAAGAGAGGGGAAATTGTATGAAAATTGCCGTCTGCGCCTCCGAAGGCGCTCCCTA
>JBJDYM010000016.1:0-2472 GCA_051867315.1 Faecousia sp.
TCAGTCGATCTCCGTCAGCCAGCCCTCCGGAGCGGGGAGCCTGCCCATCTGGATACCGGTGAGGGTATCGAAGAGCTTATTTATCACCGGGCCCATTCCGGCGTAGTGGATGTCCCGTCCGTGATCAACAATTTTGCCCACGGGGGAGATCACTGCCGCCGTGCCGCACAGGCCGCACTCGGTGAAACGGTCCAGCTCCTTGAGTTCCACCCGGCGTTCCACCACATCCAGCCCCAGGTATTCCCGGGCAATGTAGGTCAGGGAGCGCCGGGTGATGGAGGGGAGAATGGTACCGGAAATGGGCACCACAACCTTGCCGGGGCCTTCCGCGAAAATCAGGTTGGCCCCGCCGGTTTCCTCCACATAGGTTCTGGTGGCGGAGTCCACGTACAGGTTTTCGTCATAGCCCAGGGCGTGGGCTTCGGTGAGGGCGTACAGGCTCATGGCATAGTTCAGGCTGGCCTTGATGTGGCCGGTGCCCCGGGGAGCGGCCCGATCCAAATCGCAGACCCGCAGCACCAGGGGCCGGATGCCGCCTCTAAAATAAGGACCGACAGGGGAGGCGAAAATCCGGAACTGAAATTCTTCCGAGGAATGCACCCCGATGATGGGGCTGGTACCGAACATATAGGGCCGGAGGTAAAGACTGGCTCCGCTGCCGTAGGGCGGCACCCATTTGCGGTTGGCGTGGACGGTTGCCCGCACGGCATCCAGAAATTTCTCCTTGGGGAATACGGGCATTTCCATTCTGCGGCAGGAGTCCTCCATCCGCAGGGCGTTCAGATCAGCCCGGAAGCTGACCACCCGGCCATCCTCCGTAGAATAGGCCTTCAGCCCCTCAAAGCAGCTCTGGGCGTATTGCAGCACGCAGGCGGATTCATTGATGACCACATTGGGGTCATCGCTGAGGGTACCCTCATCCCAGGCTCCATTGCGGTAATTCGCCACGAACCGGTAGTCCGTCGGATGGTATGCAAACCCCAGCTTTTCCCATTCCAAATCCATAATGAATGCATCTCACTTTCCGCTGTCGCCATAGTTGGCCAGGACTCTTGCGGAGGGGTCATTGACGTTGCAGCCTTCCCAATCCTTGTTGGGCATCCAGAAATCCACCACCATCTCCGCCTGCCCCGGGTAGTAGCGCTCGAAAATCTCCCGGTACAGCAGGGACTCCTTGGTGAAGGGGGTTGCGTAGGAATACAGCCGCCGCCGGGTCTCAAACTGCTCGTCGGTATAGCGGCTCTCGGCATATTCCTTCAGATCGTCCACCATGGAGTGGCCCACTGCGTCGCTGAAGGCAGCCTTTTCCCGCATCAGAATGTCTGTGGGCAGATAATCGCCCTCAAAGGCGTGACGCAGCAGGTACTTGCCCTTGCCGTAGGAGTTCACCTTCCGGGCGGGGTCCAGGGCCATGACGTATTCCACAAAGTCCAAATCGCCAAAGGGCACTCTGGCCTCCAGGCTGTTCACGCTGATGCACCGGTCGGCCCGGAGCACATCGTACATATGCAGCTCCCGGACCCGCTTTTCCGCTTCCTGCTGGAAGGCCTCGGGGCTGGGGGCAAAATCGGTGTACTTGTAGCCGAAAAGCTCGTCGGAGATTTCGCCGGTGAGAATAACCCGCAAATCGGTGTGCTCGTGGATGTATTTGCAGACCAAATACATGCCGATGGAGGCCCGGATGGTGGTGATGTCATAGGTACCCAGCAGCGCCACCACATGGGGCAGGGCTTCCAGCACATCCTCCTTGGAGATGATCACTTCGGTGTGGTCGGCGCCGATGTAGTCGGCCACCTGCTTGGCGTATTTCAGGTCGATGGCATCTATGTCCATGCCGATGGAAAAGGTCTTAATGGGCTTGTTGGAGCACCGGGCAGCCACGGCGCACACCAGACTGGAGTCCAGGCCGCCGGAGAGCAGGAAGCCCACGGGGGCGTCCGCATCCAGCCGCTTTTCAATGCCGGAGACCAGCTTGTCGTGGATTTTTTTGCAGGCGGTTTCCACATCGTCATGGATCACAGCCTGGGGCTTGCTGATTTCCCGATAGCAGACGAATTTTCCATCCTTATAATAGTGCCCCGGCGGGAAGGGAAGGATTCTTCCGCACACTCCCACCAAGTTTTTTGCCTCGCTGGCGAAGATGATGTCGCCCCCGGGCAGATATCCATAGTACAGCGGCCGGATGCCGATGGGGTCCCGGGCCGCGATCAGCTGTTTTGTTTTGCAGTCGTAAATGATTGCCGCGAATTCCGCGTCCAGCATCCGGAACATCTCAGTGCCGTATTCCTGATACAGCGGCAGCAGCAGCTCACAGTCGGATTCACTCTGGAAGGTATAGCCCTTTTCGATCAGCTCCTGCTTCAGCTTCCGGAAGCCGTAGAGCTCGCCGTTGCAAACCACCCAGTTCACATTCAGGTTGAACGGCTGCATGCCGTTTTCATTCAAACCCATAATGGCAAGGCGATGGAATCC
>JBJDYM010000017.1:0-2469 GCA_051867315.1 Faecousia sp.
TGTACAAATAAAAAGAAAGCACCTTTGCCGAAATTCCTCTTTGTGACTATGATAACACAAAATCATTCGACAGAGGCAACGCTTCTGTGAGTGAGCAAACATCAAACTGGAAGAGGTATTCGTTATGAAGAAACAGAATCAAACTATGGGAAAGACACCTGCCAGAACTGCGGAGCCAGTGGCGGCAAAGGCTCAAAAGAAAAAGGGGAGCGGTCTGCTGGGCAGAATCCTTCGCCGCTTTCTTCTGGTGCTGTTCACCGTCATCATTATGCTGTTCAGCGCCTTGCTGCTGGTATTGAATATGGTGTTCAACGGCCCGTCTCCGACAGCGAGAGACCAGCTGACGATGACCATGATTGAAGCCAGTGCCACCAAATGGGTGCCTGCGCTATTCATCGGGGAAGATACTGTTGCGGAAATCCGAGCCGGTGTCAATGCGGAACTGGAGGACGATGTGACCGATACCACCGCTGTGGTTATCAACCGCAGCGGACTGCTGGCGGGCAGCGATGAATGGGCAAACTATCCCGATGGCATCCGCATTGAGGATGTTTACGGCGATACATATAATGCCAAGGTGATGATCGTCCGTGACCCAGCTCAGGTGTATCTGGGAATCTCGACCCATGAGGGCTTCAGCACCAGCATTCCAGGAAAGCGGCTAACCGCAGCCATTGAGGACGAAGGTGCCATCGCAGCCATTAACGGCGGTGCTTTCAATGATGACGGAACGACCGGTTCCTATGTTGGCACCCTGCCTGCCGGTCTGGTCTACTCCGAGGGGGAATGCGTATGGACATCCGGCAAGCCCTCCGAAACCAGCGGTTTTGCCGGTTTTACCAAGGATAACATTCTGGTCGTTCACAAGGACAATATTTCCCAGGCGCAGGCGGAGGAACTGAACATCCGGGATGGCTGCTGCTTCGGTCCTGTTCTGATCATGAATGGCGAAATCAACATGGAAGCCTATAACCAAAAGTCGGGTCTGAATCCCCGGACAGCCATCGGTCAGCGGTCAGATGGTGCGGTGATCTTCGTTTGCATTGATGGCAGACAGCCCAGCTCTATGGGCGGCGAGTATAAGGATGTTATTGATATCATGGTGGAGTATGGCGCGGTAAATGCCTGCAATATGGACGGCGGTTCTTCTACGGTTATGATGTACCGGGATACCTATGGCCTATACGGAGAAGCTGGACAGGTTCAGATTATGAACAGCTATTCTCTGCTCCAGTCCGAGCCGAGAAGGATGCCCGATTTCTGGATGGTTCGTCCTGCCGGGGAGGGCTAATCATGGCACAGGGGAAATTCAGCGCGAAAAACAGAGAGTCCTCTGTAGATTTACGCACCATTCTGGCAGAACGGGAAAAGGAGCAGAAGCGTCGTTCCAGTAAAACCATCCCGCCCATGACACCACAGAAGGCAAGAACAGTTCAGACATCTGCAGCCAGGAACAGCCCCTCCATGCCAAGGATGCAGCATTCTCCGCTACCAACACAGAATCAGCGCAGAGGCCCCCGGCTCAGCGGTGTCATATTCTATACGATATTTTTCTTGTGCATCTTCCTGTTTTACTCTGCTACTTATTTTGGCCTGCTGGAACTGCGGGGCTGGCTGTCCCGGTATGAGATGGCTCAGCCTAAAACAAAAAGCGAGGAAGTGTTTGCGGAGCTGTTCTCTGACCCCGACTGGGGAGAGCTGTATGAAATTGCAGGCATTCAGGACACGGCTTACGAAAGGAAAGATGCCTTTGTAAGCTTCATGGATGGTACCGTCGGGGATGAAAAACTTACCTATATGGAAACCTCCACCGGACTGTCTGATGATAAAAAGTACATTGTGCGCTTGGGCAAAGAGAAAATCGCTTCCTTTACACTGGTAGACCAAAACAATGCCAAATCCAAAACAGAGATACCGGACTGGCAGCTTGGAACGATCGAATTCTTCTTTGCACGGGAAGAAAGCTACCTGATCCAGAAGCTGGATGGGCATACTGCCTATGTGAACAATGTGCCGTTGGATGACAGCGCCACCATTCGCATCAGCACTACCAATGCCGAAGAATACCTTCCGGAAGGAATAGCGGGCATTCGCGTCTGCACACAGGAGATTTCCGGCCTGGTTGCTGCCCCCAGCGTCCGAATTGTAGATGGCAGCGGAAACGAAATGGCAGTCAGCTATGATGACGCCAGCCGTACGTTTACTGAACAGACCACAGCCAGCACCATCAGCGATACAGAGCGGGACGTTGCCATCAATGCGGTAAAAACATACGCCCTGTATATGATCAAGCAGGCCAGTGAAGCGGATGTTGCCCAATACTTCCTGCGCGGATCGGACGCCTATAAATCCATTACCGATACTGAACGGGGATTCGTCCAGGATGCGGCAAGCCGTGATTTTGCAAACGAAACGGTCACGGACTATTGCCGTTACTCTGATAATCTGTTTTCCGTGCGGGTGTCTGTG
>JBJDYM010000018.1:0-2468 GCA_051867315.1 Faecousia sp.
AGTAGCAGACAATGGTATTGGGATAGATGGTGGGCACAAAGGGCACCTCCACCCCATAGGCCAGCTCCCGGTAGGGCTCATCGGAGATGAGGTAGATGGGATGGCCGAATTCCCGGCTCTTCCGGGTCAGCAGCGCCCCCAGGGCCTGGAGGGTCTGCCGGGTGTACACCACGCCGGAGGGATTGTTGGGGGAATTGATCAGCACCGCCTGGGTGTTGGGCGTGAGCATAGCCTCCACCGCTTCCAGCTTGATCTGGAAATGGGGCACATCCGGGGGAACCACCTGGAAGGTCAGCCCCGCTTCCTCCGCGAAGGGCTTATACTCCGGGAAGTAGGGCGCGATGGCCAGCAATTCTCCCCCGGGCACCGCCAGGGCACGGAATACCGCCGCCAGCTCGGGGGCGGCGCCGCAGCCGATGAAGAAATCCTCTGCCCGGCAGCCGGCATCGTAGCGTGCGTTCAGATCGTCAGCAATGGCCTGCCGGGTGGCCAGATCTCCCACGGCGCTGGTGTAGCCATGGACCTGGAGGGTGGGCGTGTCCAGAAGAATCTGACGGACGGCCTCGTCCACCGCGGCGGGGGAGGGGATGGAGGGATTGCCCAGGGAATAGTCGTAGACATTCTCCGCTCCCACAACCGCCGCCCGCTGACGGCCATATTCAAACAAATCCCGGATACAGGAGCGGTTTGCCCCCAACTGATAGGCTTTTTGATTGACCATAATGATTACCTCCAAATAAAAATGTACTCGCAAGACGGTAACTGGTGTTTGGATGAGTGATATTGGGTGCCGATGACCACCCAGCCACTGTTGGGGCGGTAATCGGACATGGTTCCATTCAGCCAACCATTGGCGCTGTAGACCACAGGACACCTCTGAAAACCACCCTTTGGTCGCCAACAATTTGTCTGATTGCTGAGCGCACGCTGAATAAAACGCGATTTGGGCCCTTCCCTATGGTTCACACGGCGTGGCTGCGGTTTGATACAGGGGACCGGGGGCGTTGTAGGGCTGGGGGCGGTAGGTGACGGAGCGGATGGGACGGCGGGGCGGGCCGTATTTTGGGATGTAGCCGAAAAGGTTGACATAATTTAGAAGGTCCTCCCGCTCAGCGGCCATGGCGTCCATCACATAAACCGTGGCCAGGGCGTCCTGATCCGCCCGGTGGGAGTTGCGCACCTTGTCCTGCAGTCCGTAGGCTTCAATGGCGCTGCTGAGCCGGTGGGGATAGCTGCGCCGGTCCCGGTAGACGGTGAGCAGGTCCAGCTTGTCCTTCCCCTTCAGGCAGCAGGGGTCCCCATGGGCGGCGAAAAGGTGATATAGAAAGCTCAGGTCAAAATGGGCGTTGTAGGCCACCAGCAGGGTGTTCCCCGAAAGCAGGGCGCCGATCTCCCGGCAGGCCTGTTCTCTGGGAATGCCCTGTTCGGCAATTTCCCCGGCGGTGATGCCGGTGAGCCGGGTGATTTCCGGAGGCACCGTCTTCCCCGGAGCCAGAAGCAGCAGCCGGTCGTATTCCTCCGCAGCCTCCACCCGGCCCTGGTGACACGCCACCGAAACGGCGGAAAACTGGATGATCTCATCCCGTACAAAATCCAACCCGGTGGTCTCGGTGTCAAAAACCAGAAGCCTGTCATACCGGTCAAACAGCGGCCGTAAGTGTTCCATGGGCGTTCCCTCTTTCCTCGAATGGAACCAGTATAGTATATTTTCTGACAAAAAGCAATCCTTTCGACGCGCGGATTCCGGTTCCACAGGCCAATCAGAGAAGCAGTTTTTGGGGTACACCGGTTGTCTACTTCCGGTATCCGGGATCAGCAATTTTTATAAATTGACAAATAAAAACCGACATGGTATAATCAGCGATTGAGCAAGGGCGCTCGTGTGCAGAAGGGAATTTTTTCCCTTTGCAGATGAGCGCCCTTGTTTTTTTGATACAGAACGTGGAAACGAGGCGTTACAATGAGACAGTTCGACCGCAAAATCGTTTTGGAGGATGGCAGCGAATACTACGGCTACGGCTTCGGCGGCCGGGAGGACCGGGTGTGCGAGATCGTATTCAACACCTCCATGGCAGGCTACCAGGAGATTGTGTCCGACCTTTCCTACACGGACCAGATGGTGGTCATGACCTATCCCCTGATCGGCAACTACGGCATCTGCGAAGAGGATTACGAATGCAAGATCCCCGGCATCGGCGGCCTGGTGGTGTATGACTACAACGACAACCCCTCCAATTTCCGCTGCGTCAAGGCCCTTTCGGAGCTTTTGGAGGAGGACAATATCCCCGGCATCTCCGGGGTGGATACCCGGAGGCTCGCCCGGAGCATCCGGGATCTGGGCAGCCGAAGAGTGCTGATCACGTCTCCGGAAACAAGCGTGGAGGAAGCGCTGCAGCGGATTGCCTCCACCCCCGTGCCCCATGACGCGGTGCGCCGGGTCAGCTGCCGCAAGCGCTGGTATTCCCGCA
>JBJDYM010000019.1:0-2464 GCA_051867315.1 Faecousia sp.
CCGAGGAAATGTACATCCAGGGCTTTTCCTCCAGCCTGCCGGAGGATGTGCAGCTAAGCATGCTTCGCACCATTCCGGGCCTGGAGCACGCCGAAATGATGCGTCCGGCCTATGCCATTGAATATGAATGCGTGGACCCCACCCAGCTGCTGCCCACATTGGAAACCAAGCTGATTTCCGGCCTTTACGGCGCAGGGCAGTTCAACGGCACCTCCGGCTACGAGGAAGCCGCCGTCCAGGGCCTGGTGGCAGGGGTGAATGCGGCGCTGAAAATTCTTTGCAAGCCTCCTCTGATCCTCACCCGGGACACCAGCTACATCGGCACGGTCATCGACGATTTGGTAACCAAAGGAACGGAGGAGCCCTACCGGATCATGACCAGCCGCAGTGAATACCGGCTGCTCCACCGGCAGGACAACGCCGACCAGCGGCTGACCCGGATCGGCGCGGCCATTGGCCTGGTGAGCCGGGAGCGGCTGCGCCAGGTGGAGGAAAAGTACGAGGCCGTCCGCCGGGAGCGCAGCCGGCTGGAAGCCACCGGTATCCCCGGAAGCGACGGTCTGAACGCCATGCTGGAATCAAAGAGCAGCGCTCCCGTGTTAAACTCCGCCCGGCTGGCGGACCTGCTGCGGCGGCCGGAAATCGGCTATGATGATCTTGCCCCCTTTGACGCTGACCGTCCGGCGCTTTCCAGGGCAGTGACGGAAGAGGTTGAAATTCAGATCAAATATGCCGGGTATCTCCTGCGCCAGGAAAAGCAGGTGGAGGAATTCAAAAAGGAAGAAGCCCGGCTGCTGCCTCGGGATCTGGACTACGAGGCCATCGGCGGTCTTCGCTTAGAGGCCCGGCAAAAGCTTCAAGAGATTCGCCCTCTGTCCATCGGCCAGGCGGGGCGCATCTCCGGGGTCAGCCCGGCGGACATCGCGGTGCTGCTGATTTATCTGGAGCAGCAGCATACAAATGGCGACCTCTGAAAACCGCTTTTGATGGTTTGGACGGAATACTTTGTGTATTTCGGTGTTTTCAAAGCGCATTGTTCGGGCAAAAGGCCCGGCCGCACCGCAAAGGGTCGTTTTTAGAGGCTGGGCAATCATCGGAACATTTTCCAAGCCCGTCGCATACCCTATTGGGAGGCGATGATTTTGGCAATTGTGAAAACGGATGTACCGATGACGGCCCAGCTGTGCAGCGAGACCATTAACGCATTGGTCCGCGCCTTTCCCTTCTGCCGCAGCGAAACCTTGACGGAAACCGCCTTCGGGCGGCCGGTGAAAACCCTGGTAATCGGGGACGGGGAGCGGAATGTGCTGTTCACCGCCGCCCACCATGCCAACGAGTGGATCACCGCGCCGGTGCTGCTGAAATTTGTGGAGGAACTGGCGGAGGCAATGCGCAACGGCGGCAAAGTCTGGGGGGTGGACGGGCGAACCATCGGGCAGCTCACCACCATCCACACCGTGCCCATGGTGGACCCGGACGGGGTGGACCTGGTCACCGGGGCCATTGAGCCGGGCTCCCTGCAATACGCCGCGGCAGAGGCTCTGGCCGCATTTTATCCTCAAATTCCCTTCCCCAACGGCTGGAAGGCCAACCTTTTGGGGGTTGACCTGAATTTACAGTATCCCGCCGGGTGGCTCACCGCAAGAGAAATCAAATTTGCCGCCGGCTACGACCGGCCCGGGCCCCGGGACTATGTGGGCCGGGCGCCCCTGACCCAGCGGGAGAGCCGGGCTCTGGCGGAATACACCGAGGCCGTGGACCCCCGGGTGGTGCTGGCCTACCACACCCAGGGCAAGGTGATCTACTGGCAGTTCCGGGACTATTATGTGGAAGGGGCCCGGGAACTGGCCCAGGAATTTGCCCGGGTCAGCGGGTATGCCATGGAGGACACTCCCTACGAATCCAGCTTTGCCGGATACAAGGATTGGTTCATTCAGAATTTCCGCCGCCCCGGCTTCACCATTGAGGCAGGCAGCGGTGAAAATCCCCTGCCCATCGAACAGTTTGACAGCATCTACCGGGATAACCTGGGGATTCTGGTCACCGCCGCGTTGGGGCTTCCGGGCGGGGCATAGCATATACGTTACAAAGGAGAAACCATGGTCATCTTTTTCGATATCGACGGGACCATCATCGACGACAAAACCCATGAGATCCCTCCCTCTGCCGTTCGGGCGGTGGAGCAATTAAAAGAGAACGGACATATTCCCATCATCAACACCGGCAGACCCTTTTTCCAGGTGGACCCCCGGGTGAAGCAAATGGCTTTCCGGGGCTTCGCCTGCGGCTGCGGCATGGAGGTGCAGCTGGACGGAAACTGGCTGTTGCGCCAAAAGCCCGGCCTGTCCCTGCGCCAAAAGAGTGTGGAGGCTTCCCGAAAATACCATATGTGCTCCTTCTACGAAACCCAGGACGGGGGCATTCTGCTGGACGGAGCCCATTCCGTCCACCCCATCATGTCCAA
>JBJDYM010000020.1:0-2458 GCA_051867315.1 Faecousia sp.
CTGAGCCAAAATCCCTCGCCGTCAGCTCTTGCCGATTTCATCAGAGGTTCCCTAACGACAAGTCGGAGGTTTACGATGGCAATTTCGGATTTGGACATTACCCAAATTTCCATTGAGCTCGTCGGCGGCTCCGTGTGCGCAATGCTCGCAATCATCATAATGATCAACAGGCACAGATCCAGCAGCATGAAGCTGATTCTGAAGCTGTTCTTTATCACCGCCGCCCTGTTCTTTGCGGATGCCCTTACGTATCTTTATGAGGGAAATACCCAACGGATCGGCCTTTTTATGGCCCGGTTCAGCAATCTGGCCGTTTTCTTTCTGAACTATTTTCTCGCATACATCTCCATCCTGTATGTATACAGTATTTTACAGGAAAACAAGGCAAAACCCAACAAAATATATCAAAAGATCGTTTTGGGCCTTTTCTGCACCGCCGTGGCCATTTTGGTGGTCAACATGTTTACCGGCTGGATGTACACCTTTGATGAGGATAATCTGTACCACAGAAACTGGGCCTGGTATCTCTATACCGCGCTTTCACTGGTGTGCCTGATTGTGTCCTGTGTGCTGATTCTCAAGCACCGCAGATTCCTGGACCGCTTCACGCTGTTCTGCCTGATGCTTTTTGAGCTTTCCCCCATCGTGGCCATTGTATTCCAGTCCATTTTCTATGGCATTACCATTACAAACATCGGCATCGGTGTGAGCATTATCCTGATTCTCGTAGCCTACCTGATCAATTGGAGCCGTTCCGACAGCAGCGAACGGTTCAACATCGAGCAGATTCGGCGCTCCTATGATACCACGGTTCTGTTCATTATCATGCTGATCAGCGTCAGCGCCTCCATGGTTTCCTGTATTATTTCGATTCGGCAGATTTCCTCCGAAATCTCCGTGAGCAGCAGCCATGTCATTGCGCACATCGTCAATGACCACATTGAGAACATGTTCCTGCGGCCCATCACCGTCACCGAAACCATGTCCAAGGACTACAGCCTGCAAAATGATATGCAGCGGAGCAACGAGGGAGACGAAGCGGTCACAGAGCAGATTTCCGCCCACCTGGAATCCATCCGGTCCGGGTTTAACTACCAGCGGGTGTATGTGGTGTGTGAGCAGTCCCGGGCCTATTATACCTACAATGGCTTTGTCAAGATCATTGACCCGGAACAGGATGCGGCTGATTTCTGGTACCGGGACTTCGTCGCCTCCGGCCAGCGCTACGCCCTGAAGGTGGACACCGACGAGGCAAACAACTGGGACCTGTCCGTATTTGTGAACAATACGGTGTTGGATTCTGAAGGGAACCTGCTGGGTGTGTGCGGTGTGGGCCTGGAAATGAGCGAACTGCAGCGGCAGCTGACGGAATTTGAAGAGAAATACGACATTAACATCACCCTGGTGAACCGCTCCGGCCAGATTCTGATCGACACCGAAACCGCCCAGATCGGAAAACAGCTGTTTCCCGCCGAATATCTGGAAAACGCAAACGCAGAGGAATTTTTCTCTGAAGACCTGAATGGTTCCACCCGGCTGACCAAGTGGATGGAAGATTTGGACTGGTATCTGGTGATTGAGGATTTGTCGCCGAAACGGATCAATCTTTCCAAGATTATCGTTCCCAATGTGGCCATTTCCATGGCGGGTCTTTTCATACTGGCGGTGGCCTTCTTTGTCATCACGATTCGGGAACGGAAGATCTCCGGCGAGCTGCTTGAAAAACGGAAAACCTCCCTGTCCGATGAGCTCACTGGCCTGAGAAACCGGCGCGCCCTTCAGGAGGACTGCAAGCAGATTGAGCAATCCGGCACCCTGCACCGGCTTACGGTGATTCTGATGGATCTCAACGGCCTCAAGGCTGCCAACGATACCCTCGGCCACCAGGCAGGTGACGAGCTGATCGTCGGCACCGCCCAGTGTCTGATCCAGTCCATGCAGGATTACGGCCAGCTGTACCGAACCGGCGGCGATGAATTCCTCGCAATTCTGGACTGCACCGCGGAAGAATTGGAAAAAGTACTTTCCAAGTTTGACCGCCTTGCCGCTTCCTGGAAAGGCAGCCGGGTCGGCCCCATTTCCACCGCCAGAGGCGTGGTCCGCTGCGCGGATTACCCACATCTGAATTTCGTCGCCATCACCGACATGGCGGACCGGCGGATGTATGAAAACAAAAAGCAATACTACTTGGACACCGGTCGGGGAAGAGGAAAATAGTCCCCGTATCGCAGAGAAAAACGATATCGTGTTTTAGGAGAAGCATTGATGAATACACTGAAATCCCTGTGGGCAAACTGGAGAATGAAATCCGCCAATCTCAGCCGCTGGCTGATGATCCCCGCCGTCTGTTATCTGGAGCTTCTGTTCCATTATTGGGTGGGCGGTGAATTCACCCCGGCCCTGTTTTTGAATCTGGTTGGCTTTGCGCTCTGCCTGGGCGGACTGCTGAACCTCATTG
>JBJDYM010000021.1:0-2456 GCA_051867315.1 Faecousia sp.
AGTTCGTAACGAATTGGCCGCGGGCCCTGCCCGCCAAACACCGATTTGCTGGGCAGTACTGGTCGAGGGGCCCAGGAGTTGTGGGTTGATTGCCCGGAGTTCGTAACGAATTGGCCGCGGGCCCTGCCCGCCAAAAATTTATCTGTTTGCCGATCAGACCTTCTGGACGATCTTCCCGCCGGTCTTCCAGATGCTGTTTGCCGGCACCACGCCCCGGACGCAGCTGGTGGGGTAGATGTTGGTGTGGGGGCCGATGACGGTGCCGGGGTTTAGCACGCTGTTGCAGCCCACCTCCACGAAGTCGCCCAGCATGGCGCCGAATTTCTTCAGCCCCGTGGGAATCTGCTCATCGGCGGACTTCACCACCACCAATGTCTTGTCGGATTTGACGTTGGAGGTCAGGCTCCCGGCCCCCATGTGGGATTTGAAGCCTAAGATGCTGTCGCCCACGTAGTTGTAGTGGGGCACCTGGACGTTATCGAAGAGGATCACGTTTTTCAGCTCCACGGAGTTGCCCACCACGCAGTTTTCTCCCACCAGGGCGCTGCCCCGGATGAAGGCGCAGTGGCGCACCTCGGTGCCCGCCCCGATGATGCAGGGGCTGCCCAGGTAAGCCGTGGGGGCCACGGTGGCGGTGCGGTGGACCCAGACCTGGGGACGGACCTCCGTGTAATCCTCCCCCAGCCGGCTTCCCAGCTCCAGAATCAGATCCTTGATGCCCTTCAGCGCCTCCCAGGGGTAGGTGAACCCGGAAAGATACTCCTTGGCGGCGGTGTGGTTCAGATCGTAAAGCGCTTGAATGGTATACATAAAAAACTCCTTTCGGATTGGACCATCAATTTCCAGGCTAACTATACACTGACAGACCGGCCTTGTCAATGGAAAAAACGGAAATTTTATCAAATCCGTCATTAACTGTACCGTTTTCAACACGAATTCCAATTGCGGCCGGGCCGGTTCTATTTGGGGCGGCCCGCTCATATCCTGAACCAAACCATGGCAGGAGCCCTCTCCTGCCGGATGAGGAGGCTGGCTATGGAGGAAATTTATTCGGAAATCGCCGCGCGAACCGGAGGCAATATCTATATCGGTGTGGTGGGCCCGGTGCGCACCGGAAAGTCCACCCTGGTCAAACGGGTGATGGAGGAGCTGGTGATCCCCGCCATCGAGGACCCCTACCGCCGGGAGCGGGCCAGGGACGAACTGCCCCAGAGCGGCTCCGGCCGGACCATCATGACCGCGGAGCCCAAATTCGTGCCGGAGGAGGCGGTGGAAATCTCCCCCGACGGCACCTCCCGGCTCCGGGTGCGGCTCATCGATTCCGTGGGCTATATGGTGGACGGGGCCGTGGGGGCGGAGGAGGACGGCAATCCCAGAATGATCACCACTCCCTGGTTTGACCGGGAGATCCCCATGACCCAGGCGGCGGAGCTGGGCACCAAAAAGGTGATGGAGGAGCACTGCTCCATCGGCCTGGTGGTCACCACCGACGGCACCGTGACGGAGATTCCCCGCCAGGACTATCTGGAGGCGGAGCGCCGGGCCATCGGTGACATGAAGGCCACGGGGAAGCCCTTTCTGGTGGTGGTTAACAGCCGGGAGCCCGGGGCCGAGGCGGCCCAGGCGGTGGGGGATTACCTGACCCGGGAGTACGGCGTCCGGCCCTTCATCGCCGACTGCCAGAGCATGGACCGGCAGGGGATCGGCCGGCTGCTCCAGGCCATTCTGGCCGCCTTCCCCATGACGGAGCTGCGGGTATTTCTGCCCCGGTGGCTGGACGCTCTGGAGCCGGAGCATCCGGTGAAAGCCGCCCTCTATCAGGCGCTGCTCCAGCGGGCGGGGGAGATCAAGGATCTGGGCCAGGCGGAGGCGGCGCTTTTACCCCTGGCAGAGCTGGACCAGGTGCAGGATTTTCGGCTGCGCAGCGTGGACCTGGGCAGCGGCGTGGTGTCCTGTGCCATGGTATTCCCGGAGGCGCTGTTCTATGAGATTCTCAGCAGCCGGGCGGGAATCACCATCAAAACCGACGCGGAGCTGCTCAAGCTCCTGTCCGAATTGTCGGACATCCGCCGGGAGTATGACAAGATCTCCTCTGCCCTGGCGTCGGTGAAGGCCACGGGCTATGGGGTGGTGATGCCCACACCGGAGGAAATGAAGCTGGAGACTCCGGAGATTCTGAAGCGGGGCGGCTCCTACGGCGTCCGCCTGAAAGCCGGAGCACCCTCCATCCACATGATGCGGGTGGATATCGACACGGAAATCAGCCCCATGGTGGGGGACGAAAAGCAGTCCCGGGAGCTGATCTCCTACCTGAAGGACGAGGACCCGGAAAAGCTCTGGCAGAGCAATATCTTCGGCAAATCCGTGTATGATCTGATTCAGGAGGGCCTGAACGCCAAGCTGGTCCGGATGCCCGAGGAGGTCCGCAGCAAATTCCGGGGCACCTTGACCAGAAT
>JBJDYM010000022.1:0-2448 GCA_051867315.1 Faecousia sp.
CCGGTGAAGAAATTGGTCAGGCCGGAGAAGGAGAAGTACAGGGAGCGGTTGGCCGAGATGTACCGGGATACCATGTCGGAAAACACCTGCATCAGGTGGGTGTCGCCGGGGTTGAAGTGGTCCTTGTACTCCAGGGCCACGATCTCGCACACCCGCTGCCCGTCCACCCACACGTTGGTGCGCAGCACCATGCCGCCGTAGAAGGGGGAGCGGAGCAGGGCGGGGTAGCGCTGGAGAAAGACCTTCTGGAACTCCGGGTCCAGGCTGACCGTCTTGACCGACTCGAAGTCGGCGGTGCGGTTGACGGCGGAGCGCTCCAGGTTGGCCCAGTCCGGGTGGACCGAGGGGTCATAGCCCGGCGTGATGGCGAACACCCAGCTGGAGTCGCCCTTGATGAACATGGGCTGCTTGAACACCTGGTGGGCCACATCCAGCATGTCCTGCAGGCTGCCGCCGTCCACCAGGACCATCAGCAGGGAGCGCTCCCACTGGTTGAAGGATTCAAAGCAGCGGGTGATCTCGTTATGGACCTCCACGGGGTCGGCGTCGGGGATGAAGACCAGATCCACGTCGTTGGTCAAAGCGGTTTGATAACCGGCGCCGCCGGTGACGTTGCTGGCGGGGATGACCCCGACCGTATCAGAACCCGGCACGCCGCGCTCCATAAAGCGGGGGCCGGTCAAAGAGGGCTTGCCGCTGGAGATGATGGGCGTGGGGTTGAACCCTCTGCGCTCCAGCCAGCCGCTCAGTGTCCACATGCTCAGTTTCAAGGAAAAATCCCTCCAGGGTCACAATTACCACATTTTATTATTATCCTCAATATAGCACAATCCGCGAAACAGTTCAACGCCCGTTGGTAGGAAGTGCCCAAAAAAATTTTTGCCCTTTTGTAAAAAAAATCTGTAGAAAATTTGACAAGAGTCTGGTACCATGGACATGTATCAAAATAGGGAGGATTTGCCGTGCAATCCCGCGTCGGCGCCTTCCTAAAAGTTATAAGGAGGTTATGCAAATGCTACCGCCCAATTTGAACGAACTGGATCAGTATAAGAACTACACTCCCCTGGAAGACCCCCATGTGGGTCCCGTTGTCGATCCCTACAACGGCCTGGTGTTCTATGAACTCAGCCATGTGTGGGGCACCGGCGTCCCCTCCTATCCCGGCGACGCCGACGTCATCTTCGACCACGGCGTGAAGCACGCTCAGTTCGGCGTGCAGGCGTTCAAGGTCCGCACCAACTTCCATACCGGCACCCACTTCATCGCCCCCATCCATATGTACGCTTACGGCGACGACCTGGAGAAGCTGTCCACCGACCACTTCTTCGGCAACGGCATCATCCTGGACCTGCGCAACAAGTCCAACTGGGACAAGATCACCGCTGACGATCTGAAGGCCGCCGGCGAGATCCGCGAGGGCGATATGGTCGCCATCAACACCGGCTGGCACCACAAGTATTCCGACTCTCTGGAGTACTTCGGCCAGGCTCCCGGCCTGACCGAGGACGCCGCCGAGTACCTGATCTCCAAGAAGGTCAAGCTGGTCGCCGTCGATATGCCCTATGTGGACTGCCCCGTCGCCACCGTCCTGACCGCTCACGTCGGCAAGCCCGGCCCCTTCATGCGCCGTCTGGTTCCCACCTACAAGGAGGAGACCGGCCGTGACGCCATGGAGGATTATCCCGGCTTCTATCCCGCTCACAAGGCTCTGGCCAAGGCCGGCATCCCCGTCATCCAGCAGATGTCCGGCGATGTGGACGACATCACCGGCAAGCGCGTGACCATGTTCGCTGCTCCCTGGAAGATCCGCCGCGGCGACGCCTGCCCCGTCCGCTTCACCGCGATCCTGGATCCCAGCGGCAATGTCCGCATCGACAAGGGCGAAGCCTTTTAATTGAGAGGAAAGGAGAGTAACGACATGAGTGTTCAGATTTTTGACCTGTCTCATACTTTTGAGCCGTTTATGCCCCAGTGGCCCTCCGGCTGCAACCTGAAAGAGGAAGTCATCCGCTTCCACGCCAACGACGGCATGTACAACATCCAGTGGGAGGGCATTATGCACCGCGGCACCCACATGGACGCCCCTCTGCATGTCACCGAGCTGACCCCCGACATCACCCAGTACCCCCTGTGGCGCTTCTTCGGCACCGGCGTTGCCCTGCACATCCCCAAGGGCAAGTGGGGCAAGATCGAGCCCGAGGATCTGCAGAAGTTTGACGACGTCATCAAGGAAGGCGACATCGTCATGATCAACACCGATCAGCACCACATCTGGGCCGACAGCGACGACTACTTCGCTTACGGCTGCGGCGCCACCGGCGAGCTGGCCAAGTGGTTCGTCGAGAAGAAGGTCAAGATGGTCGGCTACGGCTGCCAGGCCAACGACCATCCCATCGCCACCAAGCTGGTGGACCACGGCCTTGGCCCCACCCGTCCCGACCTGATCGA
>JBJDYM010000023.1:0-2427 GCA_051867315.1 Faecousia sp.
GGATGCCGACGAGGGCTTCGACTTCGGCGACGAGGAGACCACCGTGTACGAGGTCAAGTGCGCCTGCGGCAACATCATCGATTTCGACGAAGAGGTCCTGGAATCCGGCAGCATCGTCTGCGACAAGTGCGGCGAAACCCTGGAGTTCACCTTCGAAGACGAGGACGAGGAGTAATCCCATCAGAAGCAAATTCACCGGAGAGGTTCGCCTCTCCGGTTTTTTTGCACCGGCCCCCGGCCCCGCCGGCCATACAAATTGTAGTTTGTGGGGTTCTTGCCCTCCCCTCTGTGGCCGAGAAAAGCGAGGCTGAGGGGGTGTCCCCGGATGAATGCACCGCCTTTCGGACACTCCCTCAGTCAAAAATCAAAGATTTTTGCCAGCTCCCTCACAGAGGGAGCCAAGGGCTGCTGCTATGACAAATCGCCATATACGTTTTGATCAGCATGCTTATTAATGCCGATAATCTAAACACCAATTTGCTGGGCAGTACTGGTCGAGGGGCCCAGGAGTTGTGGGTTGATTGCCCAAAGTTCGTAATGAATTGGCCGCGGGCCCTGCCCGTCAAGCAACAATTTGCCTGTCTTTTGTTACTCCCGGAATGCCCTTTTGGCGTTTTCCAGGACATCGATCACCCTGTCGCACCATTGGTCAAATTCCGGGTCCTCCCGCTGGAGCTCCGGGTGTGCCAGGATGTTGGAAATGGTGTCCCGGATGCCCTCCTCGAACCGGACGGTGGGGCAGAAGTCCGGCACCGCCCGCTTGAGCTTGCTGTTGTCAAAAAGCACGGAATTGGCCTTGTCCCCGATCAGGCTGCCCAGCAGATCGTATTTCCCCGTGGCGGCCAGAAATTCCGAGGCAACGTGGTATGCCTTCAGCTCCACGCCCAGAACGTCGGCAATGGTCCGGTAGATCTGGTTCCAGGTCAATACCTCGTCGTTTGTGATCTGGAAGGCCTCGCCGATGGCGTGGGGGTTGCCCATGAGGCCCACATAGCCCTTGGCGAAGTCCGTGTTGTGGGTCATGGTCCAAAGGGAGGTGCCGTCGCCGTGGATGATGACGGGCTTGCCCTCCAGCATCCGCTTGAGCACCTGGTAGCTGCCGTTGCTGCCATGGACGCCCAGAGGGACGTTCCGGTTGTCGTAGGTGTGGCTGGGCCGGATGATGGTCGCGGGGAACTGCCGCTCCCGGTAGGCCTTCATCAGCACCTCCTCACAGGCGATCTTGTTCCGGGAATAGTCCCAGTAGGGGTTTGCAAGGGCCGTGCCTTCGGTGATCCGGCAGTCCATCGCGGGCTTGTGGTAGGCCGAGGCGGAGCTGATGTAGAGATACTGCTTGGTTTTCCCCTCAAAGAGCCGGATGTCCCGCTCCACCTGCTCCGGTACAAAGCCGATGAATTCACAGACGCAGTCAAAATGCCGGCCTTCCAGAATCTCCCGGACCGCCTGCTCATCGTTGATGTCCGCCTGAATCCAGTGGACTCCCTCCGGCGCCTCCCCCTTCCGGGTGCCCCGGTTCAGCAGATGTACCTCCCAGCCCTTTTGCACCAGCAGCCGGGTAATGGCCATGCTGATGGTACCGGTGCCGCCGATCAATAATGCGTTCATACCCAATCACTCCTGTTAAATGTTGATGGCTCTATGTTACCAGATTGTCCCCCTTCCGTCAAATAAAACTTTGTGCGGACTGCGGGATACGCCGCTGTGGGAGGCGAATAATCTCCCGGTGATGGTGCGTCAATGACGGCCTTGACTGGGGTGGTATGATAGAGAAAAAACAAAGGAGCATTCAACATGGAACCGAACATTCTGCTGGAAATGCTGCGCACCGCCGCCCGGCTCAAAGACACCACCCGCCACTGCGATACCCCCGGCGGGCGGAGGGAAAGCGTGGCCGAGCACAGCTGGCGTCTGGCGCTGATGGCCTTTTGGCTGCGGGAGGAATTTCCGGAGCTGGACATGGACAGGGTGGTGCGTATGTGCCTGATCCATGACTTGGGCGAGTGCTTCACCGGGGACATCCCTGTGTTCCGCAAGACCAAATCCGATGAGGGCAGGGAGGATGCCCTGCTGAATGCCTGGCTGGATTCCCTGCCGGAGCCGGTGCGGGGCGAAATGCGGACCCTCTACCGGGAAATGGAGGCAAGGCAGACCCCGGAGGCCAAGCTGTATAAGGCCCTGGACGGTCTGGAAGCCCTGATCTCCCACAACGAAGCGGACATCTCCACCTGGGAGCCCAACGAATTTGACCTGCAATTGACCTATGCCCAGGACCGGGTGCAGTTCAGCCCCTATCTTGCGGCATTGCGGGAACAGATCCGTCAGGACAGCCTCCAAAAGATCCGGGATGCCCGGAATTCTCCACAGACTTGTTAACAGCCCCTGGTTCTGTTTCCACAGCTTCTGCACAGCAATTCACAGCTTTTCACA
>JBJDYM010000024.1:0-32598 GCA_051867315.1 Faecousia sp.
GGTTGCCCAGGTGGTCGATGTCGTCGGGGGTGCCGATGCCCATGGCCACGCAGTTAAGGTAGTTGATGGAGGCCATGATGTCATCCACAATGATGTGCTTGGGGATCAGCTCGTCCATCCGCTCCTCAATGGCTTCCTTCCAGCCATCGGCGGGAACCGTCTGAAGCATCTCCCGCAGGACGGAGAAGCGAACCTTCTCCTTGACGCCGTACTGCCTGGGGTCAAAGTCCACGAAGCCGGCCATGTCCACCATGTTGTTGGAGAAGACCTTCACCTTGGCGTCGCCGATGCGGACCACCGCCTCGTTGACACCCCGGGCGCTGAGCTCGTGGGCCTGGGCCCGGGAGATGAACTCGCCGGGCATCACCAGAATCTCGCCGGTGATGGGGTCGGCAATGGGCTCGGCGGCCTCCTGGCCGGACAGACGGCTCCAGATGTCCATCTTCTTGTTGAATTTATAGCGGCCCACCTTGGACACATCGTAGCGGTGGGCGTCGAACAGCAGCCCTTCCAGATGGGCGGTGGCGGTCTCCACCGTGGGAGGCTCGCCGGGACGCAGACGGCGGTAGATTTCCAGCAGGGAATCCTCCTTGGTCTTGCAGGGGTCCTTTTCCAGGGTGGCCAGAATCCGCTCGTCCTCGCCGAACATCTCCTTGATCTGCTCGTCGGTGCTCACGCCCAGGGCGCGGATCAGGCTGGTGATGGGCAGCTTCCGGTTCTTATCAATGCGCACCCAGAACACACCCGCATTGTCGGTCTCATATTCCAGCCAGGCGCCGCGGTAGGGAATCACGGTGGCGGTGTAGGTGTGCTGGTCGGCCTTGTCCACCTCGTGGCCGTAGTACATGCCGGGGCTGCGGACGATCTGGGAGATGATGACGCGCTCCGCGCCATTGATGACGAAGGTGCCGCCGTTGGTCATCACAGGGAAATCACCCATGAAGATTTCCTGCTCTTTGATTTCGTCCGTCTCGGTGTTGCGCAGGCGAATGCGCACCTTGATGGGCTTTGCGTAGGTGGTGTCCCGCTCCTTGCATTCCTCGATGGTGTACTTGGGCTTGTCTTCCATGGTGTAATCCAGGAAAGAAAGCTCCAGCTTGCCGGAGAAATCAGAAATGGTGCCCACATCCCTGAAAACCTCCCGAAGGCCCTCGTCCAGGAACCACTGGTAGGAGTCCTTCTGGATTTTCAGCATGTTGGGAATCTCCAGGATCTCTTCATACTTTGCGTAGGACTTACGCATGGTCTTACCGAACTTTACGTCCTTGACCATTGCCATATGGATCATCACAGCCTTTCTTCCGAAATGTGTTGCTTATTTGATACGCCAGGAGCGGTTGTCAAATCAGTCAAACTTCCTACTTGACAGCTGCCCTGTCCTGTGGTAAAATGACCATGTGAGATGAAGAATCCGCAATTAGGCGCAATACCACATTATGGACTTCTATTTTATACCACCCTGCCCATTTTGTCAATTGATTTTTCTGCTATGATGAGGACATTTCTGTCCTCATTTTTTTGTTTTTCTGACGAAAACCCCCGCTTGTTCCCATGTTCCGTCCCCTTCTTCCACCGCCCCCAACTGTGGGAGGATATCATCCTCCCGCGCGGTACAAACCTTCATGTGGTGCCGGGGCGGGCGAATCCGTACCGGCGTTCAACATTGTACCATTGGGCCGAACGCTCAGTTCCGATACAAAAGCGGGAGGCTGATAGCCTCCCAGTGGCTGGGCGGTTATCGGTGCCCAATCCCTTTCATCTAAAAAGAATTTGCCGCTTCGGTAGATCCATTTCTCCCCCATTTTCTGCAAAATGGTCTTGCAATTTCCATTTTCTGTGATACAGTTTCAGTGGAGTCAAATGAAACCGAAAGGGCGTT
Source organism: Faecousia sp. (assembly GCA_051867315.1). Lineage (GTDB taxonomy): Bacteria > Bacillota > Clostridia > Oscillospirales > Oscillospiraceae > Faecousia. Next base: position 1,880 of record JBJDYM010000024.1, read on the forward strand.
ATCATGGGCAGAAAATATCAGCGCACCGTCTATGCCTGCTTTGTGGGCTACATTGTGCAGGCCATTGTCAACAATTTCGTTCCCCTGCTGTTTTTAACCTTTCATGCTTCCTATGGAATTCCGCTGATCCAAATCACCTTTCTTGTGACCCTGAATTTCGGGGTTCAGCTTTTGGTGGATCTTGCCAGCGTGGCCTTTGTGGACCGGATCGGCTACCGGGCGTCGCTGATGATTGCCCACGGCTGCGCGGCGCTGGGGCTGGTGCTGCTGGCATTCCTGCCGGATTGGCTGCCGGACCCCTATGTGGGCATCCTCGTTTCCGTGGTGCTCTATGCCATCGGCGGCGGACTGCTGGAGGTGCTGGTCAGTCCCGTAATGGAGTCCTGCCCCACCCCCAACAAAGAGGCGGCCATGAGCCTGCTCCACTCCTTCTACTGCTGGGGCCATGTGGGGGTTGTGCTGATTTCCACCGCCTTTTTCAGCATTTTCGGCATCTCCCATTGGCGCATCATGGCCTGCGTCTGGTCCATTGTCCCCCTTGCAAATCTCGTTGTATTCTCCCGGGTGCCCATTGCCAGCCTGATCAAGGAGGGGGAAACGGGCATGACTCTGGCCCAGCTTTTGAAAAACAAGCTGTTCTGGATTTTGATGCTGCTGATGATCTGCGCCGGCGCCTGCGAGCAGGCGGTGAGCCAGTGGGCCTCCACCTTTGCCGAGCAGGGGCTGGGCGTGAGCAAAACCCTGGGGGATCTGGCAGGCCCCATGCTCTTTGCCATTCTGATGGGCACCTCCCGGGCCATCTACGGCAAGCTGGGGGACCGGCTGCCATTGGAAAAATGCATCTTCGGCTGTGCGGTGCTGTGCCTTTGTTCCTATCTCGTGATCTCCCTGTGCCCCATTCCTGCCATCAGTCTGATTGCCTGCGGCATCTGCGGCTTCTCGGTGGGCATTTTCTGGCCCGGCACCTTCTCCATGGCTGCCGCCGCCCTGCCCACGGGAGGCACCGCCCTGTTTGCCCTGCTGGCCCTGGGCGGCGATGTGGGCTGCTCCGGCGGCCCCACCTACGTGGGCGCAATTTCCAGCACCCTGGACGGCGACCTGAAAAAGGGGATTCTGCTAGCCATCGTGTTCCCCATTCTGATGCTGGTTGGCCTGGGACTGAAAAAAACGGCCAGGAAATGAGCTTTGCGCCGCGGTTCGGGAATTCCCGAGCCGCGGCGGTTTTTATCAGCTTTGGTGCCTGCTGACGATGCGGCAGCAGGCACCTCCTGCGTCCCATTATATTTGTCAGGCATCGGCCAGAAAAGCGTGGAGCCGGAAGGGACTCACTTCGGTGAGATCTTCCGGCTCAGAATTATTTTTCACTGGCAGACAGGGCAGGCTTTTTTTCCCTTGTCCCGGCAGAAGCGTCGTAGGTGCGTTCGCTGATGATATAGCGGGGCCGGGCCTTGGTCTCCAGGTAGATTTTTCCAACATATTCTCCGATGATACCCAGAGAGAGCAGCTGAATGCCGCCCAGGAAGCACAAAATACAGGTGGTACTTGCCCAGCCGGAAACGGTGCTGCCCATAAAGCTTCCCACCACCGCCCAGATGATGCCCAAAAAGCTCAGCACCGCCACCAGCAAGCCCAGGGACGTGATCAGACGGATGGGCTTGACAGACAGGCTGGTGATGCCGTCAAAGGCAAGCATCAGCATTTTTTTCAGCGGGTAATGGCTCTCCCCCGCCAGGCGCTCCGTCCGGGCGTAATAGACGCTGGTGCTCTTAAAGCCCACCAGGGGAACCATGCCCCGCAGGAAGATATTCACTTCCTTAAAGTTTGCAAACTCCTGCAGCACCCGGCTGGACATCAGGCGGTAATCCGCATGGTTGAAAACCACCTCTCCGCCCATCCATTTGAGCAGCCGGTAGAAGCTCTCGGCGGTAAAGCGCTTGAAAAAGGTGTCCGTGTCCCGCTGGCTGCGAACGCCATAGACGATCTCGCAGCCGTCATGGTAGGCATCCACCATTTTGTCCATGGCATCGATATCGTCCTGACCGTCGCAGTCGATGGAGATGGTGATATCGCAGCGGTCCTTTGCCTCCATCAAGCCGGCAAGCACCGCGTTTTGATGGCCCCGGTTCCGGCTCTGGCAGATGCCGATGTAGTGCGCATCCTCCCTGGCCAGGGATTGGATAATCTCCCAGGTTTTATCCCTGGAGCCGTCGTTGACGAACAGCACCCGGCTTTCGGGGGAAATCTTCCCGGCGGCGGCCAGGCTGTTGATTTTGCTCAGAAACATGGGTGCAGTGATGGGCAGCACCTTCTCCTCGTTGTAGCAGGGAATCACAATGTACAAAACCGTGTTATTCATATCCTTTCACCTCCACACAGCTTCCGCGCTCCAGCACATCGGCAATCCGCTCACAGGCGTGGCCGTCGCCGTAGGGATTGGATGCGTGGGCCATTTTGGCATATTCCTCCTGATCCGTCAGCAGCAGGCGGAAATGGGAATAAATCGATTCCTCCCCGGTGCCGGTCAGCTTCAGTGTTCCGGCGGCAATGCCCTCGGGCCGCTCCGTGGTGTCCCGCATCACCAGCACCGGTTTGCCCAGCCCAGGCGCTTCCTCCTGGATGCCGCCGCTGTCGGTGAGCACCAAGTAGCACCGGTTGAGAAAATTGTGGAAATCCAGCACATCCAGCGGTTCGATCAGGTGGATGCGGTCGCAGCCGCCCAGATACTGCGCCGCGCATTTGCGGACGGCGGGATTCAGATGGACGGGGTAAATCGCCTTCACATCGGGAAATTCCTCCGCAATCCGGCGGATGGCCCGGAACATTTGGGCCATGGGCCGGCCCAGATTTTCCCGGCGGTGGGCAGTGATCAGGATCAGCCGGGAATCCGAGGCCCAGTCCAGCTCCGGGTGGGAATAGGACTGGCGGACCGTATAGCGCATGGCATCAATCGCCGTATTGCCGGTGACAAAAATGGAATCCGGATCGGTCTGCTCCGAAAGCAGGTGCTCCCTTGCCGTCCGGGTGGGGGCAAAATGGTATTTTGCCACAATTCCGATGAACCGGCGGTTCATCTCCTCGGGGAAGGGGCTGTAGAGATTGTAGGTGCGAAGCCCGGCCTCCACGTGCCCCACCGGGATCTGGAGATAGAAGCAAGCCAGGGCGGCGGCATAGGCAGTGGTGGTGTCCCCGTGGACCAGCACCACATCCGGCCTTTCCGCCTCCAGCACGGCCTTCATTTTCAGAAGCACGTCAGTGGTGACATCAAACAGGGTCTGGCTTTCCTTCATGATGTCCAGGTCGTGATCGGGAGTCACCTGGAACACCCGCAGCACCCCATCGAGCATCTGCCGGTGCTGGCCGGTGACGCAGACCACCGTTTGGAGGCCCTGCCGGCTTTTCAGTTCCTTGACCAGCGGGCACATTTTGATTGCCTCCGGCCTGGTTCCGAATACAAGCATTATCTTTCTCATTTGCTTGCCTCTTTCTTTTTCAAGTATTCTGATGGTTTTAACACGGCGATCAGACAAATTGGTGTTTGCGTACCGGCACTGCAGCGGAGGCTATTCGCCTCCCGCTTTTGTAACGAGATTGAGCGGGAGGTTGGATGGAACCAGGTCCCGATTTCATGTCTGCCTTTACACAAGGACCGGCTATGCCGGTACGTATCGCTATCCGGTCCTAAGGAACCTCGTCGTTACCTGACGGGAGGATGATATCCTCCCCCACAGTTGGGTGCGGTGCAAATCATCATGCACCAATTCGCCGCCCGGCGCGGAGGCGGTCCATTACCTGCGCACCGTGCATCCTTAGATATCTTATGAGGATGGTCAGGCTGAAAATCACAAGGAAATCGTGACACATCATGAATCCAAACATCTGCTTATGGTTATCCGCAAAGCCGTTGCCGATGACGGACAGGGGGTACTGCACCGCGCCGATGAGCAGCACGCCCAGATACACCACCGCCAGCATCTTCCAGCGAATATCGGTTTTGGAATTCCGCAGCACGCCGCACACCGCGATCCCCATGGCAATGCCGTACAGCACCACATAGCCCAAAAAGCTGCCGCATGTAAAGAAGTACCGCCAGTACAGCCACAGGCCCAGGCGCTGCACCTGGTCATGCTCCTGGGTGTAGTCCTGGCCCAGGTAGGCCCGGAAATCATTGTAAACCGTCCGGGAAGCGGAGGCGGCGTGATTGAGCATTTTCAGCAGCTGAATGGGGTGGCGGCAGTAATACTTCACCATGGTGAAGGTATTCACCTGGTCATACAGGGCCGCATCCGCCTCCGGGGAATTGGGGCTGATGACATAGTCCTCGTCCGGCTGGTAGGCGTCCTTGCCGATGTCCGGCATCATCCGGGTGTCGATGCCCAGCTCCTCCATGGCTGCCTCGGGGTCGTCGGAAACCATCAGCGCGCCATAGAAGGTGGCCTGCCAGACGGTCTGGCGTTCGGAAATGCCGCTGTTGTCATTGTATACTGTGATGCACTCGAAGCAGATCACGGCGCAGCCGATCATGACGGCAATGGTATAGGGAATCAGGCCCTTCAGGGCCAGCGGGCGCTGATAGAGGGCAAAAATGATGATGAGCAGCAGGACAAAGGGCAGCGCCACCAGCATCTGCGCCTTGGCGCAGACCAGAATTCTTCCGCTGAACATCAGCAGCAGTACCCACAGCCAGCCCTTGTTTGCCGGGCGCACCGCCAGATGTACGCAGCAGGCAATGACCATAAACAGCCCCATAAACATGCAGCTTTCGCCGAAGAGGGAGTTGAACCACACCAGATAGCTCTCGCAGAGGAAAACACCGCACAGGCCCAGCCCCAACAGGATGGTGTACCTTCCCAGCAGCGCATGGAGGTCATAGACGATGGATACGATGCAGGCAAGGAGCACGGCATTCATCACCAGGCTCAAATACCAGGTGCTGAAGTCCCGGCCCGTCAGGGTACAGAACAGTCGTACAAGGGAAGCCGGGTAAATCAGGCTGTACTTGGGATTCAGGAAGGTCAGACTGGTCCAGTCGAAGGCCTCCCGGAAGGCATATTCCTCCACCACCCGGCGGCCCAGCTGGGCGCTGACGTTGTAGAAAATATCGCCCTGCCAGATCAGGCCCAGCTGATCCATCATCCGGCCGAAGTCGCCGTTGTTGACGCAGCCCGCCCGTTCCGGGGCAAACTGGACAATGCAGGACATGGCCAGTGCCAGCAGAAAAATGCAGCCGGTTGTGGCCGGGCGGCTGTCCAAAATCCGGCCAGGTATGCCTCCGCCGATGCTGCCCTGGGTTCCGGGGCCAAGCAGCCCCAGCCGCCACTGGGACAGATCGACGGGCCCGGCCTGGGCCAGCTGCTTTGCCCGGAACCAGGCGGACAGATGGCAGATCCCGTCCCCGGCGGCCATGCACACACCGCCGGTGCCCAGCAGCATGCCGTAAACACTGACAATCCGGGCAAAGGACGAACCATCCCGCCCCAGATAGCGCACATGCACCAGCATATAGCCGAAGGTGCCCACCGCAAAGGCCAGGGCCGAACAGCCTGCCAGCAGGGCAAAACCCTTGCCCTCCCCCTGACGGATCAGCGAAATGGTCAACCACAGGGCAGCGGCAAGCTCCAACAGGAGCAGCACCATTGCGGCACTGTGGTTTTCCGGCAGGAACATCTTCATCAGGGTATCCGTAATGCTCCAAAACCGGGTCACCCGGGTGGGGCTGTCGTTGGTCTGGCCCACCATCAGGACGGCATCCGATTCAAAATGGTTAAATTGCTCCGGCAGGCGGTTCACAGTCTGCAGCAGCCGCAGCGGATGGCGAAGGTACCAGGTTCCGATGGTGTCGGCATTCAGCTGAGCAAAAAGGGCCTGGGCCTCCTTCTCGTCCCGGGGATCGTGGCTGTAAGCATCGGCGCTCAGGTAGTAGGAGTTCCCCACATCGGGGAGGTAGCTTTCATCCAGGCCAAATTCCGCCAAATCCGCCGCCGGGTCATCGGAGGTCTCCAAAAAGCCCAGGAACGCCGCATGATAGGCGGAGGCATCGGAGTAGTTGCGGGTACTGGCATGGAGGTACTGGGAGGAAGAAGAAATGGCCGCCAGCAGAATCACCACTGCGCATACGGCGGAGGCAGGCCGCAGCCGGCCGTTCCGGAAGCCCCGCACCAGCGCGGCGGCAGTCACCGCCACGGCGAAGGGGGCAAAAATCAGGGATCGCTCCGAAGAATTCAGACAGAATGTGGCCGCTGCCAGAAAGGCGAGGAGTCCACTGGTGAGCTTCTGCTTTGCATAGGTAAACAGCCGCAAAGCCATTGCCGTCATCAGCAGCAGACCAACAATCACCGTCCCCGTGGGGTACAGGGAGTTCCAATAGGCAGCCAGGTTAGGACTGGAGGCAGCCATCGCCAGGAAAAGGCCCGGAAAAGCCGCCAGCCATCCCGTGAGATAGGCGCAGCTGCGCACCAAAACATACGTGCCGATGGCATACAGCAGTGCGTAAACAACGGCCAGATAGACGGTGGAGAAATTCAGCCCAAAGGGCTCCGTCACCAGGCGGATCAGGGCGATGGGATAAATGACACTGTTCTCCCCATTGGGAGCAAGAAGCTTCCAGAAGGAAAAGCTTCCATAGCGGTAGTCCTCGATCACCCGGTTGTAGCACAACGTGGAGGGAGCCTCCAGGTCGGATTCCAGATATTCCAGCCCGGCGGAAAGCAGGACCGGCTCATAGTCACCGTTGTCCACCGTTCCAAGACGCTCCGCCGAGAGAATCCCCGGAAGCAAGATGACCAGCACAGCCAGGCCAAAAAACAGTCCCAGAATCGTCGCATTATCATTGCATTTTTTTCGGATGGAATCTCTCAGGCGTTTCATCATGTCAGATCCTTTGTGTGGTTAGTCTGTTTGGCCGGAAACCGTAAACTCCAGGATTTTTGCGGTGGAGAACCGGAAGGGATTGCCCTGCCCATCCACGGCGCAGCCGATATGCAGCGTGCCGTCATATTCCGGGGCTGCGGAATGGACGCTTCCGGCATATTGCCCGTTCAGACAGACGGTGTAGTCGTAGCCTTCCTTCACAATCTTCAGTTCCTGCTCCGGCTGGGGCGGCAGCTCCAGCTCCAGACCGGCTTGGCCCAGGGTCAGGTTCAGCGTCTGGTCGTCCAGGGTGGAGATGATCAGGCCCCGATAGCAGCTGGAGTCCTCCGCGAAGCAGGTCGCCAGGGTCTGGGCACCGTTTTTGCGGAACTTCATTTCAAGGGTCCAGTTCTTGTCCGCCGCATCATACAGCCGGACGCCGGTATCCACATAGGAGGAGGTTCCGTTGCCCAGGAAGGAATGCTCAAGGGTGAAGTCCACCGGCGTAGGAACCGGAGGCGCGGGCTCGCTCTTGTATTCGGGCGCCCAGGCCAGGATCTCTTCCGCGCTCATGACGCCGTGATAGAACTCCAAATTATAGACGGTGACTTCACTGAAGCGCATCTTCTCCCCTTCCGTGGTCTCCTGGCAGCCCAAAAGCAGATTGCCGAACCAGGGATTGGTCTCACACAGGTCGCCATCCACAATGCACTCCCCATTCAGATAAATGGTGTAGACCAGCTCATCCTTGACAATGGCCAGGCGCACATCGGACCCCTCCGGTACCTGAACATTGAAACTCCGGTTGCCGTAGAGCAAATTGATCTGCCCCGGGCCAGCACGGCGGGCCATCACGCCCCGGTAGTCGGCCACGTCCTCGCAGAAGCTGGAGAAATAGACAGTGGCGCCCATGCCGCAGTCTTCCGAGAACTGGGCCAACAGCGTCCAGGAGGCGTTGGGATCAGCATATGGAGCAATCCCGGTGTCCAGATACTTGCTGTAGCCATCGCCGACGAAGCGCTGGTTCAGGAGGAAAGCAGCATTGGAATCCACCGTCTGCGCCTGCCGCTGGGGCGGCTCGGGCAGCTCGGCAGGAGACCAGGCGGCAATATCATCCGCAGTCAGGGCGATGTCATAGATTTCCAGATTGTCAATTTCCGTATCACTGTAGCGGAACCGGGAGCCGTCCACATTTCGCTGGCAGCCCAGCAGCAGGGTATCCTCCAGGGACTCAAAGGGCTTCAGGTCCATGGTCTTGTATTTTTCGCCGTCCACATAAAGGGTGTAGTGCAGCCCTTCCTTCACAAGGGCCAGATCCACGGTCTTTCCGAAATCAGAGATCTCAATACGCAGGTCTTTATTGAAGATCATGTACAGGTTGTCTCCGTTTCGGTTCAGAAGCATGCCGCGGTAGTCCCCTTCCTCACTGAAGCAGGACATCCAAACGGTGTCCTCGCTGAGAACCTCCGTGTTGATTCTGGTCATCAGCGTATAGGAGAAATAGGGATTTTTGTACAGCTGGACGCCGGTATCCAGATACTGACGCCCACCGCCGTAGAATTTGTTTTCCAGGGCATAGATGCAGTGGGTCTCCGTCTGGCTTTTTTGGTTCCAGATATGATCAGGGTCCTGCCGGCGGTCGGGAATTTCATAGTGTCCCACAATGTAGTCTGCCAGATAGGAATCGTATTTCTCCACACCGCTGGGCATCATGTGGGCCAGGTCGCAGAAGTCTTTTCCGGGGTCGATGCTCAGCTGCTGATATGTTTCATTGAAATTCAGGAAGGTCACGCCATAGGATGCGGCGATCTCCCCGATTCGGTTGAAGCGTCCCTGCTCCTGCTCGTGGAGATAATAGGGCGAAGCGACCAGCAGGATGGGAATATCTTCTTCCCGGCAAAGCTCCAGAATCTTTCGGAAATAGGTTTCGCATTTCTCTGCCAGCGGCACTGGCTCCGTCATTGCGCTGACGTCCATGATCTCGAACGCCTGTTCCGTAAGGCCGCTGAGGTTCAGGGACTGAATGCCCGTCTCCTTATTCCAAAAGAAATTTTCGAAATCCGCGGCGGATATTTCGCTGTAGCGGTAGTGGGAGCACGGAAAGCCGAGAAGCAGCGCGCTGCGGTACTCTTCCGGAGAGCTGACCAGGATGTTTTCGATTTTATCCCGGGAGAACCGAAGGCCCTGGGTGTTTTTCACGATATTGTCATAGCCGGGAAAATCGCCGTCAAAGGTCACACCGTAAACGTCCATCACCACCAGCTTAGGCTGCTGGTATTTCAGGCATTCCTTCAGATAGTAGTAGGTATTCCAGGGCTGCTGCATGCTGCCCCAGCAGTTATAGGAAGCGATGCCCCGCAGATCCCACAACAGGCTGGGGTCCACGTTCATGCCCATGTGGGAGCTGCCCAAAAGGAGCACATCCACGGTGTCCTCTGGCAGGTCGTAAAAATAGTCGATGGGGTTGATTCCGTCCTCATATTTAAAGCTGAAAATACAGCTGAACACATACAGCAGCGCCAGCAGGCAGGCGGCAAATACGATGGTTTTGGCTGCTTTTTGAAAAAAGGATTTCATCGGATTTCTTGACCTGCCTTTCCGTCAGAACTGGAAGTAGATAAACTGGGCCGCATCGTAGTTGGGTCCGTAGAAGCCAAAAATCAGGATGGTGAAGAGGGCAAGGAAATAGACCGTCCAGCGGAACAGCAGATTCTGCTGCAAGATCCATTCCCGGATGTGGATGTTCCGTTCGTGGAGCAGATCCACTGCAAAAATTGTAAGGATTGCCAAAATACCCACCCAGAAGTCAATCATGCTCAGGCCCAGGGTGTACAGCGTGCCGTCAAAAAGCACCCAGGGATTGAAGGTGGAAAACAGCTGCCGGAAAACGGTAACCGCATCTCCCAGCGTGGCAGCGCGGAAAAAGATCCAGGTCAGATCCACCAGCACGAAGGTGGTGATGACGGACAGCAGCCTGCCGCTGCCGCTGTTTGCCCGGATGCCCAGGAAGGATTTCACCGCGGCGCGCAGCTTTTTGGTCTCGGCGCCGATGATCTGGAACAATCCGTTCAGCCCGCCCCAGATCACATAGGTCCAGTTGGCGCCGTGCCACAGGCCGGAGGCCAGGAAAACGATCAGGATGTTGCGGTATTTTGCCCATTTGCCCTTGCGGTTGCCGCCCAGGGGGATGTACAGGTAGTCCCGGAACCAGCTGGTCAGGGAAATGTGCCAGCGCCGCCAGAAGTCTGCCACGGAAGTGGCCAGATAGGGCTGGCGGAAATTCTCCATCAGGTCAAAGCCCAGGATCTGGGCCGCTCCGATGGCGATGGTGGAATAACCGGCGAAGTCACAGTAGATCTGAAAAGCAAAAAACACCGCGCCCACCAGGATCTCGAAGCCGGCATAGTAGCTGCTGTAGTTAAACACCTGATCCACCAGCACGCTGAGCCGGTCGGCCACCACCATTTTCTGGAAGTAGCCCCAGAGCATCATCATGAGCCCCCGGACGGTGCGGTCATAGCTGAAGGTGTGTTTTTCATAGAACTGCCCCAGCAGCCGGGAGGAACGTTCGATGGGGCCCGCAACCAGCTGAGGGAAAAAGGACACGAACACCATGTACCGCAGTAGATTTCTTTCCACCGCAATGTCGCCCCGGTAGACGTCGATGGTATAGCTCAGGGCCTGGAAAATATAGAAGGAAATGCCCACCGGCAGCAGCAGGTCCAGCTTGGGCGCCCGGAAAGCAATGCCGAAGCGCTCCAGCAGATTGTTCACGTTATCCAGCGCAAAATTGGCGTACTTAAAAAAGAACAGCAGAGATAGATTCAAGATCAGGGAAATGGCCACAATTCCCCGGCTGCGCAGGCGGGTCGGGTCGTCCGCCTCCTTTTTCGCGGCGCCGGCAATGGCCAGACCGCTGAGCCAGGTGATAAAGGTGGAGGCAAACAGCAGCAGTGCATACTGGGCATTCCAGCACATGTAGAAATAGTAGCTGCAAACCAGCAGCCAGAGATAGCGGATCTTATGGGGAATCAGAAAATAGATCAGCGTCACGATGGGGAAGAAAAGCAGGAAGTCAACCGAATTAAAAAGCATTGCCGCTCCACCTCTTTACAATCTATTGGAATTTGGCGCTGCGACTCTCGCAGTAGACCAGCAGGGGCATCAATTGATCGAAGGAATTGAGATCGCTGCCGTTATCACTGTTACAAAAGGTTCCAAAAAAGGGGCTTTCGGGGTCCGACACTCTGACCTGCTCCATTTTGGCCCGGGCGCTGGAGTAGAGCTCGGCGTCCCCGGCGGCCTGTCCGATCAGGGCAGCAATGGCGAACACCGCCGTGGAGTCATATTGGTAGCCCGGCACCGGCGTACCGTCCACCTCATAGCGGGCGGCCAGCGTGTCCGTCCGGATGGCTTCTTTCAGCCAGGCCAGGGAATCCGGCTGCAGTAGCTCCGTCCCGCACAGATGGTACAGCGTCAGCAGGGCCTCGGCGGTATTCAGGCTTTCCTGGCTGTATGACTGGCGCTTGTAATCATAGGAGGCGTAATACAGAGGAAACTGCGTACCGATAAAGCCGTTGGAGACAACCGTTTTCAGGGAATCCGTCAATTCCCGATAGGACGGCTCCCTTTCCGCCAGCATTTCCAGCGTGGAGAAATCGGCGTAGGCCAGACAGATGCTGCTGCCGGCGCAGCGCTGGCTGAAATCATAGAAGGAGCTGAGCTGTCCCCGGTAGGTATTTCGGACCAGCAGCTGCATGGCCAGGTCCGAAAGCGCGTCCTGGTAGCCGCCCCATTTTGCATCGGCCTCGGAAAGGGCCCGGGCAATGCGAAGATCATCCAGCAGCGCATTGGACCCGGCCTGCTTCCCCTTGGAATCCACGTACCAGGCAAACACGCCGCTGCGGCGCATCATGCCGGACACATAATTCCAGCTTTGGTCAAACAGCTCCCGGTCGTTCAGTTTTACCGCGCAGCGCATCAGCAGCCCCATGGATTCGCTGAGCACATCATGTCCCTTGGGGGAAGCGGCGGCGCTTTCCCGGTAGGAAAGATACAATCCGCCCTGCTCATTGCGCATCCGGTTCTTCAGAAAATCGAGCAGCGGCCCGGCATTGCCCGTTATGGACTGCTCCAGCAGCTGTGCCAGTTCCTCCCCGCTGTTCAGCACCTCGCTGACCACGGCCCGGACATAGCCCTGCTCATCAATGATAATGGTGGTGGGAATCCGCTTCATGCCGTAGGCATGATAGGCAGCCAGCTCCACGTCATAAACACGGTCAAAATCCTGCCAGCCCTTTTCGGCCAGATATGCTTCTGCCTTCTCCACAGTTTCGTCTTTTTCACGGTCGGTCTTATCTACCAGCACCAGGCGGGTATTTTCGGATGCTTCAACCACCCGGCGAAACTCCTCCAGGTGCTCCAGTTGTTTTTCGCAGTAGGGGCACCAGCTGCCCCAGTACATCAGCACCACCCGGCTCCCGGCATAGGCCTGCTGCAGGTCAATCTGCTGCCCCTGCGCATCCTGAAACAGGGTATAGGGCAGCTGCTGGCCGAACACAAGCTTTTCGGGAAGGTAGAAGTCCGGGCCGGCAAGGGTTTCCGTCGGCGTTTCCACCGGCTCCGTTGTCCCCTCCGTGGGAGGGTTCACCGGTTCCTCCGGCGGGCGGGACCGGAGCAGGTACAGCGTTCCGGCCAGGATGACCACCGCCAGCAGGCAGATCAGCACAAGGATGGCCTTTTCCAGCCGGGCGGGAAAATCATGCTTCATGGCTGTTTTCCTCTTGCTGATATGCCTGGCTGACGCTGACCCGGATCAGGTTCCGCTCCAATGCGTCTTTCATGTCGAATTGAGACTGCATAGCGGCCTCCCGGAGCTGGGTGAGCTCAGCCTCGTCCTGGTGCATTTTGCGGATGCGCTCCTGCCTTTCCTGAAGCTTGGCCCGGGCGGCTTCCTTTTCCTCCCGGAGCTTCAGCACCTTGGAACGGTTCATGCGGTAGATTCCATCCACTGCGCAGCCGGCAAGCAATGCGAGCATGAACAGCGCATGGTAGTGATAGCGGTTCTGGCTTTCCACGAACAGGTGCATACCCGCTGTGCCCACAAAAATCAGGACAAATACATATTCCACGTCGTTCCCCTTTTTCCACAGGAAGATACCGGCAATTCCGGCAAAGGCCATACAGACCAGATAGAACAGGTTGCCCCAATCCCGGCTGTCGTACAGAAAACGCTCCCGCTGGGGCGTCAGGTTCCCCTGCTCATCCATAAAAACCAAATTCCAGGTGCCGCCGTAATCGTCATTGCCCCACAGGACATGGTACTTGCGCAGGAAAAGATTGAAAAGTCCCTCGGGCGACTGGGTCAGCCGCTGGATGGCCAGATCGCGGCAGGCCAGATGGGCCTGACCGGCATCGCCGGTGCGGTTGTATTCGCCGTACAAAAGGGCAGCGTCTTCTTCGTTCCAGCCGCCCTCGGAGGCGGTATTCAGGCCCACCAGCAGGTTATAGCCAAAGGAGGTCGTGCCGGAGGCAAGCTTGCGGCCCACGGTCTGCTCAAGGGTCATGTTGGTGGCGGTGGTGACCATCACATAGCAAATCACAACGATCAGGCACCGCATCCAGCCCCGGGAGAGGATCATCAGGCTGATGGAGGGCTGCTCTTCCTTCTCAGCGGGGAGAAACAGCTTCCGGGGGAAGATGCACAGCACAATGGTGATGACCAGAATCAGCGCCATGGGGCGGACGCCGGCACAGAACCCCAGCACCACGCCAATGGCAATGTGCAGCAGCACGCCCAGCCCCGGATGCCGCATCCCGGCCGTACAGGTCTTCATCGACAGGACAAACAGGTAGACGCCGAGCATGAACAGGAAGGAAAACAGGAATTCACTGGCGACCATGGTGACATACATCACCTGGGAGGGCCAGAAGGCGGACAGCACCAGCGCGGTCAGTCCCGCCAACCGTCCTCCTGCCAGGCGGCCGGTGCGGTAGGTCAAATAGACGGTAGCCACGGACAAAAGCAGATTGGCATACTGGGCGACGGAAACCTTGGTGCCGAAAAGCCGGAAGAGTTTGGAAAGGAAGCTGGGATAGCCGTAAACATGGGGGAACATGGCGATATAATCGCAGTAGCCGGTTCCCTCCTTCATCAGCGTCCCCCTGTTCAGCAAATCGGCGATTTCAAAATAGGTTTTGAAGTCGGACGCCGGCTGCATGGGCATGTTCCGGATGGCCGCCAGGCGCACGAGTCCCGCAGCCGCCAGCACAGCAGCCGCAAAAATCCCCTCCAGCACGTTCGCCACCAGTCCCTTGCGGCGGGACAGGTCCTCCAGCTCCAAGCGGGCGGCAACGGCGGCCAGCACGTTCAGCAGGGCCCAAAGTCCCAAAAACAGAACGAAGAAAGCGCCGCGAAGCAGATAGGGGTATTCCCGACCGGTACCCAGGTCGCTGATTCCGCATACCAGCGCATACAGAACGCCCGCCAGGAAAAGGATATTCACAAAGTAACTGAATGCGTTTTTCTTGGGTTTCATTGGGAACACCCCTCGGTCCTTTATTTTTTCTGTCTCCAGTAGATCCGGATCAGAATCAGGATGCCAGCAAGCAGGAACAGCAGCATCACCGCAGTGGATACCAGGGTGAACACGGCGGTGTCCTCATTGGATTCCAGCATACGTTTCAAAATCGGCGTGGAGACAGCGGCTTTCTTTTCCGCCAATTCGAAGGTGCGCACGTCCTGCTCGTCATCAATCAGGACGGTGTCCTTTTCCAGCTTCCAGACGTTTTTCGCATCGGTCAGGAACTGGTGCAGATTCAGCATTCCTTCATCGTCCAGCGCGCCCACCACCAGCACGGCTCTGTCCTCGGCATAGGGGGAACGGAGCAGCTGCAGGGTGGTAATGCTCCTGGAATAGCTGTCGGAGAGGACCATCACGTCATTGCTGCGGAAATTGGAGCCGGTATCGCTGTACTGGAAATGCAGGTTCTGGTTCAGCTCCCGGATCAGGCTGTTGTCGGCGTAGGTGCCGAGAACGATCAGATTGCCGTTCTTATCCTCGTCGGCAAGCAGGGAACCGGCATAGCTGACCTTCAGCTCGCCATAGGGAGAGGGGTCCTCGCCGTACAGGGCGATGAGGCGGCCCAGGGTATCCAGCTCAGCAGCGGTGATATTCTCCGGGATCACCACATTCAGGTCATTGAACCGGGAGGACACCTCAAAAGGATAGGGCCTCTGGTTCAGGGTATAATTCACGCCCACGCCAACGGGCAAATAGAAAGAGGAGTCACTGGTGATGTAAGCCCAGGGCATTTCGTCCATTCTGGGGGTACAGAACAGGTCCGGCAGCTCCAGATCGAAGGCGATGGTGATTTTTCCGGCGTAGGTGCCCACCACGTCATCGGGCATGGTGAACGAAAGGGTGTCGCCGCCGGCATTCTCCCGGGTCAGCCGCTTGCTGCTGACGGGCACATCGCCCCAGTAAACGGTGATGACGGAGCGGTCAAAGTCCAGATTCTCGCTGTAGCGGAATTTGAGATCCACCATGCCGGATTCCGCCAGCACATAGCCACCCGAGAAGGGAAGATAGATATCCCCCACCTGGTGGAACGGCCCCACAAAGGAAAGGCCGGAATCCATCAGAGAATCCAGAGTCATGCGGCCGGATTCCAGGGAAGAACCGATCTGGGCGCGGATACCGGCGGAGGCATCTGTCTGCACAAAGGCCACATCGCTCTTTTCCTGGCTGACCCGGGACTCATCCATGAGCATCATGGCGGCCTCGGTCAGGGCTTCGCCATTGTCGGAGGTGATCAGCAGAACATTGGTCCCGTCCTCCTCCAGGAATCTGATCAAGGCCCGGTCAGAAAGATCCTGTCCGTTCAGCACCTCTTCGGCGGCGGCGCGGTAGCGGTCGCTCAGATTGGACCGCAGGGAGACGATGATGCGCTGGGCCGCCTGGGCGGTGCTGTCGGAAAGCCGGGCCAGGGTGATCCGGTCCTCCAGCTTGGTCTCGCTGCCCAGATCCGCCCGGAGCAGCAACGCCGCCGCCAGCTCGCCGGTGTCGCATTTGTCGGAGACAAGGATCTCCGTATTGCTGCCGCTCTCATTCAGGCTGGAAAGGAAGGGATAGGGGTAGGCGGAGATACGCCGGTTGGGGTCCTTGGCAGCATAGCCCACCTGGAGGAACGAGGTGCCCCGGACGCAGATCCAGTTGGCGCCGGAGAAATCGTCAATACAGCCGTCGTCGTCATACAGCCGGACATAGCCGGTGATGTCAAAGGTATTGTAGCCCTCCTGCAGATATTCCAGGGGGATATCCACATAGAACACCTGGGTCCTGCCGCTGCGGTAATCCATCCGATAGGTGGCCACAGGAGTACTGTTGAGCATAAAGGTCAGCGATGCGGGAACATCCTGGATCAGCTGGCTCAGCTCCACCTCAATCTGCGCGTAAACATACTGGCAGTCCCAATATTCAGGGACCTGGAAATAATACCGGTGGGTCTTGTAAATCCCGCTGAACAGAATGTTTTCAGAGTAGGAAAAGTCCGTGAAGTACGGCGACTCCGGGATATCCAGCACGGTAAGCGGGTTGGCCGCATCCTCCGGAGCGATATCCGTTACAATTTCCAATACTTCCCTTGCATCGGACAAAGCAGCTTTCTCACCGGGCTCGGCGAGTACGTTCGGTTCCGCGGGCTCCGCAGGCTCCGTGAACCCGGTGTCCGCTCCCGCTTCCGCCGCCATCGCAGCCGGGAGCGCGCCCAGCGTGAGCAGCAGCGCCAGAATGCAGGCCGTCAGTCTGGTGACAGGTTTCCAAAATCCCATTGCGTTTACCTTCCTTTCTTATGAAAGAGCTCCTCCTGGAGCGCGGTTTCCTCGTCGGATGTCTCCACGGCTTCCTCATAGCGGACCGTCTTATCCCATTTTACTTCCTTGTGGAAGACCTGATCCTCAAAGCTGAGCCAGAGAGCTCTCAGCACCACGATCACCCAGAGCTTGGCGTAGGTGAAGAGCATCAGCAACGCCAGCAGGGCCGAGTTCAGGGTGAACTCATTCTTTTCCGTGGACAGCGTCAGCATGATGTTGCACACGAACACCAGGATGGCCATGCCCCACAGCATGGTGGAGAAGCCCCCCAGGGTGACGTGTACCAGCCCCAGAATGCCGCTGAAGAAGATGTAGTCGGAAATCACCAGCGACGACATCATCAGGATATACACGATCAGGTAGTAAATCACATCCAGCCGCATGGGTCCGGCGGTGGGGTCGAATATGTAGCGCATGTTTTTCACAAGCACATAGATATTCCCCTTGGCCCACCGGGTGCGCTGGCGGAACCAGACGCTCAGCAGATGGGGCTCCTGCTCCCAGGTCACGGCCAGGGGCATCTGCTTGATATAGTAGCCCATCCGGTAGAGGCGGAAGCTGATTTCCGTATCCTCGGACAATGCCTTGGTATCCCAGCCGCCGATCTGCTCAATCAGCTTCCGGCGGATGACATAGTTGGTGCCAGGGATGGTACACAGCTTGAAGAAAAAGTACCGCCCCGCCTGGTTCATGCACTGATAAGCCAGGGTCTCGATGTTCACAAAACGGCTGAGCAGGGAGGCGTTCCGGTTCCGGGTGCGGAACTTGCCGATGACGGCGCCGATCTTGTCGTCCTCCATCAGGTTTTCCACCAGGATGGCCAGGGCGTCGCTTTCGGGGGTATTGTCCGCGTCGTAAATGGCGATCACCTCGCCGGTGGAAACCGAGAAGCCGATGTTCAGGGCGTTGGATTTGCCCTTGCCGCCCACCTCCGGGCCGGTGCTGATGACAATCAGGCGGCGGTCCGGGAATTCCCGCTGGAGCTCCTCCAGCTTTTCGGCGGAATCGTCGGTGGAATTGTCGTTGATCACGATGATCTCATACCGGTCCTTGGGGTATTCCATGTTCAGCAGGGCGCGGACGGTGCGCACAATGACCAGGGCTTCGTTGTGAGCGGGAACCATGATGCTGACGGTGGGATATTCGTCCAGGGGCTTTCCCCTGCCCTTTTTCTCCACCTTCATATAGTAGATGAAACCGCCGATGGACAGCACCGCGTTCATGATCATCAGCAGCCATATGGAAATGATCGCGTACAGCGATAAAGCATCCACAAATGTCATAATCTCTCACTCCTCTTTGCCTGGGGCGGAAAAGAAACGTTTCCGCATCCGGCGGCGGGCATATGCGATAAAGGAAATGAAAATAATGGTCAGAATCAAAACAACGACCATCAGGAACCGGTTCTGATTCTTGAGGTCCACACTCATCCGCACCAGCGGACTGCGCCCAAAATCATACTCCGTGTCGTATTCGGTGGGCTGGAAGGTGGTATCCACCATTTTCCCGTCCACATACACCGTCCGGTTGCGGTAGGTCAGCACGCAGGTATCCAGCCACACACTGTGATTGTAGTCCCGCAGGTCCATATAGGGCTTGCCGCCGGTTTTGCCGTTGCCGGCATAGCGCAGGAACACATCGCGCTGGGCAGCGCAGTCGGCATAGGTGGCGGAGGCAAAGCATTCCAGCTGGGAAATGCCTGCCTGGTCCAGCTCCATCAGCGGATAAACCAGCTGGTGGCCCTGCCGGGCGATCTGGCTGGTGTGGGCCTCCAGGTCAAACCCGGTGGAGGTCCCGTCGTCATACACAAAAACCGTACGGTACCGTTTCAGCACCGTCAGATAGGGTTCCTGATTGATCCAGGAGAGCGGAACCTGGATGCCCACGGGGTACACGCCGTTTTGGAGGTAGGCCATGGTCATTTCCGTCAGCTTTTCGTAAAGCTCCTCCGGCTCCTCCACCGTTTTGTGGATGATGGGGGCGTGGAGCACAATGGTGGAGCCCTTGCTCTGGGCATAGGCCAGCACCTGACAGAACTGGGTCATGGCGGGGTAATCGTAATTCGCATTCAAGGGCATCACGGAGATCACATAGGGGACGGAAATCTCCTCGATCTGCTCAACAAGCTCCATCAGGCTGTCGGCGTTCATGAACGGATACACTTCATCCAGCACCAGAAACTGGGCATAATCCGTGGGCCGGTTCTCATAGGGCCACATCCACTGGACGATCTCCTGCACCAGCGCGGAAAGCACCAGGGTCTGGCTCAAATCACAGATCGGGATAAACCGCACCCCGGCGATTTCGGAACAGAAGGGGTAACCGGTGCTGCCGATTTGGATCGTTCCGCTTTCGTAGCCGTCGGAAGCATAGCCGTACAGGTGGTCCCACCGGACGATGGCCTCGTACTGCTTCCCTGTGGGGAAGAGATAGGTAAGGCGGCCGTTTTTCTGGCGCTCCTCCCCCAGCACCTTTTGGGAATTGCCGGTAAGGTCCAGATAGCGCGCCATGGCGGTGCTGCCAATGATCATCAGGTGGGCGGAGGTGTTTTTCAGCGCCTCCTCAAAAGCTGCATCCATGGCGGGCAGATCGTAACAGATCACATACTCGTACTGGTCCAGCACCCCGCTGCACTGCTCAGGGGTGCCGTAGTCCACCACCTTGCGCAGCGCTGCGCCAAGGGTGACGAGCTTTTCCACGCCCAAGCGGGCATCCTCGTCCGGCGTCCGGCTGTGCACCAGCAGGATGTCTCCGCTGCCGTCCGGGAGGAAGGCTTCCTCCTCTGCGCCGGCGGCCATGGGCACAAGCAGGGCAAAGGTCATGCACAGCGCCAGGCATAGGGAAAGGCCACGGTTAAACATCATACTGCATTTCATTTTCAGCCTTCTTTTTCAGGTCGATGGCGTTTTCGACCGCGCCTTCCTGATACTCATAGATGCCGACCCGGATCTCCACACGCAGGGCACGGTTCAGAATCCCGCGGAACTGGTCCGTCTTTTCCAGCTTGTTGATCAGGCGGCTCTTAATCAGCTCGGCGCCGTCCTTGCTGCAGGTGCAGATGATGCCCATGCGGCCCTCCTCGTCCAGGGCGTACAGCCGGTCCTCCAGACGGATGCTGTCCTCCAGCAGGCGCGCGAGGGTGACCCGGAGGGCATCGAACTGGGCGGAGGTCAGGATGGAGGTCAGCTCATCTTTGTAGCGCAGCTCCAGAATGATCAGGGAAAGAGGAAGAACGTTTCGCTTGCTGAAGGCGATCTGGCGCTCCAGATCAATATACATGCTTTTCAGATTGTACAGTCCCGTGACCCGGTCAACCATCACCTGGTCGCGGAGCTGCTTTTCCAGCATCTCGGCAATCACCTCTGCCTGATAGGTGCTTCGCATGAAAACGACCATGGAGACAACCGTCAGCATGGGCACAAACAGCCACGCATAGCTGACGATGGAGATGCCGCCGCCCACCATAAAGCCTACATAGATTTTGTACGCGGCATAGAAGCAGGTTTGGACAGCGGACAAAATGACCGCCAGATAGTGAAACCGGAAGGCCGCGAGGATCACCGCCCCGGAAAGAACCAGGAACATAATCAGGTTCTCCATCCGGGTCACATCAGAGTCCGCGAAGCTCACCAGCAGCGCCGCGGCCAGAAGACCCGCCAGGAAAAACAGCAATCCCACATCCTCCAGCAGCGCGCGGCGGTTTTTCGCCCGGATCTGATCGTTCACATTGGAATTCATGTCACGTTTCTTCATGTTTACCCTCCAGGATGTTCAGCTTGTGAAGGATCTCCGCAATGATATCGTACAGCAGAATGTCCAGGACCACGCCCAGCGTCATGCTGAACTGGACCAGCTGCGAATCTCCGCTGCGGCAAATCACGGCGGTGATATCCACCATACCAATCACAGTAACCACCAGCATTGTGACAAAATAAACATAATCCCACCGCTGCACGGCCCTCCGGTTGAAAACCTTCCGGCCGGACATGGCGGTAAAGGCAATCATCAAAAGCACCACATAGCCGATGGTGTTCGGCAGGGATCGTTCCTTGAACATACTCCACATGGAAAAGAATACACTTTTGCCCATGGCCGGCATGCCGGTACTTCGTTCGTAGTTTCCGCAGTAGTCCCGGCGCAGGCTCAGGGCGGAGCGGACCGCATTATCCCAGATGTAAACCAGTGCCTGGGGGTGCTTCATGTAGTACAGCACAATGTCCATCGTGTCGTATTGATCCAAAAATCCCTCCTGGAGCACCGGGTTGGAGATCTCCGAGGGCGGGTAATAATCATACAGGGACTGGTCGGCAAGCAGGGAATAGGACACATCGATGCCTATTTCCTCCAGCGCTTTGTCCGGCGTCTGGGATTCCAGCAGGATTCCCCGGGTGACGGAGTGGACCTTGCTGATATCGTCGAATTCCTCGCCGCACCAGTAGAAGCTGAACACCGAAGCGCCAATCAGAATGGCGGCCAATCCCCCCGCCACGACCCTGCCGGGGCCGCTGAGCACCCGCACCTGAGCCCCCAGCAAAACGGCGGTGAGCAGCCCCGCCAGGAAGAAGCGTTTTTCCAGCAGGCAGAGCATCAGCCCCGCTGCCGCAATGACCAGCTGAAGGCCCACCTGGGCGGGTTTTTCAAGATGCATGCCCATGGCGCCGCCCGCAATATACATGAGGCAGATCAAGATGATCGGGTCGCTGTAGAGGGAATTGAAAAAGACCAGATAAGAGATGTCGGAAAAAATCATGGTTCCCAGCACTGCCATGACCACCGCTTCGGAGAAGTAGCTGACCCGCTCCAGGGCAGCCTTCAGCACCAAATACACCCCGGGCAGGTAGAGCACCAGATACAAAAGCGCCAGAAACCGGACATCAAACAGATTGTCGGAGGTAAAGATGGAATCCAGCCCCATGGCCGCGTTCACCAGCAGGTTCTGGGAGCTGTGGATGGGCTCCCCGGTTCGGGTGCGTTCATACTGCCGGGTGAAGTATTCATTGGAGGCAAACTGATCCGGATCATCCCCCCGGTCCGCTTCCCGGTAGGCCAATCCATACTCCTGCATTTTCTGATTTCCGATGCTGTCGTTGGCCATACCCAGGCAGGGGCCGACAAACAGGGCGATGACAGCAACCACGAGGCACACTCCGGTGCCGATCAGGGCCAGGAATCGGGGCGTATACCGTTTGGCCATCCACTTGTTAAATTGTCGCCGCTTGCTCCAGAGCACCGCCGCGAATCGGGCCGCCTTCAGGAGCAGTTCCCAAAAGTATTTTATGGTTTTCATTCCGTTCAATCTCACCCCCTGTCAAAGAACAATACGCCAACCCATCGTATTGATGATATTGTACCACATATGCTTTTTAATTTCAAGGACTGAACTTCACTTTTTTACCACGATTTGGGACAAATTGCTGTTTTTTCTGAAAAGCAGGGACGAAAAATTCTGCCAAACACAAGCAACAGCCTGTATTGGGCAGAATTCATGTAATACAACGGTGTTTATTGCAGTTTCGTCACAGCTATCGGTACGGCAGCCCTCCTTATTTTCCAAAAATGGCCTCCACCATTTTCAGATTCTCCCGGATTTTCAGATGCTGGGGGCATTTCTGCTCACATTTGCCGCAGTCCAGACAGGCATCCGAAAGCTTTCCGCCCTTTTCCAGATACTTGTCATACATGTTCCGGGCATGGTCTTTCAGTCCGTAGACATTGTGATAGGTGTACATGTTGAAGATTTCAGGAATCACGATGCCGGCGGGGCAGGGCTGGCAGTATTTGCAGCCGGTGCAGTAGAGTTCGCTGAATTTTTTCAGGTTTTCCATGGCGTCGCCCAGCTGCTTCCACTCCTCCCGGGAGAAGGAAATGCTGCCCGAGGCCAGGGCGGTGTTCTGCTCTACCATAGAACAATTTTCCATTCCGGACAGAGCGCAGTTGAGATCCGGATTGCCCAGAACAAATTTGAAGGCCAGTTCGTAAGTAGGAATGGAGGCGGAGCCTGTGAGCCTGGCATACAGCTCCGTGGGGGCCGCCAGCCGTCCGCCGCCCACAGGGCCCATGGCCACGGTGCCCAGACCCCTGGAGCGGGCATAGGCAATCATCTGCTCGTTGCTCCGGTCCAGCAGATTGTACTGGCAGAGCATGCTCTCCATGGGAACGCCCCGGTCCTCCGAGGTGTCGATGATGTAGCGGATGACGGAGGGGTCGTCGTGGAAGGAGAAGCTGATGTGGCGGATGAGCCCTTCCTCCCTGGCCTTCCGGGCATCGTCCAGGAGATTCTGCTTCAGGATGATCTCGTCGTAATCCTCCTTGTCGATACCCCAGAAATGGTAGAAATCAATGTGATCGGTGCCCAGCCGCTCCAGGCTGCTTTCCAGCTGGCGGCGGTAATCCCCGGGCTTTTTCGCCGCCTCCAGGGGAAATTTGGTGGAAATCAGGATTTTGTCCCGGAAATTCTTTACGCCGTGGCCCAGAGCCGCTTCGCTGTTACCATTGCAGTAATAGGGAGCGGTGTCGAAATAGTTGACCCCCCGCTCGTAGGCCCGGGCCAGCATCTCATCCACCTTGTCGGTATCCACAAGCTTTTTGCCGCCGCCCTCATACTCAGGAAAACGCATGCACCCAAACCCCAGGGCGGAAATTTTCTCGCCGGTGCTGCCAAACTGACGGTAGTTCATAAAGCTGCCTTCCTTTCTGTCATCGGAGCCAGCCAGCTCCTGCTGGTTATTGTTGTACTGATCGGTTTCACTCACGGGCAAATTGTCGTTTGAAAATTTGCACACGATTTCCAGCACGGTGATTTCCCCATCCGCCAGGATTTCACAAACGCCTTCCGGAATTTTCTCCTGGGGGCGCCTCCAATATTCCAATGCCAGAGCCCTGTTCTTTTCCGCATCCGGCGTTCCCCTGAAGCACTTCTCCGCATTCCCCGGAAAGAAGCGTCCCCGGCTCCATGGGCCGCTCGGTGACGGCATGGCAAAAAACGCGGCTTTGGCCATGTCCCTTCGCAATCAGAGCTTCTTTCTCTTCCCGGGTCATTGCCTTCACCGCCAGCTCCCGTTTCAGGGCCTCGGAATGGGTGGAGCAGGTTTCGGTGTAAACCAGCTCCAGCGGGCCCCTGCCCCGGGTGTACTTCGCGCCCTTGCCGCTGCGGTGCACCAGGAGGCGCTTTTGGGCGTCCACCGCGATGCCGGTGTACAGAGTGCCGTCGCCGCAGCGCAGCAGGTAGAGCTGCCAGGGTTTTTCCAAGCTAAAACACCTTCCTTCGGAAATTCTTCATCCCCAGAAGCCGGTCCAGCAGGAAAAAAGTCACGTTGCCCAGAATCAGCAGCACCAGCAGCATCACAAGACCAAACTCGGAAAATTCCTCCTCCAGTTCCGTCATACCGAAGAGCCGGAGCAGCAGAAAATACATCACACAGATGCTGCTGTTGAACAGCAGTCCCTTCCACAGCCAGGCAGACCGGGCGGCATCCAGTTTGGGCTTGACGATGGGATAATAGCCCAGAAACACAAACACCGCCGCCGCTTCCTTGTCCGGCGACAGCAGCACCGCCAGGATCGCCACCGCCCCGTACCAGGCCCAGGCCACCCGAACGCCGCAGGACAGCAGCACCACCTGCAGCAAAACGGCGCACAGCATCGGGCTGACATAGGTGGCAATGGGAATCAATCCCCCAAGGCTCATGATGGCCACGGCCAGCGCCGCCAGCACACCCCCCAGCGCCATCCGGGAGGCGGGGGATCGTCTTTTTTGATTCACAGCAATTCCTCCAAAGGGTTTCGAAAATAATCGTTATATTGCACAAAAATAAAGAGATTTTATTTCAGATTATTGACAGATATTCCATTTCTGGCTATAGTTATCTCAGGATAACCGCCCCGGCGATTTCCGTACCATTCCACAAGGAGGAATAACGATGGAAGATTACGGTGCAATGATTCGCAGAACGTTCCAGCAGGGCAGCGTTCTGGATGCGGAGGCTCTTTTTGAGGCATTCCTGCGCAACGCCTTCCCCACCTTCCACTTCCGCCGCACGGAGGTCATCAGCTTCACCCGCGGCGAGGCGGAATCCATGGAAGGCCGCAGCTGGAATCATGTTTTTGAAATCAAAAAGACCACCCTGGAGGGGAATCCCGTCTGGGAGGTGGAGTGCCGCCGGGTGACCATGGGCAAAACCCCGGACAAGCGGGTGTACCTGGACTATCTCACATTGGGCTTTGTCAGCTACGCGGAAACGTAACACCATCTCTTCAAAAAAATGTGGCTCTTCCGAGCCGCATTTTTTATTTTTGCTTGTCGGCGGTGATGACCCGCTTCATGGCCTCAATGCCCACCCGGACGGCGGCGGAGGTATCCTCGGTCATTTTCATGAACAGGCCGGCCTTCTCCCGCTCCTGGTTCCACACCGCGTGGAAGCAGCTGCCGCAGCGGACATGGAGCGCCGCCGCCACCACGAACAGCGCCGCGGACTCCATCTCGCTGGCCTTGACCCCCAGGCGCTTCCAGCTCTCCCACTTCTGCAGCAGATCATAATACACCGGGGATTTTTCCGGGCTGTGCTGGCCGTAAAAAGAGTCCTTGCACTGCACCACGCCCACATGGGTCCGGTAGCCCAAATTCTCCCCCGCGGCCTTCAATGCGGCGGTGATTTCAAAATCCGGCACGGCGGGAAACTCGATGGGGGCATACTCCAGCGACGTATGCTCATACCGGATGGCGCCGCTGGCCACCACCACATCTCCCGGCTCCACGTCCAGATCAATGCCGCCGCAGGTGCCCACCCGGATGAAGGTGTCCGCCCCGATGGCCGCCAGCTCCTCCATGGCGATGGAGGCCGAAGGGCCGCCGATGCCGGTGGAGCAGACGGAAACCTTCTCCCCCAGCAGGGTGCCGGTGTAGATGTTGAATTCCCGGTTCATGCCCACATGCACCGGATTGTCAAAATAGGAGGCGATGGCCTGGCACCGCCCCGGGTCGCCGGGCAGAAAAACATACCGCCCCACGTCCCCCGCCACACAATGAATGTGGAACTGCATCCCGATATCCTGCATTGCCATCGCTCCTTCTGAAAGATTTATTTTATTTTAGCACAGAAGCAGTCGCTTTGCAAGCAGTCAGCCCGGGTTTTCCTGTTCCTGGAAAAAGGCCTTAACGGCGGCCTCATACCCTTCCCGGTCCCAAAAATAGCTCATACCGTGGTTGGCCCCGGGGACCAGCAGCTTTCTTTTGGGAGACCGGCAGGCTTCATAATTCTGGAGGGTCATCTCCACCGGAACAAAGGTATCCGCCATCCCGTGGACAAAGAGGATGGGCACACGGCAGGTCTTCATGGCGTCCAGGGTGGTGTAGGCATCTGAATCCAGCTCAATGCGCTTGCGGCAGAGCGCATCCACATGCCTGCCCCGGCGGTCATAGGGAACGCGCAGATTGTTCTCGCTGATGTATTTCCACTCCGCCTTGGCCGAGGTGAAGCCGCAGTCCGCCAGGACGCCTGCCACATTCTCCGGCAGCTCCGGGAATCCCGCCGCCATCAGCACGGTGGTGGCCCCCATGGAGATTCCGGCCAGGTAAATTTTGCTGGTTTCAAACCCATTGGCATTGAGCCACTTGACCCACTCCAGGCAGTCAAACCGCTCGATCATCCCGAAGCCCATGTATGCCCCGCCGCTTTCCCCCTGGCCCCGCTGCTGGGCATAGAGGACGGTGCAGTCATTGTCCCGGAAAAAATCCGCCACCGCGCCGAAATCCCTGGCCCAGCCGGATCGCCAGCCGTGCATGGCCAGAATCACCCGCTTTTGGTGCTCCGCCCGGAACAGATGGCCCACCAATTCCGTGCCGTCGTAGCTGGTCATCTTCACAGTCTCGTGCGGTCTTTGCTCCAGACGCCGCTGCATTTCATAGCAATAAGCCATGATTTCGTCGGTGTCACCGGCATCGCCCTTGAGCCGCTCCTTCATCCTCTGCATTGCCTTGGGTTCCTCCCGGTCCAGGGCTGTGCCAACCATGCTGCGGTCAAAGGCCCTGGAAAGCTCCTGCCGGATCACCGCAGCAGAAATCATGGCGCCTGCCGCCCCCAGAAGGGTGTTCCTGATTCTTCCGTTCACTGTTCATGCTCCTTCACAAAAAAATTCATAAAGATAGCATACCCATTTTTCCCCGCTTGAAAAGGAAACGAACGAAACCAAAATAAAAAAACATCCTGAAAAGCGCTGCTTTGGGCACTTCTCAGGACGTTGTCATATTTAACCGGTCAGGCCGGAGACCAGGGGACGGTTCTCCTGCTCCTCCGCCGATTTGTAGGTGGGCACCGCCTGCTTCATGGCGGCGCGAACCGCCTCATCATCGTCGGTGGCAATGGCCTGACGCAGAAGCTCCAGCTTTTCGTTCAGCTCCTGCATGGTCACCGGCACATCCCGCTCGATGAAAATCAGTTCATTGTCGGTTTTGTCCAGCTCCTCGGTTTTCACCAGCAGCTCTTCATAGAGCTTTTCTCCCGGCCGCAGGCCGGTTTCCACAATCTTGATTCCCTGGACGCCGGACAGGCGGATCATATTCTCCGCCAGATCCAGAATGTGCACCGGCCGGCCCATGTCCAGCACGAACAGCTCGCCGTTGTTAGCCATGGCGCCGCTGGTCAGCACCAGCTGGGTGGCCTCCGGGATGGTCATAAAATAGCGGGTGATCCGCTTATCCGTCAGGGTGATGGGGCCGCCGGCTGCGATCTGCCGCTTGAACAGGGGGATCACAGAACCGGCGGAGCCCAGCACATTGCCGAACCGGGTGGCGCTGTACTTGACCTTGCCGTCGATGCTGTAGGCCTGGACGATCATCTCGCACAGCCGCTTGGTGGCGCCCATCACATTGGTGGGGTTCACCGCCTTGTCGGTGCTGACCATCATAAACCGCCCCACGCCGAATTCCTCACAGCACTGCACCACATTCAGCGTACCGAACACATTGTTCTCCACCGCCTCAATGCAGTTGTTCTCCATCAGAGGAACATGCTTATGGGCGGCGGCATTGATGACGATGTCCGGATGATATTTGCGGAACACCCGGGCAACGCCCACCTTGTTGGTGATGCTGACGATCTCCACCTGCAGATCCAGATCCGGATGGACGATTTTCAGCTCCTGCTGGATGTCATAGGCGCAGTTCTCATAGATATCCAGAATGATCAGCTGCCTGGGCTTCATTTTGGAGATCTGGCGGCAGAGCTCAGCGCCGATGGAACCGCCGCCGCCGGTGATCAGCACCACCTTGTCCTGATAATAGGCGCTGGTCCTGCTGTCCATCACGTAGACGGGCTTGCGGAACAGCAGGTCTTCAATGTCGAATTCCCGCAGGTGCCGCTTGGCGCCGGCGGACTGCATGGTGGGATAGTCGTAGATCTTCACCCGGAACCCTGCGGCATGGTAGGTTTGGAACAGGACCTTTTTGGTGGCATCGTCCATATTGGGGATGGCGAACACCACCTCCTGAATCTCCATATCCTTCATGTGGGCCAACGTCGCGCCGGTCTCCGGCAGCACCGGAATATCATGGATATCCCGGCCGACCTTTTCCCGGTCCACATCCACAAAGCACATGGGAATATAGATGGACGCCGCATTGTTCAGCAGATCCTCCGCCAGGCTGACGCCCACCCGTCCGGCGCCGATGATGGCGATTCGGGTGCGTTTGGAATTGACAATCCGCTCTCCCACCACTTCGCTGCCCGCAAACATCCTCAGCAGGAACAGCAAAAAACGGCCAAACCGGGTGGAGCTGTTGCCGCATTTGTAGGCATAGCGGTACACCATCCGGATGGCCAGCGCGCCGAGCACATTGGTGCAGGCAATGGCCAGCAGACGGGCGAACATGATCTGCACCGGCAGGAAGGCCCGCTCCACGATATATCCGACAACAAAGCCGCAGGCATCCGTCACCAGCAGGCGCATGTAACACTGGATGCCGCCATAGCGCCAGATCTGGCTGTATATTTTTCCGATAAACCGGGCAGCGAACACTGCCCCGAAGGTGACGCCGATCTGATAGACCGTACCGATGCCGGGAAGCTCCTCACCGGAAAAAACCAGCAGCAGCATATCCACCATGAACAGAATCAATACGTCATAAAAAAAGAGGGGCCATTTGATATTACTATGTCTCTTCAAAACGCTCATTCCTCACACCGGCTTTTTCCAGGGCATCACTTTTCGGTTGCCGAAAACGCCGCCCCTGAAAGCCCATTATTCACCGTTCTCCCCCGGAAACCCGCCGGACACCCCGCAGTTTGACAGTCCCGGACACGAACGGACACACTTTCACAAATAACTCGAGATATTATAGCCTATATCCCAAGAAAAATCAATCATGAAAGACGAAAAACCAAGAAATGATTGCAGCGCAAACGCGCTGCAATTCTAACCGACGGTTAACTTTTCCAAAGGAATTTAGAGATGCACCTCCGCAGGGGGCGATGCCCACATCGCCCCGCGGTAAAACGCTGGTCATTATTGTTGGGCGAATTCATACCCTTACGGAGCTCTTTTTTGACAGTCTGAATCGCCCGCCGGGACCGGCGGGCGATTTATTTTGAGATTATCCGATGGCGCGCCGGTATTCTCTGTCGATTTCCGCAGTGACCGTTTCCCCATCCAGGGTGACGATGGATTCCATCAGGGTAAATGCATCCTCCTGGAAGGAATTCACATGAATCTGAACCTTGACAAAATTGCCCTCAGCATCAAATTCAAATTCCGCGAGATAGTCCTCTCCTTCCTCATCGGCAAAGGGTGCGTTCACCTGGAAGATGCACCGCTCTCCGTCCTCATCCCCCAGGGTATCGATATAGGTTACATACTTCTCAATAAAATGGAAGCTTTCCAGCCAAGGGCCGGTATATTCAAAGCCATCGCGTTCCGTCCATTGGATTTCTCCGTCCCTTTCCCCGCCTGTAAAGACCCGACCGTGGGCATACAGCATGGCCTCATTTTCCGCGGACGCGGGATGAGGGACGGAGAGATACCCCAAATCGATGTTCCAGTAGGAGTCCAGGGTGTAGCTTTGAGTAGCGTCCGCTTCATACTGATAGTCGCTGAAAATGTGATAGCTGTCCGCCCGTACCGCATCCATCACAGCCCGGCATTTGGCGAAGGCCAGTTCCTCCTTGGTCTGAGGTTCCGTCTGCTCCATGGCGGGGGCCAGGCAGCACACCGCATCCTCAACGGCAAACTGGGTTGGGGTATCCAGCAGCAGTTCATCCAGCCAGAAGTCGTAGACCATCTTCCCGGAGGGCATAAAACGATGGGTGCGCATCACGGTGATTTCCGCGCCTGCGGGCACATCGCTGGCGAAGGTCACCTTCCAACCTCCGTCAGAGCCAGTAATCCCGCCCATGAACATAAGAGTGCTGTCCTCATAATCGGGAATTCCCACCTTTTCCAGCCACTGGAAATACTCGTCATAGGGGTCATACACTCCCTCGGGGATGGGATAACCGGTGATGCCGCCTACGATGCTCGTCCCATTGGTCAGCAGGATGTCGCCGTTTTCCCCCGACAAGGTGAAAATGCCCTCCGGCAGAGTGCCGATTTCATAGGGGAGAGCGGATAGCACAGTTTCAGACTCGGGACCGATTTTCACAGTGGAGAGAATCTCTTCCCTGAGGGAAGTCTCCATCAGCAGCGCATCGAACCAGAGGTCATAGATGCTGTCGCCGCCGAAGAAAAGCTGATGCTGCCGCAGCACCGTCCGCTCCACCCCCTCGGGCACGTCGCTGAAAAATTCCAAGTCAATCCGGTCTCCCCCAAAGCTGTCGGCATAATAGCCCAGGGTGTTGTCCTCCCACTCCCACAGATCAAGCGTCTGGAGCCAATCCCAGCCGGACACATCCGCCGGCATGGGGAAGGTTCTGTCCCCGCCCAGCACATTGGCGCCGTCGGTGATAACGCCGCCATTTTCCTGGTGTTCATAGGTCAGTCCTTCCGGAAGCTGATAGGACAGCTCCCCCAC
>JBJDYM010000025.1:0-2415 GCA_051867315.1 Faecousia sp.
TGCATCGACAGCTCAACCGTCAAGAGCGCAAACTTCTGCTGCGGCTGGTGGATTTACAGGATGCTCTGATCTATGAAACATCGCTGAACAGTTTTATCTCCGGCTATCGGCTGGCCTGTGGCATCCATCAGGAACTGTCGGAGCAGCCGCCCTACTCCTTCGACCGGGAGGAAGAAGCAAGAGCCCGCGCGCAGTTTGAGAAAGAGAGGGAATGAGCATGGCAAAGCGCAGACCGTCCGGCGACGGCATGGTGCGGCAGCGCGAAGACGGACGCTGGGAAGGGCGCATCGTGGTGGGCCACAAGGAAAACGGCGACTCCATCTTCCGCTATGTGTCGGCTAAGACGCAAAAAGAATTAATGCGGAAACTCCATAAGAGCATGGAAGAATATCGCGATGTAGACCTGAGTGAAGACAGCAAAATGTCTCTGGCGGAATGGCTGGATCGATGGATGGAAGAATACGCGTCCCCATCGGTGCGGGAGACCACGCTGAGAGGTTATCGGCAGTACATCGAATGCTACATCAAACCCCGGTTGGGAAATAAGCAGGTCTGCAAAATCACGACCGCTGATGTGCAGGAGCTATACCGTGAAGTAAAAAAGAACGGCCGCAAAACCGAGCATCCTGAGTACGGGTACGAGCTCGCCGGTACAACGATCCGCAGGCTCCATGGCGTATTCCATCAGGCGATGGATGTGGCGGTGCGGGAGCGCCTCACCGCAAAAAATCCGACGGAGGGCGTTACCCTCCCCAAGAAGAAAACCGCGCCCAAGCAGATTCTGAATGACGAGCAGCTGGAGCGGTTTATGGAGGAGATCAAAAAGGACGCGGTCTGGCACGACTTCTTCTACACTGAGCTGACCACCGGACTGCGGCGGGGTGAGATCTGTGGGCTGATGTGGTCTGACTTCAATGAGAAGAACGGGACGCTGATGGTTCGCCGGACAGTCCATGAGCGAAAGGGCGGCGGACTGACAACAGGTGAAACAAAGACCGGACAGGGCAAGCGGACCATCACACTGCCGCCCAGTACAGCTCAACTACTGAGAGAGCGGAAAAAGAGTTCCTGCTCCGCGTGGATATTCCCCGATCCGCTTCGTCCCGAACGGCCAACCAAACCCAGCAGCGCCTACAACCATATGAAAACGCTGCTGAAAAACGCAGGGCTGCCCAGCATCCGGTTCCACGATCTGCGCCACACCTTCGCCACCCATGCACTGACCAGCGGGGTGGACGCCAAGACCCTCTCCGGTATCTTGGGGCACACCAAGGCATCCTTCACGCTGGACACCTACACCCATGTGACAGGTGATATGCATCAGCGGGCGGCAGAAATCGTAGGCGGTTTTATGGGCGACATTATGGTCAGGGGGTAACGGTATGGCAAAGAAGCGGAAAAAGGGTGATGGAACTGTCCGCCTGAGAAAAGATGGCCGCTGGGAAGGACGCTATGTCATCGGCTACGATGACAACGGCAATCCCAAAACCAAAAACGTACTTGCCAAGACCAAGAAAGAGTGTACCGAGAAGCTGGAAAAACTGAAAGCAGAGTGCGGCGGCAGTGGTCCGGTCAAGGTAAAATCGGAAATGTTCTTCGGAGACTGGCTGGACTTCTGGTATCAGAACTACTCCAAGCCGGGACTGCGGCAAACGACTCAGCTGAGTTACGAAAGCTGGATTTACGATCACATGATCCCAGCGGTGGGAAAGATCCCGCTGAATAAGCTGAGCCAATCAGACTTGCAGCAGTTCTTCAATGAGATGAAAAAGAACGGCAGGCTCATCAACGTGGAACACCATGGCGCGGAGATGGCAGACCGCTCGGTGCGGAGCTGCCATGCGGTATGTCAGATGGCGCTGGACAGGGCAGTCAAAGACGGCCTCATCCGAACCAATCCTGCGATAGGCTGTAAGCTACCATCCTTGAAAGCCAAAGAGATGAAGGTTCTGACCAAGGAAGAGATGCAGCGGTTTCTGATACAGGCCAAGGAAGAGGGAATGTATGAGATGTTCCTTCTGGAGCTGACCACTGGGATGCGCAGGGGTGAGTTGCTGGCGCTGCAATGGAGCGATCTGGATTTCAAAACAGGCAAGCTCCGTATCAACAAACAGGTCTACACGATCAGGGGCAAGCTGACAGTCAGTGAACCCAAAACCAAGGCGGCAATCCGCACCATCATCCTGCCGCCGGCGATGCTGGAACTGCTGCAGGAATACAAAAAGCAGATATTTTCAGAGTGGATGTTTCCGTCCCGGATCAAGCCAGAGCAGCCCGTAGACCCTGGGTACATCCGCAAGAGATTGCAGATCATATTGGAAAGGGCGGGATGCAAGCGGGTTCGCTTCCACGACCTCCGCCATACCTTTGCCACCATGTCGCTGGAGCATGGCATGGATGTAAAAACCCTGTCCA
>JBJDYM010000026.1:0-32593 GCA_051867315.1 Faecousia sp.
GGGGGTAGTCTGCCCTTTTTGACGCTCGACCGGGGGAAGGTTTCACAGTAAATCGTCTTCGGCTCTCGCGGCGGTTCTTTTGCCACATCCGTGCAGTGCTGAAATTGGGAAATACACAATTGATTCCTCCAATTTCAGCACTTTCAGCTGAGTCAAATTCTCTCGCCGCCAGCTCTTGCCGATTTAATCAGAGCATCCTTAATCTTTTGCAATGCGAAAGAATTTTTGAAAAAAGGCTGGAATTATACGCCCCGTTATGCTATAATAGAGTGAAAAAATTTTGTAAAGGAGAGGACAGGCATGGAGTTAAATGCCTTTGAGCATCTGATCTATGGTTTCGTTTCCGGTCTGACAGAGATTCTGCCTGTTTCCGAACGTGCCCACAGTGTTTTGCTGCTGAAGGTTTTGGGCGCAGAAAAAATCGGCGGTTTGCCCGTCCTGTTGATTCACATTGCGGTTTTGGCAGCCATTTATCTGTCCAGTCAGGTACAGCTTGTCAAAATGTCCCGGGCCAGGAGGCTGGCGCGAATTCCAAAGAAGCGGCGCAAGCGGCCCCTGGACATCCGCAGCCTGATGGATTCCAGATTCCTCACCACTATGATGGTGCCTGTGATTGTGGTGCTGCTGTTCTTTGGCCGGATCTCCCAGGTCAATTTCAGCCTGCTGGCTGTTGCAGCGCTGCTGTTTCTCAATGGTTTCATTTTATATATTCCCCAGTTTTTACCCGGAAGCAATAAAGACGCCCGTTCTCTTTCCAGAGTGGAAGGTTTGCTGATGGGCCTGGGCGGCTGCATGTCCGTTCTGCCCGGCATGTCCGGCTTGGGAGTATCGGTTTCTGTCGGTTCCATCTGCGGCGTGGAGCGGAGCTATGCGCTGAATATGACGCTGATGATGAACATGGCCTATTTGGTGGGAATGATCGTTTATGATGTCCTGGGACTGTTGCAAACAGGACTGGGTCTGCTCACCTTTCAGTGGGTGGTTATCTACATACTTGCGGCGGTGGCCGCATTCGTCAGCACCATGCTGGCAATCAGGGTGATGCGTGCCCTTGCCTCCGGTACAGGCTTTTTTCTCTTTGCCTACTACTGTTGGGGCATCGCACTGTTTGCGTTTATCCTGAACCTGATGGCATAAGGAGAATCAATCAATGGCAAAAAAGAAGACCAAGCAAACCGGGAAAGTTGCTGCCAGTTCTGCTGCAAATAAGAAGACCGCTGCTTCAAAGGGCAGCAAGACAGCTGCAAAGAATTCCAAGGCTGCTTCCAAATCCCCCAAGGTCAGAACCGAGTATGACGACCGGATTCCGCTGACCACGGTCACTGCAATTATCAGCTTTGTCCTGTTTGTCCTGTTTTTGGTAATTTGTATCAACCCTGATGGTCTGCTGTTGAAGGCCATCAACAATCTTTTGACCGGCCTGATCGGAAAGGCTGGGTTCTATTTTTCCGTTCCTGCGCTGCTTTATCTGTTCATCGTCAATACCTTTGGCAGAAAAAACGCAGCGGCCATGCGCAGTGTGTGCACCATTGCCTTCGTGTTTCTGTGTGGCTGCATTTACCATTTGGCAGTGCAGACCCAGGGAATTGCCAGTGGTCTGGCCCTGTTCCCGGATTTGTATTTGAGCGGAATTGACGGGCGCAGCGGCGGTGTGCTCTGCGGCGGCCTGGCTGTTCTGCTGCGCTGGGCCTTCGGCACCACCGTATCCTATATCATCATCGGTATCGCTGCGGTGCTGACTCTGCTGGGCGCATTGGAGATCACCATTCCCAGTATCATCCGCGCCATCATAAACCGTCCCAAAGACGATTGGGAAGACGAGGAGCAGCAGCAAATCTATGTGGAACCTGCCGCCATGGTGGTCAA
Organism: Faecousia sp.; assembly: GCA_051867315.1. Lineage (GTDB taxonomy): Bacteria > Bacillota > Clostridia > Oscillospirales > Oscillospiraceae > Faecousia. The sequence goes on from JBJDYM010000026.1 coordinate 1,867, forward strand.
CCACATTGCAAACAAGCAAATTGAAAACAAGCGCAAACGCCGCCAACAGCAGGAGCTGGAGTATCAGCGGCTGCAGCTGGAACAGCAGGAGCCCGCCCATCCGGTGGAGCTTCCGCCTACCAAACCGGGGCGGAAGGCCGCCCCGGCCGAAAAGAAAGCGCCGCCTGTTTTTGAACCGGAATCCAATTCTTCTGGCTCCGTCAAGAAACCCACAGTTTCAGCTCCGGTACAGAGCGCGGTTGTACAGCCCCCCCAGCAGCACACCTCCAGCAGCACGCCGGCCAAAGCAGCCGGGATGATGTCCACCATCGATTTGGACATTGAGTCTCCGCTCTTTGGCAATCCCCGCACCGCTGCCCCGAAGCCTGCGACCCCCGTGCGGGTCAGTGCGGACGATGATTTTGAGGATATTCCTGCCCGAATGCCCAATCTAGAGGACGATTTGCCCATCCAGCCGCCCAAGAAAGAGCCGGCTCCCGTCCAGGCTCCGGCTCCCAAGCCTGTAAAGCAGACGCCTGTCATCGCCGCCGGGGAAGAAATGCCCGGGAAAGTATCTGAAAAGGATGCCCGGGAATCCGCTCAGCAGGTTGCCATGGAGATTCAGCAGGGGAGTACTGTCCCCCAGGCGGCCTATTCTTTCCCGCCCATCAGTCTTTTGAAACGGCCTGCGGGCAGCAGCGCCGATGGCACCGATGAAATGCGGGAAAATTCCCGCCGGCTGAACGAAACCCTGGCCAGCTTCCATATTGATGCCCACATTATCAATGTGACCCGGGGCCCCAGTGTCACCCGCTATGAGGTGGAGCTGGACAAGGGTGTCCGCCTGAACAAGCTGACCAACTGTGCCGATGACATTGCTCTGAGCCTGGGCGCCTCCGGCGTCCGCATCGCCGCCGTGCCCGGCAAGATCTCCATCGTTGGAATCGAGGTACCCAACCGGGCAGTGACCACTGTTTCATTGCGGGAGGTCATCGATTCGCCGGAGTTTGCCAAATCCAAATCCAAGTCCTCCTTTGCCGTGGGCAAGGACATTGGCGGCTCCTGCATTGTGGGCAACATCGCAAAAATGCCCCATATGCTGATTGCCGGTACCACCGGCTCCGGTAAATCCGTGTGCATGAATTCCATCATCATCAGCCTGCTGTACAAATCCGGCCCTGAGGATGTCAAGCTCATCATGGTGGACCCCAAGATGGTGGAACTGGGCATCTATAACGGCATTCCCCACCTGCTGATCCCCGTGGTCACCGACCCGAAAAAGGCCGCAGGTTCCCTGCAGTGGGCCGTGACGGAAATGCTGCGCCGGTATAAACTGATGTCCGATGTGGGTGTGCGGGATTTGGAATCCTATAATGGAATCATCACCCAGGAGGAAAACGGCCAAAAGCTGCCTCAGGTGGTTATCATCATCGACGAGCTGGCTGATTTGATGCTGGTAGCCGCCAAAGAGGTGGAGGATTCCATCTGCCGGATTGCCCAGATGGGCCGTGCCGCCGGAATGCACCTGATCATTGCCACCCAGCGTCCCTCCGCGGATGTGATCACCGGCCTGATGAAGGCAAACATCCCTTCCCGTATCGCATTCTCCGTTGCCTCCGCCATGGAATCCCGCATCATTTTGGATACCCAGGGCGCCGAAAAACTGGTGGGCAAGGGCGACATGCTGTATGCCCCCATCGGCATCGGCAAGCCCCTGCGTGTCCAGGGCTGCTTTGTCACGGATGCCGAGGTCGAGGCTGTTGCAAGCTTCGTAAAAGATAATTACGCCTCCGACTACAATCAGCAGGTTCTGGAAGAAATCGAAAAGAAAGCCCAGCAGGCCGGCAAGGGCAGTAAGGCAAGTGCTGCAGAGCCGGAGCCCTCCTCTGAGGAACTGGAAGGGGACGAGATGCTTCCCGCTGCTGTGGATGTGATTTTGGAAACCGGTCAGGCTTCCGTGTCCATGCTCCAGCGTCGGCTGAAGCTGGGCTATGCCCGGGCGGCCAGAATTGTGGACGAAATGGAGGAAAAGGGAATTGTGGGTCCCTTCCAGGGCTCCAAGCCCCGGGCCATCCTGGTCACCAAGGAGCAGTGGGCTTCCATGCGGGGCGGAAATGCCCAAATGGATTTTAGCGACCTGCAGAGTGACCCCGTCCCCGAGGAAATAGACTGAATCAAATCATTCCCCCCAAATAATGGCTTTTCGTGAGAAAGGCCATTATTTTTTGCCCAAATCATTTTCGCATCAGAAGCGGGGAAGGCGCATAGGTTTTTCCCAGGAGTGATGCAAATGATTTGCCCATGGAAAGAGCTGCTCTCGATCCTGCCCCAATGGCTTCGCAGTCAGCTATCCCCTTACGAAGGGGAGCTGCAGGAATTGAGAATGCGATGCGGCCGCCCGGCGGAGCTGGTGCTGGCCACCGGAGTCAAATGGCTTACGGGAACCGTAGCCCAGGATGATCTGAATTTTTGTGTGAATACAGCCAGCCGTTATTCCCCCTGGGCCGCCACAACCGTCTCGCAGGGATACATAACGGCCCCGGGAGGGCACCGAATCGGCATCTGCGGCGAGGCTGTCATGAAGGATGGACAGCTATCAGGCATCCGAACCGTCCGTTCCCTCTGCATCCGGGTCGCCAGGGACTTTCCCGGTCTGGCACGCCGGATCCATTTCCGTGGACAGGCCATGCTGATTCTGGGTGCTCCCGGCTGGGGAAAGACAACGCTGCTTCGGGATATCTCCCGGGCTGTGGCAGAAGATGACACCGTTGCAGTGGTTGACGAACGGCAGGAGCTTTTCCCGCCTGGCTTTCCCACCGGAAAGCGGATGGATATTCTCTATGGCTGTTCCAAGCGCCAGGGGATCGAAACGGTGCTTCGTACCATGGGGCCGGATTGCATCGCGGTGGACGAGATCACCGCCCAGGAGGACTGCCAGGCCCTGATCCACGCATCCGGCTGCGGTGTGCGGCTGATTGCTACCGCGCATGCCGCCGGAATGTCCGATTTCCGCCGCCGCAGTGTATATTCTTCTCTGAGAGAAAGCAGGATTTTCGATACCTTTCTGATTTTGGACAAGGACAAATCCTTTCATTTGGAGGAAATCTATCCATGAGCTACAAATGGATCGGAGCCGCGCTGATCGTCGGAAGCTGCGGCGGATTTGGAATTTCAATGGCCGTCCACCAGAAGCGGGAGGAGGCCATGCTGACCCAGCTTTGCAGGATCATCGATGAAATGTTGTGGGAGCTTCCGTTTCAACTGACGCCCCTGCCGGAATTGATCCGCCATACCGCCGGGAAAAACAAAGGAAGTCTTGGAGCGGTCTTTCTGGCTTTGGCAGAGCAGCTGGACAGACAGGTCCTGCCGGATGTGCTCAGCTGTATGGAAGCGGGGCTGCAGGACTCCGTGCTTTCCTTTCCGCGCCTGCGGAGCATGCTTTTGCTCCTAGGCCAATCCCTGGGACGATTTGATTTATCCGGCCAACTGAAGGGATTAACATCCGTCCGGGAGCGGTGCGGGCAGGAGCTGCAGGAACTGCAGTCCGACCGGGATACCCGTCTGCGGAGTTACCGGATTCTGAGTCTGTGCGCCGGCGCCGCGTTGGTGATACTGCTGATCTGACTATGGATATTGATCTGATCTTTAAAATTGCCGCCATCGGCATCATTGTCTCCATTCTCAACCAGGTTCTCTCCCGATCCGGCAGGGACGAGCAAGCCACCATGACCACCCTGGCGGGACTGGTTGTGGTGCTGATGATGCTTGCCCAGAAGATTGCGGAGCTGTTTAACCTGGTGAAGACCCTGTTTCAATTCTGATGGATCTGTTTTGGAAAACCGTCGGCGCAGCACTGCTCAGTGCCATCCTCACCCTGGTGCTGGAGCGCCAGAACCGGGACTATTCTCTTTTGGTGACGGTTGCTGCCTCTGCCATGATTACCATCGCCGCCGCTAAACTACTGGAGCCGGTTCTTGATTTTCTGGGACAGCTGGAAGCAATGGGGGACTTGAGCAGTGATTTGCTCCTGTCATTGATGAAGGTATTCGGCATCGGCATGACCGGAGAAATTGCGGCCTCCGTCTGTAATGATGCCGGGAATACCTCGCTTGGAAAGGGCCTGCGTTTTCTGGCCAATGCCGCTATTTTGTACCTGTCCGTTCCGGTTTTTTCTTCTTTGACGGATTTGTTTCTTCAAATTCTGGGAGACGTATGAGACGTTTTCTTTTCTTCCTTTTTCTTCTTTTTTTCTTTTCGGTCATACCAAACCGGGCCTCTGCCCAGGAGCTGACCGCGCCAACCGTTTCTGCTGAATTGGAATCTTTGATGCCGGAGGAGGATGCCTCCTTCGGGGACGGGTTATTGTCCATACTGCAGAAGGTTCTGCCGTCTGCCTATGTGGAAATCAGCCAGGCCCTGAAAACCGGACTGGCCGTCTTTTGCTGTGTGTTTCTGGTGTCTATTTTGCAGTCGATGGGCTGTTCGGCATCGGCGGCGGAGGTCGCAGGGGCCGTTTGTATTTCCACCCTCATGCTCAGAAATTCCAGAGCCTTGATTGGACTGGCGGTGGAGACCATCACCGAAATCAGTGAATATTCCAAGCTCTTTCTTCCTGTCATTGCGGCGGCATCCTCGGCCCAGGGGGGAATCACCTCGGCTACAGCGCTGTGTGTGGGCACCTCGGTTTTTACCGCAGTGCTGACCAATGTTCTCCGCCGGATTTTAATTCCGGTTGTCTATCTCTTCCTGGCTGCCGCCGTTGCAAACTGCGCAGTAGGGGAAGAAGCACTGAAACAAATCCGGGACCAGCTCAAAAAGCTCTCCGCCTGGTTTCTCAAAACCGTTCTTGTCATTTTTCTCACCTATATGAGCATCACCGGTGCCGTTACCGGAACTGCAGACAAAACAGCAGTGAAAGCGGCAAAGGCCGCCATTTCCACAGTCGTTCCCGTCATTGGAAAGACCTTGGCTGATGCCTCGGAATCGCTGCTGCTCAGCGCCGGACTGGTAAAAAATTCCATCGGGATCTATGGCATTTTCGCTTTTGCTGCCATCTTTCTGTTGCCATTTCTCCGTATTGGTGTGCATTATCTGATGATGAAGGGCACCGCAGCGCTCTGCGCGATTGTCGGGAGCAAACGCTTAACGGAGCTGACAGAGGATTTCTGCTCCGCCATGGGACTGCTGCTTGGCATGACCGGAACCATGTGCGCCCTGTCCATCATCGGGACGGTGTGCTTTTTGAAAGGAGCAGGTTAGTGGAAGCGATCCGACAGTACGCCCTCTCACTGATTTGTGCAGCGCTGATTGCGGGAATCCTTTTGGATCTGTCAGAGAAAACCAGCTTTCAGAAACAGCTTCGATTGGTGTGCAGCATTTTCTTTGCCTGCATTCTGCTAAGGCCTTTGCTTTCCCTCCGCTTCCCGGAGCTGACGCAGTTGGGGGACAGCTATCTGACCCAGGCAGAGGAAGCTGCCGCCCAGGGGGAGAATATCCGCATTCGTTCTCTGCGGGCTATCATACGGCAGGAAACCGAAGCATATATCTTGAAAGAAGCCAGAGCCATCGGTGCAGACGTCGATGTGCAGGTTGAACTGGACAACGGGGATCCTCCGGCCCCGGTCGCCGTCACACTGCGCGGATCCTTTGATGCATCCAGTGAAACGCAGCTGGGCGGACTGCTTGCAGATGAACTTGGCATACCAAAGGAGCATCAGACATGGATCAGACAGCAGCCCCATTCCTCCGGCAATTCCTAACCAAATACAAGTATTGTTTCTTGATCCTTCTGGTTGGAATTCTGCTCATGCTCCTGCCTGTGGGTGGAAAGACCACTCAGTCCACGGCGCAGCCGCAGCCGGTTGAGACGAAGCAGGAAACCGAAACACTGCAAGAGCAGCTCTCTGCACTGTTAAGTCAGATGGAAGGGGCAGGGAAGGTGCAGGTTCTCCTCACCTTGGCCACCGGTGAGAAAACGCAGTATCAGACAAACGAAGACAGCACCACAGCTGATCGTTCTGAAACAAGTCGAACGGACACCGTTATTTTAACCGACAGCAACCGGAATCAGGTAGGTTTGGTTCGCCAAGTCGATCCGCCAACCTACCTGGGGGCGGTAGTCCTGTGCCAGGGGGCGGAGAACAGCGCAGTAAAGCTGGCCATTACCCAGGCCGTATCCAACGCCACTGGGCTGGGGTATCACAAAATAACAGTTTTGAAAATGAAATGAATGGGAGGATACATCTTATGAAAGTCTGGAAGAAAAACCTGGTTGCCGCCGCCGTTCTGGTAACGGTCTGTGCGGGAATTTATGTCAACTGGCTGTACACAGAGCAGGATAACGTTGCCAGCCTGTCCGATACCCTGGACTATGAAAAGGTCATGTCCGAGGATGGATTGCTGCTTACAGAGGACGTGGCTGCCATCACGGCAGGGGAGGAGCTCAGCACCACTGCCTCGGATTATTTCTCCGCGGTTCGCCTCTCCCGCCAGCAAGCAAGAGACAATGCGGTGAACATGCTCCAGGAAGCAATGACCTATAGTGAATCCGATAAAGCCGCCGAATCCGCCATGGATCTGGAAGACATTGTCCAAACGGCCCTTAGCGAAGCTCAAATTGAAAGCCTCATTATTGCAAAGGGCTACCAGGACTGTGTGGCATACATGACTTCGGAGGGGATTTCTGTGGCCGTTTCCTCCCCGGATGGAGGCCTGCAATCCGCCGATGTGGCCGTCATTGCCGATGTGGTCATGTCCCAATCGGATTATGGTTTGAAAGACATTCGCGTTGTGGAAGTGCAGTAATCAAAGAGTCCTAGCGGCAGGAGAACATGAAGGGGACAGCTGCAGTCCCCTTCAATCTTTTTTATTTCCGCGCAGCCATTTCTCATCCTCCCATTTTTGCCTTATTGTCGCAGAAAAGAGTTGTATTTTTCTGGAATTGTGATACAATAAGTAAAAGTGTGCCATCGTGATCCAATGGCAACGAAATAGGAGGAACCAATTATGGCTGAATATAAGCAGTATATCACCCAGGAGCAGGAGAACGGCTCCGTCATGATTTCCGAGGATGTTGTCTCCACCATCGCTGAGCATGCTGTTTCTGATGTAGAGGGTGTTGTAGGAATCGTCACCAAGCCCGGTGCGGACATCGCGGATCTGATCAGCAAAAACTGGGGCAAAGGGATTAAGATTCTCATCGCCGAGGACAATAGTCTGACCATTGACTGCAATGTCTCCATTTTCTACGGCCAGAGCGTTGTGGACATCGCAGAGGCTGTTCAGTCCGCCGTCATCAATGCGGTGGAGTCCATGACCGGCGTTAAGGTGACTGCCGTCAATGTCAATGTCTGCGGCATTGACCGCAAGTAAAGGCGGCCCTATGACGAGAGCGAACGCCAGAGAGTTGGCAGTACATTTGATTTATGGCCGGGAGTTCACCGGCGAAGAGCCGGAGCAGATTGTAAATGCCAGGCTGGACAAGGAGTACTACGAAAAGCTTGCCCAGGAAAACGACATTTATGAGGAGCGCCCCAGCAGCGCCCAGGTGCGCTATCTGGATACGGTGGTCACCGGCGTAGCCAACCGGACCCAGGAGCTGAATGAGCAGATCAGCAGATTCTCCATCGGCTGGGACGTATCCCGGATCTCCCGACTGACCCGCTGCGTGATGCAGCTTGCCATTTTCGAGATTCTGTACATGGAGGATGTTCCTACAGGTGTTGCCATTTCCGAAGCCGTCCGGCTTGCCAAAAAATACGACGGCAGCGATACCGGCGCCTTTGTCAATGGGATTCTGGGCTCCTTCGCCCGCAGCCTGGCTCCTGCCCAAGCAGAGGAAGAAACATGACGGTCATTGGTATTGATACCAGCAATTACACCACCTCCATTGCCTGGTACGATGGAACCACCGGTTCCAACTGCTCCAAGCTCCTGCCAGTGAAGGCGGGGGAGCTGGGCCTGCGCCAGTCCGATGCTGTATTCGCCCACACCAAAAGCCTGCCGGAGCTTTCCGGCAGGCTGTTTTCCGATCTGCGGATGGAAAACATCGGCGCCATCGGTGTCAGCACCCGTCCCAGGGCAGTGGAGGGGAGCTATATGCCCTGCTTTCTGGTGGGCTTCTCCCATGCAAAGCTTCTTTCGGATGTGCTCGGTGTTCCACTGGTGGAGGTATCCCATCAGCAGGGGCATGTGGCCGCCTGCCTGTGGAGCGCAGGGCGAATGGAACTGATGGACCGCCCCCACCTGGCCTGGCACCTGTCTGGCGGTACCACCGAACTGCTTCTGGTGGAGCCGGAGGGAAGGAACGTAGCCTGTACCAAGCTGGGGGGCACCACGGATATTTCCGCCGGACAGCTGATTGATCGCACTGGCCAGCTTTTGGGGCTGCCCTTTCCTTCCGGGAAACACCTGGATGCGCTCAGCCTTCACGCAGAGCTGACCGAGGTATTCCGTGTGAAATGCGAAGGGGGAAGCTTCTCCCTGTCCGGGGTACAGAATAAAGTGCAGCAGTTCCATGAAAAATACGCTGCACCGGCGGAAACCGCCGCTTATGCCCTGCGCTGTGTGGCTGGCGCCGTTTTTCACGCCACGGAACAGGCGCTTGCGCAGTTTCCCGGGCTGCCGGTGGTGTTTTCCGGCGGAGTTGCATCCAATTCCATGCTGCGCAGCGTGATGCAGCCTCTTGGACCCATTTTTGCACAGCCCCAATACTCTACGGACAACGCCATGGGTGTTGCCGTGCTGGCCCATCGGATTTCGGAGGGATGATATGCAGCAGGTTTTATCCATCACACAAATCAACGAATACATCCGGGGCCGTATGGACGAGGACCGGCTTTTGAATCAGCTGGCCGTCCGGGGCGAGATCAGCAACTATAAAATGTATCCCTCCGGGCATCACTATTTTACGCTGAAGGATGAGAATGCCGCCTTAAAATGCGTCATGTTCAAAGCCAGCGCGGCAAGGCTGCGTTTCCGGCCGGAAAATGGCATGAAGGTTATCGCAATGGGGCGGATTACAGTCTATCCCAGGGACGGTGCGTTCCAACTGTATTGCAGCGCCATGGCCGTGGACGGGGTGGGGGATCTTTACGCCGCCTTTGAACAGCTGAAGGCAAAGCTGGCCGCTCAGGGACTGTTTGCCCCGGAGCACAAAAAGCCACTGCCGCCCTTTCCCGGCACCATTGGCATCATCACCAGCTCCGCCGGTGCAGCCATCCACGACATGCTGCGGATTCTGAACAAGCGTTATCCGCTGACCCAGGTCCGTCTGCTGCCGGTGCGGGTTCAGGGGGCGGAGGCACCGGGGGAGATTGCCGCTGCCATACGCTATGCCAATCACTATCGTCTTGCCGACCTGCTGATTGTCGGTCGGGGCGGCGGCTCTATTGAGGATCTGTGGGCCTTTAATGATGAACGGGTCGCCTACGCCATCTACGAATCCCAGATTCCAATTATCTCTGCTGTGGGCCATGAGCCGGATGTAACGATTTCGGACTATGTGGCCGACCTGCGGGCAGCTACACCCTCCAATGCTGCCGAACTGGCGGTGCCGGACCAGACAGCTTTGCTGCAAAGCATGGATTCCGCCGCCTCCACTATGGCGGGAGCTTTGGCACGGCAGCTTCGAAGCGCCCGGCAGCGACTGAATGTCCTGGCCCGCTCTCCGGCGCTGTCCAGCCCCACCGGGTATCTGGAACAGCGGCAAAAGAATCTGGAGCACCTGAAAACCCGGCTGATTGCCGCCCAAAGCCAGCAGATTCAGCATAAAAAGCAGCGCTTCATTGCCTGCACCGCCAAACTGGATGCGATGAGTCCGCTAAAGGTGCTGACAAGAGGTTATTCCATCGTGAATAACGATGACGGAACCATTCTGCGTTCCGTGACCCAAACCGCGCCCGGCCGGGAAGTCCGGGTCACATTGTCCGACGGCATCGTGAATGCAGTGGTGTCGAATATCAAGGAGGAAGCCAAATGAATCCTAACAATCAAACCTTTGAAGCCTCTATGGTTCGCTTGGAGCAGATTGTCCGTGCCATGGAAAAAGGGGATGTAGAGCTGGAAGAATCCCTGCGCATGTTCCAGGAAGGCACCGAGCTGATTCGCCGCTGTGGAAAGCTTTTGGACGAAGCCGAGCTTCAGGTGAAAAAAATCATGACTGCGCCGGACGGGAGCCCTGTGGAGGAGGCATTTTCTGATGAGCAGTGACAGCCGCTTCCGGGAATACCGAGAATTTATTGAGAAATACCTGGCAGATTACTACGCTCGCTTTGATGACCAGCCCCAAAAGCTTCTGTTTGAAGCAATGAAATACAGCCTCCTGGCCGGGGGAAAACGGCTGCGGCCTATTTTCACTTTTGAGTTCTGCCGCTTGTGCGGAGGGGATTGGAAAAAGGCTGCGCCCTTTGCCGGTGCCATTGAGATGATTCACACCTACAGCCTGATCCACGATGATTTACCCTGCATGGATGATGATGACTATCGCCGAGGACGCCTGACCAACCACAAGGTTTACGGTGAGGCCATGGCCGTCCTGGCCGGTGATGCACTGCTGACAGATGCCTTTGCCCTGGCCGCTTCCGCCCAGCTGCCAAACCCTGACGATATGGCCCTGGCCATCGGTGTGTTGTCCGAGAATGCGGGCTCTCTGGGGATGGTGGGCGGCCAGGTACTGGATATCCTCAGTGAGCAGCGGGAATGCTCTGAACAAGAGGTACTGGATATCCAGAGCCGCAAGACCGGGGCGCTGATCAACGCCGCCTGCGTCCTGGGTGCCATTGCCGGCGGGGCAGGGGAGGCTCAGATTGCCGCTGCTGCCGGATTTGCCGGATGCCTGGGGCTGGCCTTCCAGATTCGGGACGATATGCTGGATGTGATTGGTGATGCCAGTGAGCTGGGCAAAGCCACCGGACATGATACCGACAAGAATACCTTTGTCCGCCTTTATGGCCTCCCCAAATGTGAGGAACTGGTGCAGAAATATACCAACGCCGCCACTGATTATCTGCACATTTTTGAGGACACTGATGCTCTCATCTCCCTGGCCCGCAGCCTGACTGCCAGAAGAGCGTAAAGTATTGTAAGTACAAACGAGGGCTGTTAAATTGCCCCAAAGAAAAAACGCAGATCCTCTCTGGAATGAGAAAGGATCTGCTTTTTCTATTTCATTATGGTTGCGGATATCTTTTTGCTCAACATGTGTAACCGCTGCTCAACCGAGTGACTCGGTCAAGTCTACTCTTATATCATTGATATTTGCTCTATATAATCTGTCAACTATCAATTGCATCAACAGATTTTAACTATATATCAACAGCAGGGTTCATATAGTACACATTCTTCTGGTTCAGCTTATCCCGCAGGAGCTGGACCGCTTCGCCGAAACGCTGGAAATGGACCACCTCCCGTTCCCGGAGGAACTTGATGACATCGTTCACATCCGGGTCGTCGCTGATGCGAAGGATATTGTCATAGGTGGTTCTGGCCTTCTGCTCCGCCGCCATGTCCTCCACCAAATCCGTAATGGGGTCCCCCTTTACCTGCATGGTTGCAGCACTCCAGGGCGTTCCGGCGGCAGAGGCAGGGTAGACACCTACAGTGTGGTCCACAAAATAGGGCGCAAAGGCCGGGTCTTTCATCTGATTCTCCTTCAAATTCCGTGTCAGCTGGTGGACAATGGCCCCGATCATCTCCAAATGGCCCAATTCCTCCGTGCCAATGTCGGTTAACAGCCCCTTTAATTCATCAAAGGGCATGGAATAGCGCTGAGAAAGATAGCGCAGGCTGGCGCCCAGTTCGCCGTCCGGGCCGCCGTACTGGGTCAGGATGATTTTCGCCAGATTCGGGTTGGGATTCTTGATTCTCACCGGGTATTGCAGTTTCTTTTCATAGGAAAACATACTCATCCCTCCTGATTGCCGCTGTATTCCCAGGGCCACGGATCATTCAGCCAGGCATAGTCCGGCGCTGAAGTTTGGTCCCGGTGGCTCAAGGGGCCATGATTGCGGACATATTCCGTTCTTTTTTCATGGAGCAATTGCTGGTAGCGGCGGTATAATTCCAAGGCTTCGGCATCATCCCGGTGGGTATCCAGGTACAGCGCCAGCTCCTGAACCGCAAACCCCAGCGCTTGAAGCTCCGCCATGGGGGACTGGGGCAGAGGCTTTTTATTTACCATGCCCATAAAGGGAAGATCCAGCCCGGGATACAGCGTACCCCGAACCAGGCCGAGTTTCGCCTCGTACTGCTCGGGATTATCCATCTGGAAGGGGACATAGGGATTTGCCAGCGGCGCGACAGCCGGGAGCTTTCCCATCCCTGTGGGAATTTCCCGCTTTTTTTGCTGCATAATTCAACCTCCTCACATCATGACCAAAAAAGTCATTCCGGGTCATTCTATGCAGAATTTTCGTCGATGTTCATTCCGGCAGGGACGGGGCATAGAATTCAAAGAGGTGTTGCGTATGATAGAAAAGGGAAAGCGGGGCAGCGTGCTGCTGTTTTACGTCATGGTGGTATCGCTGTTTTTATTCGGAACGTTTCTTGGAAATCAGACTGTGGCGACCATTTCGGAGATGATTCCTGTGGAACGGCTGCACCGGATCGTCATTGATGCCGGGCACGGCGGGGAGGACGGGGGAGCTGTGTCCTGCTCCGGAAAAAATGAGAGCAATTTCAATCTGCAAATCGCCCTGAGGATGAATGACCTGCTGCATCTACTGGGCTACGATACGGTGATGATTCGCTCCACAGATACCTCCGTATATACATCCGGGCAAACCATCTCCCAGAAAAAGGTGTCCGACCTGAAGCAGCGGGTCAGAATCGTGGAGAGGACCAACAATGCTCTGCTCCTGAGCATCCACCAAAACACCTTCCCGGAGGAAAAATACAGCGGGGCACAGGTTTTCTATGCCAAAACCGCCGGAAGCGAGGAGCTGGCGAAGCTGCTGCAGGACGATCTGGTTTCCACCCTGAACCCCGGCAGCAGTCGGAAAGCCAAGCAGGGGAGCGGCATCTATCTGCTGGATAAAATAAGCGCAACCGGGGTACTGGTGGAATGCGGTTTTCTGTCCAATCAGGAGGAGGAAGCAAAACTGCGGACGCCGGATTATCAAAAGCAGCTTTGCTGCGTGATTTCCACAGGATTGGCAAGATTTCTTGCATCCGACGGCTAGAAATGCTATAATAGAAAAAATATAAACAGGAGCGAGAAATATGGCGAAATCAAAAACCGTTTTTTACTGCACCAGCTGTGGAAACGAGACACCCAGATGGCAGGGAAGATGTCCTACCTGCGGGGCCTGGAACACCATCGAGGAGCACATTGAAAAGCCTGCGGCATCCGGTGTCAAGGCAAAATCTGCCCCGGTGGGGCAGAGCAAGCGCCCTCAGAAGCTGTCCGAGGTGGCCGCGGACGGAGAGACCCGTTTTTCAACCGGAATGGGGGAGCTGGACCGGGTTTTGGGCGGGGGAGCAGTGGCAGGCTCTCTGGTACTGGTCAGCGGTGCTCCCGGCATCGGCAAATCCACACTGCTGCTGCAGATCTGCAGCAGCCTGTGTGCCGGGAGAAAGGTGCTGTACGTCTCCGGTGAGGAAAGCGAGCGGCAGCTAAAGCTCCGGGCAGAGCGTCTTGGCGTCGCCCCGGAGGAATTGTATATTCTCTCGGAAACCAGACTCTCCGACGTACTGGAGGCCGTCAGTGAGACCAAGCCGGACATTCTGATTGTGGACTCCATCCAGACCCTTTATAACGAGGAAAATGATTCCTCTCCCGGCAGCGTGTCCCAGGTGAAGGACTGCACCATGTCCATGATGCAGCTGAGCAAATCGGGCGGCATCACGGTGTTCGTTGTGGGCCACATCAACAAGGACGGCAACATTGCCGGTCCCAAAGTACTGGAGCATATGGTGGACTGTGTGCTGTATTTTGAGGGAGATCCCAATTCCTCCTACCGTCTCCTGCGGGCAGCGAAAAACCGGTTCGGCTCCACCAACGAGATTGGCGTCTTTGAAATGCGGGATATGGGCTTGGTAGAGGTGCCGAACCCCTCTCAGATGCTTCTGGACGGCCGCCCGGAGGGAGCAAGCGGCACCTGCGTTGCCTGCGTGATGGAGGGCACCCGTCCTGTCCTGGCCGAGGTGCAGGCCCTGGTGGCAAAAACCACCATGAATGTGCCCCGCCGCGCCTCGGATGGCTTTGATTTTAACCGGGCTGTTTTGATGCTGGCAGTGATGGAAAAGCGGGCCGGAATGAAAATGAGCCTGTTTGATGCCTACATCAATGTGATCGGCGGCCTGCGGCTGGACGAGCCTGCCGCGGATCTGCCCATTGTGCTGGCGCTGGCATCCTCCTACCGGGATCAATGCATTTCAGACGACCTGGTTGCCATCGGGGAAGTGGGCATGACAGGGGAGATCCGTGCCGTTTCCCATATGAACCAGCGCCTGGCAGAAATCACCCGGCTGGGCTTCAAAAAGTGTATTATTCCCCGGGGCGGCTCGGAAAAGCTGGATATCCCTGCTGGATTGGCGGTCTATCGGGTCCGCAACATCCGGGAGGCAATCGAAACCGCAATGTAAGAGGGGAGTTTACAAACAAAAACCTCCGGATAAACCAAAATGCATCGGCAAATGATTTATTCGGAGGTTTCTGAACAAAAATCACAGGATTTTCCCAATCAAAACACCAATCAGAAAACAAATGATGGCCAATCCCAAAAATTCCAGGGGATTGCGGAGATAGCGGACTCTCACAATGCGTTTGATGACGGGCTTCTCAACCAGCTTTTCCACAGTGCGGATGACCGGTTTTTCCACATACTGGACGATGGGTTTCTCCACCGTCCTCTCCACGTACTGGATGACCGGCTTTTCCACGATTTTTTCCTGAATTTCCGGCACTTTTACAACAACCTTTTCCACCTTAGGTTCCGTCACTCTTCCCGTGGCAAGGTATTCTACATCGGTTTTGAGTACATCCGCCAACTGAATCAGCTTCAGCGTATCCGGGGTGGACTGATCATTTTCCCATTTGCTCACAGCTTGTCTGCTCACATCCAGCAGGGAAGCGAGCTGCCCCTGAGAAAGGTTTTCTGCTTTTCGAAGAGAAATAATCCGTTCTCCAATTGACAATATAATCATCCCCATATACACAAAACTTTGTCAATAATTCGTTGCAAAAAGAATTATATCGTATTTTGAGGCAGAAATCAAGGAGGAGGACCGTTCTCCAGGGGTATAAGAAAATCAATTATTGTTTTCTTTTTATTGTCAACTACTGGTTGCTTTTATCGGAGAAATCCAATTTTGATAATGGATTTGCATCTGCCGCAATTTTCAGCTCTGTATTTTCAATATGGGTATAAATCTGTGTTGTATTCAGGTTTTCGTGGCCCAAAACCTCCTGAACCGTTTTCACGTCTACGCCGCCGGAGAGCATCATGGTGGCTGCTGTGTGACGGAGTTTATGGGCTGAAAACTGGGTAGAATCCAGACCTGCCTGCATCAGCGCCTTTTTCACCAGGCGATGAACCGCTGTAACGCTGATCCGGTTTTTGTCCCGTGATCCAAAAAGCGCCTTATTATCCGTAAGCACCTGCTGATTCCGAATGGGGAGGTAGGCATCGATGGCTTTCCGGCAGGCAGAGCCAAAATAGACAAAGCGCTCCTTGTTGCCTTTGCCGACCACTCGGATTCGATCCTCGTAAACATCTGACAGATTCAGTCCGACCAACTCACTGCGGCGAATTCCACAGTTCAAAAACAGCATCAAAATGGCGTAATCCCGCTTTTCGTTGGGGCCTGAAACCGCCTGGAGCAGGGCGGCAGACTGTTCCATTGTCAGATATTTGGGCAGGCTTTTCCGCAGCTTGGGATATTCCAAATCTGCAACCGGATTTTCTGTCAGCTGCTTGGTGCGTACTGTCAGATACTTGTAAAAGGATTTGATGGCCGAGAGCTTCCGTGCTCTTGCGGAGGCAGAAATCCCGTGGTCCGGCGCAGGATTCTCCGGATTGATGGCCCGGTCATTTGCCAGATAGGACAGGAAATCAAATATTTCACTGGTGTCAATACTTCGCACGAAATTCAAATCCACGTCTTTGATATCAATGGTTTCCAAATCCGTATTGATTGGCATGTCATTGCGCATCAGTTTGATAAAGCGCAGAAACATCCTCAAATCCAAATAGTATTCCGAAATCGTCAAAGGCGACTGACCCTTGATGGTCTCATGATAAATCAGAAACTCCCGCAGAATCTGCGGACAATCATGGTAGCGCTGCATAAGAATCCTCCTGTGAAAGGTATATAAATATATGAACATTCGTTTGTGCAAAATGACGAAAATACTGTCGCGGCAGTTTTTTCAGGGCTTTACCAGTGATCCAGATCTGTTTTCGGAAATGAGCCGCTTTTCGGAGTATGTTTATTGTGAAGCAGACGTAGATGCCCGCTGGGAACGGCAGCAGCGGCTTTGCCGGATCCATCTGGCCGTAATGCTTGAGGAAGAGCCCGTCGGCGAAGTGATATTTAAGGACGTCAACGCCGGAAAAGGCACATTAAGCATACACATGAAAAATGATCATGTCAAGAATCACGGCTACGGAACCAAGGCGGAAATCTTGGCGCTGGAATATGCGCTTGATGTACTGGAACTGGAAACCGTGTTTGCAGATGCCATTCACAAAAACAAGCGAAGTCAACATGTTTTGGAAAAGGTCGGATTTCTGAAGACCCATAGTGATGAGCAGTTCGTTTATTATAGATGTGATAAAGTATCCTGGGAGCGCCCAGAAGCACGAAAAGCCGAGCTTCCATAGACGGAAGCTCTAGGATCAGTGATATTATAGCACAAGCGCACTCTGAACGCAACAAAATTTTTATTTTGTTGCGTTCGAGGAATCCAAGCCTAGATACCTCTGTCTCTTCTATTTCGAATCATTCCCCCGCTTGCGCGGTCTCCCCTCAAGCGGCAAAACCGGTGGTGTATATTCCGATCGGTGTTATGGCGAATTGAATCATCTTCAAAAAAAGAAACGCGCCGGAATTGCTGTTAAGTCTCTTGATTTTCAAAAATTATTCTTTACTTTTCGTGTCACAAACTGTAAAATAAAAGTGTCTGAATACTCAACTCAGGAGGTAAACATCATGAGCGTAAAAAGAATTGGTGTACTTACCAGCGGCGGAGACGCTCCCGGAATGAATCCCTGTGTCCGCGCTGTCGTTAGAACTGCAATTTATCACGGCATTGAGTGCTACGGCATCCGCCGGGGCTGGAATGGTCTGATTTCCGGCGATATTGTCCGCCTGGACGAAAAGAGTGTCGCCCACACCATCAACCGCGGCGGCACCATCCTCTACACCGCCCGCAGCAAGGAGTTCATGACTGAAGAGGGTCAGCGCAAGGCTGTTTCCACTTGTAAATTTCTCGGCCTGGACAGCATCATCGCCATCGGCGGCGACGGTACCTTCCGGGGCGCCAAGGCACTGAGCAAGTACGGCATCAATGTTATCGGCATCCCCGGCACCATTGATAATGACATCAGCTGCACCAACTACTGCATCGGCTTCGACACTGCGGCCAACACCGCCATCGAGTGCATCGATAAGCTGCGGGACACCATGCAATCCCATGAGCGCTGCTCCGTGGTGGAGGTCATGGGCCGCAACGCCGGATACCTCGCCATGTACGTGGGCCTGGCCTGCGGCGCCACTGCCGTTCTGGTTCCCGAAGAACCCATTGATTTTGAACGGGACGTGATTGAGAAGATTCGCCAGGCCCGTTTCAATGGCTTCACCCATTACATGATCGTGGTGGCCGAGGGCGCCGGCTCTGCCTCCGACATCGCCGCGAAAATCAAAGAAGCCATCGACCTGGACCCCCGGGTGACTGTGCTTGGCCATATTCAGCGCGGCGGCACTCCCACCGGCCGTGACCGCGTCAACGCTACCAAGATGGGCTATCTGGCCGTGGAGCTGCTGCTGGCTGGGAAGACCAACCGCATCATCTGCACCCACGACGGCTCCTTCTCCGATGTGGACATCGACGAGGGCTTGTCCATGAAGAAGGGCATCCAGCAGATGGAAGTGGATGTTCTGGCTGCCATGACCGGAATCTAAACCACCTCTCCCCTTCTATATCGCAACAGCCGCTGCCTTTTGGCAGCGGCTGTCTTCGCTTTTATTCCATTCCAATATTCCCTGCGGTCATCTTCTGCCAGGGAATGATCAGCGGTTCCTTCTGAGCAAACAATTCCGTTTCCCACTTTTCGTAATCCTGCCGGTTGATGATTCGCTGCTGCCCATTCTCCGTAATCAGATATACATAGCCGTCATGATCGGTGTCAATTTCTTCGGGATAATCCATTTCCAGATAGGAGTCGTACGCCGCAATTTCCTTGCTCCATGCATCCACATAGAACGCATCCTGATAGACATCCCTCTCCTTATCATAAGTCAGTATACTGTAGGGCCAGAGAACGTCTCCTGCGTGGCCGTGATTGTGAGAGGCATCTACCCGAATCATTCCCGGATAGAATTTCGCTAAAAAGCCGGTGAAGACTTCCTCCTGCACATCGTCCAGGTTCGAATGATAACCATAGATCACAGTGCACATTCCTGCCACATAGGTATTGGAAATGCTGACCAGCAATTCCTCCTCCCCATCTCCGTCCACATCCAGAACCGCAAACATTTCATCCTCAATTGTCCCCGGTTCCCACAAATCAATTTGTACGGGATTTGCCAGGTTCGGAAAATAAAGTTCATCATGGATGGTTTGCAGTGTCCTGCGGAACGCGTTGTGTGCCGGCGTATCCTGCCACTGAAATTCAGGCTGGACGGTGCCGGCAGAAGGTTGAGTTATTTCCGTCTCAGCGGAGCTTTCCAAAACCTCCGTCGTCTGGCCTGTGGTTTCCATCGTATCCATTTGCCCGGATTGAGGCGTACAAGCACACAGCAGCGCTGCCGCAAGCAGCGCATTGACAGCCATCACAGATTTCTTTTTCATAGGTAAACCGCTTCCCTTCCTTGAATTGCTTTTTCTTTATTATAACACATCATCCATCAGAATTCGAGGGAAGTCGTCATAAATTAAGGAAGTCTTAATCGATCTGACTCTCATCTATCAGGTGAAAGAATACTCTGAAAACGGCTTCATGTCCAGTTCAATTCGTTTATACGAATTCAGAACCGACATAGCTTCCTCTTCCGTGACGGTTCTCCCATCCTTTCCGGCTTCCACACGCCCCCAGTATAGTGTGATCGGATCACGGACGATTTTCTCGACAAACTCAGGGCCGTTCGCGCCACATCGATAGAAACCATAATACCGTCCCTGATCTGTCTGCCATTCTTCGCATACCTCCAGAATTCCCCCTGCGCAAATATAGGATATATCGCTTGCATACGACTTAAATTCTCCATCTTGAATGGTAAAAATACCCAGACTAGCGGTATCCTGACCGCTCCCAGGCTGGCAGGCAATCAGTTCCTCAATGCCGTCCCCGTTTAAGTCCATCAGCGCATAGGTATAGTTTTTGGCATTATCATAACGTACCAACGCTTCTGCAATATACTGGGCATAAGGGTCGGAATAATCCATGCTTACGGGAGGCTCACCGAACCGTTTTAAGGGGAGCCAGCTGATCTCGATTCGGGTGTAGGAATCCAGAATTTTTTGCGCTTCTTTCTCGGTAATCTGCTGTCTATTTTCTGTATAGGCACCATCTTTGGAATGCAAATACCATGCACCATCTGAGGCATCCTGGGAAACGCCCGTGATAAAGGATGCGGATTCCGCGTTTGCCTGATAGAAGTAATGCTGATACATTCCCAAATCTTCACAATAGACCTCATATAGATTCCCTTCGCATGGCCGGAAGTGTGGGAAAAGTATCCCGGTATTGGTCAGGTCAAAATACTTGTAGGACTGACCATCCTTGATTGAGAGAATATCCAGTCCGCCGATTATCAATTCCTCAACACCGTCGCCATTCATATCGTATAAAACATAGGACACGCCTTCCGGATTTGCTACGGTTCCCAGACGGTATTCCACAAATTCCTTGTAACCGGAAGCGTACATGGCTTCGTGCTCTGCGCGGGCCGCTGATCGTTCTGCTTCGTATTGATGAAGTACGTCTGCTTTATATTTTTCTACCTGTTCCATAGTGGTGGACTGAGGTTTGACAGAAAGATCGAACAACTCCGCGAATTGCTGCAAAGCAATCTGTGTCATTGGAACCTTTTCACCGTCCACCCAGATAACCGGGTCCAGAGAAATGGAAATAAACGCATCCGGCAAGTCAGCGTAAATCCGGGCAGATCCCTCGCTCAGAACCAGCAGCACTTTTTTCCCGTCCTTGCGGGTATAGTCCCATTGGGTATAGTCGATGGATTCCAGCATGCCGCCGGTTATGGGATCGAAATAATCCTTCAGAGAATACCGGTAGCTGGCGGAACCTTGCTCCCATTTCCAGTTTCCCATATCCATGCTGATGTACATATTCAGATCAAAGGTTCCCTCTAAATGGAAGTCTCCATCCCAATATTCTACCTGAACATCAGGGTTGGCATAGACCAATCCATTCAGTCCGAGAGAATTCAGCAGAACACTGTTTTCATAGTAATTGAGGGGAATGTAGCTTGACAGCAGTTTCAGATCATATTTCTCCACGATCTCATTCAGCTTATCCACCATCTCTTGACTATAGCAGCCATAGGTTAGATGATAGTTTTCTGGGATGTCCCAGGGAGCACCGGCTTTGGTAGCTTTATCTGCTTCGAGTGCAATGGTTCCGTCCTGATCGTATGAATTTGTAAAAGCAACCCATTCTGTAAGTGCTTCCATGTTTGTGCCTTGCAAAGAAAGCAATGTAATTGGTTCCTGAGTTTCTACTGGAATCACATTGCCATTATTGTCATACTCCGTGGGCACATAGAAGCTGTATTCCCCCACCTTCATATCCTGCATTCTCAGGACATAGACAACTGCGCAGCCCACCAGAAGCAGCATCAGTGCAATTACAGCGGCGATCAACCATATTTTCCGTGTGGACAAGCGCTTGCTCTGTGCTTTCTGCTTACTCTGACGAAATTCCTCCGCACTGATCACATACGAATCCTTTACGCTTCCAAAGCCAACCAGCAAATCCATTGCTTTCATACATATCCCTCCTCACTGAGCTTTTTCCGAAGTTTCCCTCTCAGCCGATGCAGCATGGAAGTCACCTTGCTCTGACTGAAACCGGAAACCTCAGAAATGGTCTGAATGGAATCCAGATACCAGTACCGGCACAGAAACACTTTCCGCTCTGTCTCCGGCAGGGAAGACAGGAACGCATTAAGAACCCGTGTCAATTCCTTCGTCGCCAGTTCGGTTTCAACATTATGGGTGTCCACGCATTCTTCCAATTCATCCAGCGCGAGAATGATTTCCCCGCCGCCCCGCTTTTTTGCGCTGAGCTTGCGCCAGCGGTCAATGGAAATGTGCCGGGTCATTTTGGCAAGAAAAGCGTTCAGAAAGTTGGGACGCCGGGGCGGAATCGTATTCCACGCCGCCAGATATGTATCGCTGACGCTTTCCTCAGAATCCTCCCGGTTGTCCAGAATGTTGTAGGCAATGCTGTAGCAGTACCCGCCGTACTTTTTGTCTGTTTCTTCAATGGCCTGTTCAGACCGCTCGAAGAACAAGGCAATGATACCCTGATCCTCCAAGGAATCACCTCCAGTTGTCTGTCTATTTTATAACAAAGGGTTTCACTTGTATAGGCGTAAAATAACCGGCATCCATTGCACCAAAAAGAAAATTTTCATCCACACGAGAAAACAGCCCATCTCCTCTACCGGCGATAGGCTGTTTTATGCTTTGGGATGACATTTTTGATAAACGGATTTAATCTTTTGATTGATCATATGGGTGTACAGCTGCGTGGAGGAAATATCACTGTGGCCCATCAATTCCTGGAGGGAACCCAAGTCGGCACCGTTTTCTAGAAGATGTACCGCAAAACTGTGGCGCAGCGTGTGGGGCGTAATCTCCTTTTCAATTCCGGCCTTTGCCTGATAGAATTTCAGAATTTTCCAAAAGCCCTGGCGGCTCATGCGGGTTCCGCTGACGTTCACAAACAGCGAAGTTTCGCCAGGGTCCACAATCAAAACCGGTCTTGCCTCATGAATGTAATCCGCCAGGGAACGAAGCGCCGCAGGATAGAGCGGAATCACCCTGCTCTTCTTGTCTCCGCCGCATCTCACAACCCCCAGCTCCAGATTGACATCTTCCACATCCAGTTCAATCAGCTCCGACACCCGCATACCGGTGGCATACATCACTTCCAGCATTGCCTTGTCCCGGTAACCTTTCACGTTGGTGCAGGTTGGCTGGGCCAGCAGCAGCTCCACCTCCTTGCCGGTGAGCACCTGGGGGAGCTTTTTCTTCCCCCGTTCTACATGGATTTCATCCGAGATGGGAGAATGCTCCAAGAAGCCGTTGGAGACCGCGTAGGAAAAGAAATTTTTCAAACTGGCCAGGGATCTGGAAGCGGTTGCACCGGATTTCCCCTGGGACTGCATATATGCAAGGTAATCACAGACATCCGAACTGGTCGCATTCAGAATATCTTCTCCTTCCTTTTGGCGCAGCCAGCTGATAAATTGGCGAATATCACGCATATAGGAGGATATGGTATTGCCGGATGCTTGCTTTACCTTTGCAAGATAATCCTCATAAGCACAAATCAAGTCTAGCATGAACCAGTTAACCTCTACTCTTTCTTGGAAATCTATCAATCCGCCGACAGGCAAATCCGTCAATTCTCCATCAAACAGAGAACAACAGCAGAAACCGCTTCCAATGGTAGTGGTTTCTGGAAATAAAAAATTGGCAGCAGCCAAAAGTCGGAGAAAAAAATCAGAAAACTCAGAGAAGAACCGGTGCAGCAAACCGTATAACAAACGATCGACACTGCATGAACCTCATGCAGAACATCACAGGAAACGGTACGGAAACGACTTACCGGAATCAAAGCGGTGAGAATCACGCTGCCAGAGGGCAATCCATCAGATTTGAAATGCCCTGCAGCTGTGCCCAGCAAAAGCGTATTGCAGATGTGCACACAACATAGGATCGGATACGCTGTTTTTTGATACAGGCATACTATACTCCATTTTTTATAAAAATTCAAGCTTTTTGTAAAAAAACGGATAGATTTGTGGATTATGACAAGATTTATGTTAACATTGTTATGTTAACATGTCTTATTTACGAACTTTTGTTTTTACCATTTTCAATCACAATGACAACATCTAGCGTTTTTTGGGCTCTGAAATCACTAAATATTGTTTTTGCATTTTTTCTTTCATATTATAATCATTGGGTAAGTAACACTTACCCAACAGGCTTTTTTGTACAAGTTTACAATCTGTGCTTTTTCCTCTTCCTCCCATTTCCTCTTTTTTCAGCGCAATGTACAAGTGCAGCCGTCGCGGTCCCCCCTGCAACCAGAAGAGCGGTGACCCATACCGCATCAAGCTTCCCGCCAAACATTAGTGCTGTAATCGCCGTCAGCGAACACAGGTATATAACCCCCGAAAGAATGCACACAAGCAATTTTCGATGCATAATCATCCTGCAGGACACCGCCGCGCCTGCATAGGAGGCCGCTAAAAGAATTGCCATCGCGCCGTATCCCATCGCTTCCCAGCCTGCTTTTCCGCTCAGGATCAGCCAAGCAAGCAGGCCGCAGGCCGCTGCGGTCATCAGCATCGCAGCAGTCCATCCCAGCGCCAGTCCCACCGGCATAGATTTCACCGTCCCTGTGGGTTTCCGATTTACAACCATCGTTCCACACTCCTTTCCCTCCATCTATATTCCAATGTCAGCCGTGACATTCCCTTCACTTGGCTGAATAGAATTTTCGATATGTGACAACCTATTGCATAGGAGTGATTCGTTTGAGTATTGCCGCACGGTATGTCATCGCAGGACTGGCCGCAGGCTCCATTACCGGGATTCTCGGTTCCGGCGGCGGTCTTGTTCTTGTCCCGCTTTTGTCTGTTCTTTGTAAAGAAGACGCGGAAAACGTATTCCCCTGTTCCCTGGGCATTATGCTTTTTATTTGCTTTTGTTCCCTTTTGGTGCAGAACGGATTTGCCTCCATCCCCTTTCGGGAGACAGTTCCATATTTGATTGGCGGTGTAATCGGCGGTATTCTCTCCGCCGTATTGGCAAAGCGGATTCCTCTGGCCTGGCTTCACAGGTTCTTTGGCTGTATTTTATTATGGAGCGGTTTCAGATGTCTTTTTTCATAACCATATGCGTCAGTGCAGTCCTGGGGCTGCTGTCCGGCCTGGGCGTTGGCGGCGGCAGCCTATTGATTCTATGGCTTACATTGGTCGTTCATACAGACTATACTGCCGCCAAATATATTAATCTTTTGTTTTTCCTTCCCCCGGCACTGATTTCTACCGTCATTCATCTCATTCGGAAGCAGCTTCCGATCAAAAAGGTGCTCCCCGCCGCATTGGCAGGGAGTGCTTCCGCCGCCTTATTCACCATCCTCAGCAGCTCCTGGAATGTGGAAATCCTGAGGAAGCTGTTCGGCGTGCTTCTCCTGCTCACCGCATGGCGGGAGCTCAAGTACAAAAAGCAAGCAGCAGAGTGACTTACTGAGGTAAGAAGCTCTGCTGCTTGCTTATTATATTGTAGCATTTTCCCTTATTTTCGGAATGCCAGATAGCCTTCCAGGATCAAAGCGGCCGCAACCGCATCCACCGTTTCTTTTCTTTTTTTCCCATGGTAATTGTGGGCAGAGAGGATATTGTGGGCCTCCACCGTAGTACGGCGTTCATCCCACATGGCCACCGGCAATCCCGTCGCATCCCGGAGGAGCTGGGCAAATTCTCTGCACAGCTGGGCACGGGGGCCTTCCGTGCCGTCCATATTCTTGGGGAGGCCGACTACAATCTCCCCCACCTGGTTTTCCTTTGCCATACGAACAATATCCGCAACCGCCTTTTCCGTGTTCCTGCTGGGCACCACCGCAGTTGTGCCCACAATGGTGCAGAGCAGATCTGAAATCGCCACGCCTGTCCGGGCGTCGCCATAGTCAATTCCCATGATTTTCAAAATAGTATCCTCCATTTTCCCGTTTGGGATATTGTATCGGATTAATTCAGAAAAAACAAGGCGGATTTCATATTTTTTCCCGAAATAATGATTGACTTTGCCTCCCCCATGTGTTAGAATGGCTCTACCTGTGAAAAAGGGCCTTTCTTTGTGCGCCTTTTTCAGCTTCGGAACGGTTATTTGTAGTTGACCATTCTAAATTTTTCTAGCCGGAGTGATACAGGGAGGCAATATTTAAGGAGGTGCCGATATGCGCGTTAAAGTCACTTTGAGATGCTCTGAGTGCAAGCAGAGAAACTACAATTCCATGAAGAACAAGAAGAACGATCCTGACCGTCTCGAAATGAAGAAGTATTGCAGATTCTGCAAGAAACACACCACTCACACAGAGACTAAGTAAGGAGGCCCCATCATGGCTGAAGTGAAAAAGGAAAATTGGTTCAAGAGAACCTGGGGCAAGGTCTGCAAGTATTTCCGTGAGCTCCGCAGTGAGCTGAAGAAGGTTGTCTGGCCCACCCCCAAGCAGGTTCTGAAGAATACAGCCATTGTGGTCGGCTGCGTGATCGCGGTCGGTGTCTTCATTTGGCTGTTCGACTTTGTTGCTCAGGTTGGTATTGATGCCCTGATCGGCGCTTTCCACTAAGGTACAGACAATGGCAGAAACTGCAAAATGGTATGTGGTGCATACCTATTCCGGTTATGAAAACACTGTAAAGGCAACGATTGAGAAAACCGTTGAATCCCGCCAGCTTCAGGATCAGATTCTCGCCGTTTCCATTCCTCTGGAGACTGTGACCGAAATCACCGAATCCGGCGTGAGCAAAACCTTTGACCGCAAGGTCTACCCCGGTTATGTGCTCGTCAAAATGGTTTACAGTGATGACACTTGGCACGTTATCAGAAACATCCGCGGAGTAACCGGTTTCGTGGGTTCTTCCAGCAACGACCCCACTCCCCTCACCGAGGAAGAGGTCTACGACATGGGCGTGGAGAAAAAAGAGATCATCGTCAACTACGCTGTGGGTGATACCGTACGTATTGTGGACGGTCCTCTTAGTTCCTTCACCGGCACTGTGGAGAGTATCGAGGTTGAAAACAACTCGGTCAACGTAATCGTGTCTATGTTCGGCCGGGAAACAACCGTCGAGTTTGAGCTCGATCAGGTTGAAGTCATTTCCCAGTAAACGCATCGGGCCGGTTTGTCCGGCCGGAACGTGGGAGGGGTGAAAACCCCGCAAGAAATGCGCAAAGCGCATATTACCACATTTTATTCAGGAGGTGCTTATTATGGCACAGAAAGTCACTGGCATTATTAAGCTTCAGATCAACGCCGCGAAGGCAACCGCTTCTCCCCCTGTTGGCCCTGCTTTGGGTCAGCACGGTGTTAACATCGCTGCATTCATCAAGGAATTCAACGCCCGTACCAAGGATCAGGAGGGCTACAAGATTCCCGTTGTGATTACTGTTTACGCAGACCGCAGCTTCACCTTTATCACCAAGACTCCTCCGACCCCCATGCTGATTATGAAGGCAATCGGCCTGGACAAGGGTTCCGGCGTCCCCAACAAGACCAAGGTTGGCACCATCACCAAGGCTCAGATCTCCGAGATTGCCAAGACCAAGCTGCCCGATTTGAACGTCTCTTCTCTGGAAGCTGCTGAGAGCCAGGTTGCCGGTACTTGCCGCTCCATGGGCGTTACCGTTGTTGATTGATTTGCTGATCCGGAACAGCTTTCCGGAAATGTGGGAGGATTATTCCGCATCACCACGATAAGGAGGAAAAAACATTGTTTAGAGGTAAAAAGTATAAGGAGAGCGCCAAGCTGATTGACCGCTCCGTTCAGTATGATCCCACCGAGGCCCTGGACCTGGTTGTGAAGGGCGCTTCCGCCAAGTTTGACGAGACCGTGGAGATCCACATCAAGTTGGGCGTTGACTCCCGTCACGCTGACCAGCAGGTCCGCGGCGCCGTCGTTCTGCCCAACGGCACCGGCAAGACCCGCCGTGTTCTGGTGTTCGCCAAGGACGCCAAGGTGGATGAGGCCAAGGAGGCCGGCGCTGATTACGTCGGCGGCATGGATTTGGTTGAGAAAATCACCAAGGAGAACTGGTTCGAGTTCGACGTGGTTGTCGCCTCTCCCGACATGATGGGCATTGTTGGCCGTCTCGGTAAGGTTCTGGGCCCCAAGGGCTTGATGCCCTCCCCCAAGGCCGGCACCGTCACCCCCAACGTGGGCGCTGCTGTTAAGGAAATCAAAGCCGGTAAGGTGGAGTACCGTCTGGATAAGACCAACATCATCCACTGCCCCATCGGCAAGGTTTCCTTCGGCTCTGAGAAGCTGACCGAGAACATGGATACTCTGGTGAAGGCTGTTGTGAAGGCCAAGCCCGCCGCTGCCAAGGGCCAGTATATCCGTTCCTGCACCGTGGCTTCCACCATGGGCCCCGGCGTGAAGGTTTCCACTGCCAAGTATCTGTAATTGCAGGTAGAATATACCCCCGGATGCATTGCATTCGGGGGTATGCGCTTAATGTTCTGAAAAATACAGATCTTTTCAAAAAGTTCTTGACATTTTCGCGTTAATCTGCTATTATATCGGAGTTGCCAAAGACAGCAGGTGCCGCGAGGCGTAAGTCCTGCCGAGGTGCGCTGAATATGACTTTCTGCGTGTCTTTCTGTCTTCTGGCAGAGAGACATTTTTATTTTTCGGAGGTGAAAATAATGCCCAACGCAAAGGTTCTTGAGAGCAAGAAGGCAGTTGTTGAATCCCTCACCGGCAAAATTCAGGAAGCTTCTTCCGTGGTTTTTGTTGACTACAAGGGCATCACTGTTGCTCAGGATACCGAGCTGCGTAAGCAGTTCCGTGAGGCCGGTGTTGAGTACTCCGTCGTTAAGAACACGCTGACCAATTTCGCAACCAAAAATGCTGGCTACGATTTCAGCGAGATTCTGAACGGTACTACCGCCATGGCTTCCACCACCGGCGACCCCATCGCCCCTGCTCGTATCGTCTGCGAGTTTGCCAAGAAGAACAAGCTGAAGACTCTGACCATCAAGGGTGGCGTTGTTGAGGGCTCCGTGCTGTCCGCTGATCAGCTGAACGGCTTCGGTGAGCTGCCCAGCAAGAACGCTCTGGTTGCCCAGGTCCTTGGTACTTTCCTGGCTCCTATCTCCAGCCTTGCCTGCGTCCTGGATCAGATCCGGCAGCAGAAGGAAGGCGGAGCTCCCGCTGCAGAAGCTTAATTCCGGCTTCTTAACCCCACAAACCATTTTACCAAACATATTCAATTAGGAGGATTAATTACCATGGCTAGTGAAAAGATCGCTGCTATCGTTGAAGAAGTGAAGGGCCTGACCGTTCTGGAGCTGTCCGAGCTGGTTCACACCCTGGAGGAGACCTTCGGTGTTTCCGCCGCTGCCGCCGCTGTTGCCGCTCCCGTTGCCGCTGCTGCCGAGGCTGTTGAAGAGAAGACCGAGTTCGATGTCATCCTGAAGAGCGCCGGCGCTTCCAAGCTGGGCGTTATCAAGGTTGTCCGTGCCGCTACCGGCCTGGGCCTGAAGGACGCCAAGGATCTGGTGGACAACTGCCCCAAGACCCTGAAGGAAGCCATCTCCAAGGAAGATGCCGAGAAGCTGGTTGCCGAGCTGAAGGAAGCTGGCGCCGAAGCCGAAATCAAGTAATTGATTTGATTCTCGTTTTCAAAACCTCCGTCAGCGATGGCGGAGGTTTTCCCGTATATAAAGGAGTTACCCATGAGTCATGATTGGTTTTCTGTACTTGGTGCGGATCGCCTGATCGATTCCGTTGAGTCTTTCCTCAATAGTACCAGCAACCTGATTCCCACCACCTTGGAGGACATGATTTTGGTCTTCCTGGCGGTCAGCGTTTTCGTATTGGGCCTGGGTTTTGTTTTTCGACTGTTCTTTGGGGCGCACTGCCTTGTAAATCGCTCCATTTCCGGATTTCTGGGCGTTCTTTTTGTGTACGCAGTGACTGTAACGGTGTATACGCTGAGGCCCTGGAATCTGACACAGTACCTCTCCCCTCTTCCTTTTGCCATATTCCGAAAGGATATTTTAATCATTACCTCTTCTGCCTGTTCTACGATTTCGCTGCTCTGCTCACAGCTGTTGTCATTGATCATTCTTTGCTTTATCATTCATCTGCTGAATTTTCTTCTCCCCAACGGGCGTTCCTTTATCGGATGGCTCTTTTTCCGACTGATCGCTGTGGCATTGGCTATTTTTCTAAATCTGGCCGCAAACTGGGCGCTGAATACCTTTCTGCCCGATGTGATTGCAAACTCAGCCCCGGTTGCACTGATGGCTGTGCTGGCCGTTGCTCTGTTGGTAAGTCTGTTCAATCCGCTGCTGTGCATTCTGTTCACGGTTGCAAATCCGGTGATCGGACTACTGTATACCTTTTTCTTTTCCAATACCATTGGCAAAAATTTGACGAGGGCTGTTCTGTCCGCCGCGCTCACCTGCGGCCTGTTCTATCTGATGGAATACGTCGGATTCAGTGTGATTGACATCACCCATAATGCCTTGCTGACCTATGCCCCCTTCGCGGCGGCGCTGCTGGGCATCTGGTTTGTCTTCGACTACAAATTATAAAAAAGACTGGGCTTCTCAAAAAAAGAGAAACCCAGTCTTTTTATTCCGCAGCCTTTACCGCCGCAACTGCCTCTGCCAGGGCATCGGTGTTCACGGTTTCCATCAGGCCGTTGTCGTAAGCCTCTGCCACCGCAGGGTCGATGGGCAACCGGGCCAGAATGGGCAGGCCATGCTCTTCGGCAATGGCATCCAAGTGGCTCTTTCCGAACACATTGATCTTCTTGCCGCAGTCCGGGCACTGGAGATAGGAATAATTCTCCACAAAGCCCAACACGGGAATGTGCATCATGTCCGCCATCTTCACAGCCTTGTTTACAATCATGGACACCAAATCCTGGGGGCTGGTGACAATGACGATGCCGTTGACCGGCAGGCTCTGGAACACGGTCAGGGGCACGTCGCCGGTTCCGGGAGGCATATCCACAAACAGATAGTCCACATCCTCCCAGATCACATCCGTCCAGAACTGCTTCACCGCGCCGGCGATCACAGGCCCCCGCCATACCACCGGGTCGGCAGGATTGTCCAGCAGCAGATTGATGGACATCACCTGGATGCCCGTTCGGGTCAGGGCAGGATACAGGCCGTCGGTATCCGCCCCCTGACACTCCGTCACGCCGAAGGCCGTGGGAGCGGAAGGTCCGGTGATATCGGCATCCAGGATACCAACTCGTTTACCCTCCCGGGCCATGGCAACTGCCAGCATGGAGGTGACGGTGGATTTGCCCACACCGCCCTTGCCGGACACCACTGCAATCACCTTTTTCACGGTGGACTTGGGATTCAGGGACGCCAGCAGGCTCTCCGCATTGCGGTCAGCGCAATCCGACCCACAGCTGGAACAATTTCCATTGCAAGAACTCATGATTTTTTATCGCTCCTTATCTGTTTTTACACCTTATTATAGGAAGATTGATGTCCTGTGTCAACCTCTGATTCAGAGTTTCACACGACAAACGCATGAATGACCTACCCCGCAGATTTTGCGAATCGGGATTTTT
>JBJDYM010000027.1:0-2406 GCA_051867315.1 Faecousia sp.
GACAACATCTTCCGTTTCACCCAGGCCGGTTCTGAGGTTTCCGCCCTGCTGGGCCGTATGCCCTCCGCCGTGGGCTACCAGCCTACCCTGGCCACCGAAATGGGCGCGCTGCAGGAGCGTATTACCTCTACCAAGGACGGTTCCATCACCTCCGTTCAGGCTGTCTACGTCCCTGCGGATGACCTGACCGACCCTGCCCCCGCAACCACCTTCGCCCACCTGGACGCCACCACCGTTCTGGACCGCGGTATTGCCTCCCTGGGCATCTACCCGGCTGTTGATCCTCTGGACTCCACCTCCCGGATCCTCTCTCCGGAGATTCTGGGCCGGGAGCATTACGAGACTGCCCGTGCGGTGCAGAGCATCTTGCAGCGGTACAAGGAGCTGCAGGACATCATCGCCATCATGGGTATGGACGAACTGAGCGAGGAAGACAAGCTCACCGTCAACCGGGCCCGGAAGGTGCAGCGTTTCCTGTCCCAGCCCTTCCATGTGGCCGAACAGTTCACCGGCTATCAGGGCAAGTACGTTCCTCTGAAGGAGACCATCCGCTCCTTTAAGGAAATCATCGAGGGCAAGCATGACGACATTCCCGAGTCCTACTTCCTGTTCGCCGGTTCCATCGACGAGGTGGTTGCCAAGTACCGGGGTGGTGAGAAGGCATGACAAGCTTCCCCCTGAAGATTGTTACCCCTGACGGTTTGATTTTTGACGGCAGCGCGGAGCAGATCATCGTCCGTACCACCAGCGGAGATGTGGCCATTTTGGCCCGTCACATCAATTATGTGGCCCCTCTGGGCATGGGCCGGGCCGTCATTATTGCAGGCGGTGTTCGCCGGACGGCAGCCTGCATCGGCGGAATGCTCAGCGTCGTGGACGGCGCCGTCACTCTGGTGCCCACCACCTTCGAGTGGTCCGACAGGATTGACGTGGATCGGGCCAACGCAGCCTATGAGAAAGCGGACAGCGTTCTCAAGAACCCTTCCTCTTCTCAGAACGATCTGAAACTGGCTGAAGCCAAACTCCGCCGGGCCCTGGTGAGAAAAAGCGTTGCCTCCTCCAAATAAGCGTTTTTTCTTCCCATACAGGTACGTGAAGTGGATAATTACGCCGGACATTCCTTCCATCGTTGGAAAGAATGTCCGGCGTTATTTCTATAGGAACTGACGTTCCGTTTGTCCTTTAATCCGCAACCGGTTTGCGGCTGATTACCTGGCCGCAGTCAGCGCAACTTGTTAAGATCCAGCCCGGCTCTGTTTCAGTTTCGCCGGGAACATGCGCGACATAATCTACCTGGTAAGCCTCGCCGCATTTGGAGCAATAATGTGTGACGGAGTAGCACCAGTCTTTCTGCGGATCAGCCAAATCACCACTGCTATTCAGAGAAGGAACAGTGGAATTATATTCCTTTGATGTCGAACCTTCGGTATGGTCAAGCTTGGGGATCATCTCCTGGGGTTTTATCACATAGCTGCAAACCCGGCAGGCAAGTCCTTCTGTCCAGCCAACAGACGTACAGGTAGGCTCGATTCTGGACAATCCACCCGTGGTATGGGGCAGCGCGGGGATTACCTCGCTGGGCTCAATTTCATAACCGCAGACAGCACAGACCACACCATCCGTTCTCCCCTCACGGAAACACATGGGGTATATCCCATGAACCACCTTGGGCGTGTGCTCAAGCATGGGAATCACAGTCTGTTGGACCAGAATCTTTCCGCACACCTGGCACTGTTCTCCGTCAGTCAATCCTACGGAAGAACAGGTTGCCTCCTTGCCTGGAATGACAACACTCGTGTGGGCCAATGTGGGAATCTCCTCCTGTGCCACGAGAATCTTACCGCAGACCGCGCATTCACTGCCCGCAGTCAAACCGGTTTCGGCGCAAGTCGCCTCCTTGGCGGGAATCTCCTGTGGGGTGTGAGGAACGGTGGGAATCATCTTTTGGGATTCCACCAGCCTCTTGCAAACGGTACAGCGCTGGCCATCCGTCAAGCCTGGGCGCGTACAGGTGGGCTCTCTTCCGGGAATGGTTTGGAGGGTGTGTTCCAGCATGGGAATGGTCTCAGCAGGCTTTATCACATAGCCGCAGACAGCGCAGACTATGGACTCGGTGTACCCCTCCTTGGTGCAGGTTGCGGGCGATCCGGGAATGATCTTGGCCGTGTGGGCAGTCATGGGGATGGACTTCTGCGGCACCACCAGCTTGTTGCAGACGGTGCAGCGCTGGCCGTCGGTCAGGCCGGGACGGGTGCAGGTAGGTGCTCTGCCGGGGATGGTCCTGCAGCTGTGACCCAAGGCAGGAACAACCTCCTGGGCGGTCAACACTTCGCCGCACACGCTGCAGCGCACACCGGCAGTCAGGCCATCCTTTTCACAGGTGGGAGCCACAGCGGGCAGCTCTTC
>JBJDYM010000028.1:0-8090 GCA_051867315.1 Faecousia sp.
AGTCGATCTTGCCGTACTTGAAGGTGAAGAAGGCCACGGCCTTGAAAACCTCGTCGTAATTTTCCAGGCTGGAGACCTTGTAATATTCGTCCAGGGACTCTTTCAGCTCCTTCACCAGGTCATTGTAGGGGCTGTCGCCAATGCCCAGGACTCGCATACCGTTGTTTCTCAGTTCCCGGCAGAACCGCCAATAGGTCAGGGGAAAGTTGGGGGAGATAAAAACAAAATTTTTCATAGCACACTCTCTTTCTCGGGATGTATCCGGTTATTGATTTTGATATCAGCCCAAAAACCAGGGCAGGTACGTCTGCACCATCTTGAACCACCAGGGCCAGTCGTGGTTGACATCGTAGCCCCAGTATTCAAACCGGGTGTGGATGCCCTTCTGGGCACAGACGGTATCCAGCTTCCGGGTGCTTTCCAGCAGGACGTCCTCCCAGGCGCCCTGGCCGCAGACAATCAGGGATTTCTGGTGGTTGTACATATCCATCCAGGGATGGTCGGGAGCCATGTTGGCAAGGTAAAACACGGGACAGTTGTTGTAGACCAGATCATCGCAGTAGTCGCCGAAGAATTCCTTGTTGTCGTACAGGCCGGAGATGGCGAAGCAGCTGTCGAACAGATCCGGGCGGCGGTAATACAGGTTGGCCGCGTGCATGGCGCCCATGGAAGCGCCGAAGGTCAGGATGCCCTGGTCGCAGCCGTTGCGCTCGCCGCTCAGGTGTTTGATGTAGGGCACCAGCTCCTGGGTGATGTAGAGGAACCAGCGCTCATGGTTTTCAATGCGCCAGCGGTTGTCCGCACCTTTGGCGGCCCAGGACTCGTTGTCGATGCAGTCGCAGGCATAAACCGTGCACCGGCCCGCTTCGATCCAGGGTGCCCAGTAGTCGATCATTTTGAAGTTCTCAAAATCAAAGAACCGGCCGCCCTGGCAGGGGATGAACAGAACGGGCTTTCCTGCGTGACCGTAGACCTTAAATTCCATGTCCCGGTTTAAGTGGCTGCTGTAGTGCTTGTAGTAGCGAATTTCCATAGTGTCTCTCCTATCTGTGTGCTGCAGCGAGAAAGCCGCCGCGGGAATTACGTTGTTACAGTCCCAGGCAGTCCATAAAAATGGGGATCTGCTTCTCCCAGGAGGCCTCCGAATGGGTGCCGCCGGGTACAATCCGCATGGCCAGGTTCACCCGCTTGGTCATCAGCAGGTGGGCGGTGGAGATCAGCGCCTCGGCGTTGGCGGCGTGGTTGAACATTTCCAGCTCTCCGTAGTCCATGTAGATGCAGGTGTCCCGTCGGATGTGGGCCCGGGCGATCATTTCCAGCACCTTGCCGGAGGAGACCCACAGGCTGGGGCTCAGGCAGGCGGCCCGCTGGAACACATGGTTGTAGGTGGTCACGGCGTACATGGCCATCAGTCCGCCCATGGAAGAACCGGCGATGATGGTATTGCACCGGTCGGGCAGGGTGCGGTATTTTTGGTCGATGTAGGGCTTGAGCTCCTTGACCATCCAGTTCATGTAAACACTGCCCTTGCCCCGAATTTTTCCAAGAGAGGAATTCTCGTAATTCAGGGGGGAGTACTCGATCAGACGGCGGTTGCCCTCGTGGTTGCACTCCACAGCAACGATCATCAGTTCCTTTTTGCTCTCCACCA
Source organism: Faecousia sp. (assembly GCA_051867315.1). Lineage (GTDB taxonomy): Bacteria > Bacillota > Clostridia > Oscillospirales > Oscillospiraceae > Faecousia. Next base: position 1,652 of record JBJDYM010000028.1, read on the forward strand.
TGTACTTGTTCATTCCCCAGGATTTTCCGTAGGTGGCATCCTCGTCGAAAAACACATTGTGCCCGTCGAACATATACATCACGGGATAGCGGCGGTCGGGATCTTTTTCATAGGATTCCGGCAAATAGATGTAAGCAGTCCGCTTTGTGTCCCCGGACAGCTTTGGAATGGTGACATTCCACTTTTTGACCATGAACCAGATCTCCTTTTTCCATATTTGGCAATTGTGATATAAGACAGGAACCAGTATACCCGTTTCTTCACGGCTTGTCAACAGAAAATCCAAAAATGTTTCTCTGCAAAAATCATCCGCCCACAAGGGGCGGACAATTCATAGAAAATGTACAAATCTGGCATACAAAATGTGTGAAATCTCACGGGTACATTTTTTCGGCGAAGATTATGCAATCTGCCAAATCTCTGCGGAACGCAAAAAGACTACAGCTTGTGAAAAATGGGCTTTCGGTCCTCGAAGGTGCAGACATAGCCGAAAATCTCCTTCAGCACCCGGCAGGCGTCAAAACTGTATTGCCCCACCCGGTCGCTGCGGTGGGCATCTGATCCAACGGTGACGATTTCGCCCCCCAGCTCCTTGAACCGGCGGAAATAATCCGGTGTGGGGAGAAACCCACCGCAGCGGTCCATGCCGCTGGTGTTCAGCTCCAGGCCCTTCCCCTTGGAAACGAGGATGCGAAGAATCTCGTCGATGATTTCCCGGTGGTCCTCGTAGGGAAGCGGCGTTTTCACCGGGCTCCCGGCTCCTTTATGGAGATAGGTCATATGGGCCAGCACGTCAAAATCCTCATGGACCTTCACACACGAAAGCATGGTTTCAAAATACCGCCGCTGGGCCTCCCAGACGGTTTTTCCCTGCCAGTATTCCGGGAAATACACGTCGATGTCGTCCACAAAGTGGATGGAGCCCAGGACAAAATCGTAATTTCGCGCCATGAAATCCTGCCTCATCCGCTCCTGATTATCCTCGTACAGGCCGTATTCCACACCACGGCGGATTTTCAGCCCGGGAATGTCCAGCCGGTCATATTCCGCGCGGTAGGCCTCCAGATCAAAAAGCATGGTCTGTTCCTGCGCCCGGCGCAGATAGTCCCGATGGTCGGTAAAGCAGATCTCCTTCAGCCCTGCCTTTGCCGCGGCCTGGGCCAGCTGAGCGCCGGTGTCATGGCCGTCAAAGGAGACTCTGGAATGAATGTGAAAATCATACATGGTGTATTTCCTCCCAAAATTGACGGAATGCCGTGGGCAGCGCGGCCTGGGCCTGGATTTCCGCCCCGGTGAACCACTGGAAGCAGTCCGGCTTCCCGGCAGCCTCAATATAGTACCCCCGCAGATTCCATTGAATGTGCGTGAAAATGTGTTTTCGTTCCACCTGCCGCAGCAGATTCCGGGGCCGTATCCCCATTTCTTCGGCGGCGGCCAGGGCCTGAGGCACCTCCAGCTTGCCCGGTACGTTGGGGAATTCCCAAAGTCCGGCCAGCAGTCCCCGGTTGGGCCGCTTGCGCAGGGCAAAGGAACCGTCGCAGGAGAAAATGAACACCGTCCGCTCCTCCTGCCGTTTCGCTTTTTTGGGGGATTTTACCGGAAGCGATTCCGCTGTCCCGGCCTGATGCGCCAGGCACAGGGAGGCACAGGGACAGCTTTCGCATTTCGGCTTCCAGTTGGGGCCGCAGAGGGTGGCCCCCAGTTCCATCAGCGCCTGGGTAAAGTCTCCGGCATTCTCGGGGTAAATTTCCCCAAGGGCGGCGTTTACCTTTCGTTTTGTCTGGGGCAGATCAATGGGGGAATTGTCGTTTGTCAAACGGGCACAGACCCGGAGTACATTCCCGTCCACCGCCGGCGTGGGCAGGTTGAAGGCAATGGAGCCGATGGCCCCGGCGGTGTATTCCCCGATACCCGGGAGCGCCAGAATCTCCGCCTGTGTGCCGGGAAAAATCCCCCCATATTGCTCCACAATCACCTGGGCCGCTTTTTTCAGATTCCGTACCCGGCTGTAATACCCCAGCCCCTCCCAGAGCTTGTGGAGTTTTTCGTCGTCGCATTGGGCCAGGGCTTCCACGGTTGGAAGTTCTTCCAGAAAACGGGCATAATACCCTTTGACAGCCTCCACCCTGGTCTGCTGGAGCATGATTTCCGAAATCCAGATGTGGTAGGCATCCCGATCCTCCCGCCAGGGCAGTGTCCGCCGGTTTTTTTCATACCAGGGCAGCAGCACCGCCGGAAGGGAGGGAGGAATGGCATATTCCCGCATGATATCGCCCCTTTCGCCGTTTTGTACTCCATTGTACTAGTGGGGAAAAACCTTGTCAAGCGTGGAAAAATGAAATGTGCTGGCGGGATATGCTCCGGAAGATGGGAAATGGTTGCCCATCAGACAAACATAATTGCATCGCCACCGTAGGAGGCTATTAGCCTCCCGCGCGGCACAAACTCGACACGCGCCAGGGCGTCAAACAATGTGTTACACCCTGCTGCAGTCAAGTATTCAAAAATGAAAAGAATCAGGAGGAAATGGGAATGGGAAAGATCGGGGCGCTTTGCTGCATTGTCCTGCTGCTGTGCCTGGCTCCCGCTGCCGGGGCGGAGGATATTTCGGGTCCGGAATTGGTTGCGCACAGCAGCGGCATTCCGGCGGTGGAGGGGCTTTTTGATATGGATTTGGAAACCACCCGGCGCTGCGAAGAGGATGCCTGGCTGAGCCTTCACTGCCAGGAGGGAATTTCTGCCCTCTACCTGATTTTTGACCGGGAGTACGGCTTTCTTACCCTGACGGAGGAGGAAACCGGAAAAGCCGTGGCAGTTTCCACGGGCGGGATGCTCCATTTTTATTTGGATGTGGAGGAATGCTTCGGCTTTCTTCCCCAGGAACTGAAGGTCCGCTTCCCCACCGGGGAGGCCATGCTCAATGAGCTGCGGCTGTTTTCCCCCGGCGAGCTGCCGGACTGGGTCCAGCGATGGGAGAAAATCCCGGATGGGGAGGCGGACCTGCTTCTGCTGTCCACCCACGGCGATGACGAGCAGCTTTTCTTCGCGGGCCTTTTACCCTGGTACGCCGGGGAGAAGGGGTATCGGGTCCAGGTGGTGTACTTCACCGACCACCGGAATCTGACAGCCCACCGGGTTCACGAAATGCTGAACGGCCTCTGGGCGGTGGGGGTACGGGACTATCCCGTCTTTGGTCCCTTTGAGGATTACTATACCTTTGATATGGACGATGCTTACCGCTTCTATGAAACCACCGGCCATCCCCGGCAGGAGCTTTTGGCCTTTGTGACGGAGCAGCTTCGCCGCTATCGCCCGCTGGTGGCGGTGGGTCACGATGTGGCAGGGGAGTATGGCCACGGGATGCACAAGCTCACCGCCGACCTGTTAATGGAGGCGGTACAGATCAGCAGTGAGCCGGATGCCTTCCCAGAGCTGGAGCGCCAGTACGGCACCTGGCTGGTGCCCAAAACCTACCTGCATCTCTATGCGGAAAACCCCATCGTGATGGATTGGGACATCCCTTTGGATGCCTTCGACGGCATGACGGCCTATGAGGTCACCAAGGAGAAGGGCTTTCCCTGCCATGCCAGCCAGATCAAGGACTTTGCCTGGTATTTCCGCGGCGCCGACCGGGCTGCGGACGTGGAAAAATACAGTCCCTGTCAATACGGCCTCTACCAAACCGCCGTAGGGGAGGATACCGGCAAGGGGGACTTCTTCGAGCACCTGGAAGACTACCCCAAAAAAGCCAGCCGAACAGAGCCCGCCCCTGAAACTGAACCCACCCCGGAAACCGGGCCGACGCCTCCCGCTACGGAATCCGCCCCATCCACGCCGCTCACCATCTTACCGGAGCCGACAGAGGCGGCCGAACCGGAAGAGAAGAACTGGATTATACTCCCCGCCGTGGGCACCGTCGTTCTGACCGTGCTCACCGTATGCCTCAGCGCTCCGGCTCCGAAAGAAAAATTCTGAAAAAATGAAATAAAACACTTGCATTTTTGAATTCGTTATGCTATTATACTCTGGCACTCAGAAATGCAGTGTATGCGCCGGTAGCTCAGTTGGATAGAGTGACTGACTACGAATCAGTAGGTCGGGGGTTCGAGTCCCTTCCGGCGTACCAAAGCAGAATAATCCGAACCTTATCTCAGTAGGAGAAGGGTTCGGATTATTTTTGTACTTGGGACTCGAACGATAAAGTGCAAATGTCCGGTGGACATTTGCTCGGCGGCGGCTCGACGACGCCGACACCATAATGTATCGAGTCCCTTCCGGCGTACCAAAGCAAAATAATCCGAACCTTTTCTCAGTTGGAGAAGGGTTCGGATTATTTTTTTGAGATTCAAACAATAAGAAGCAGACTTCTGGGGCTTCGTTTTTTCATTCATAATTCCAGCAGATCTGGCGGAATTATTCCCAAAAAGCAAGGGGGCTTCATGGTAATGAAGCAGGGATTTTGCGATATTCTGCTTGACAAATATAATACTATATGGTAATATTCTATATAGAAAGGTCGTGGGCGAATGAATACGAAAGGGGGATTTTTAATTTCCCGCATTAAGCAAATGGGAACCCGGATTTTTGATCGGATGCTGGCAGCATCAGGGATCGATGCTTTCAACGGGGCCCAAGGACGAATCCTCTATGTGCTATGGCAGGGGGAGGACATCAGCATCAGCAGCTTGTCCGCGCAAACGAGCCTTGCAAATACAACACTAACATCGATGCTTGACCGGATGGAGCGCTCTGGATTGATCATCAGAAAGCCTGACCCCAAGGACCGCCGCAGCACGCTGATTGCACTTACCGATAAGGCAAAAGCATTGCAGGACGATTACGAAAGAATCTCTCAAAAAATGGGCGAACGCTATTACATCGGTTTCTCGGAAGCAGAGATCATCCAGTTTGAAGCGTATCTGCAGCGTGTACTATCTAATCTTGAGGAGGAATCATTTTGAAAAAAATTTCCGTACCCGTGACCAATGACATTTGTCCCCAGACACTTTTTGTTTACGGCACAATGAATTCGGATGGAACCCCTGATTTTGGCCTGTTTTGCTGGTTTAGCTATTGCTGGTTTGACCAACTGGGTGTCATTTGTTCCATTGGCGGCAGTAAGAGAACATTGGAAAATATTCGGCGAAACAGAGTATTTTCCGCCAATCTGGTGGCAGAGGATAACTTAGCCCTGGCAGACTATTTCGGAACGGCGGATGGTCGGGATGGGGATAAAATGGATATCGCGGTTCAATGGGAAGCCGGTGCCGTGCTTCCAATCCCCATTCTGTGCAGCAGCCCCCTCAGCTTTGAGCTTGAGGTGGAAAGAGAAATCGCCACAGGGGTGCATGATGAAACCGTTCTACTGTGCCGTATCCGAAATACACTGAAGGATGAGAGGCTGGCCAGTTCCTCCATGACCTCAGAGGAAATTTTCAAAGCGACAGCAGCAGTACGCACCTGCGTTGACAATGATTACTGGTCATGGGATGGCCGCCATCTTGGAAAATGGCATGAAAGAGCAAAGGAAATCAAGCGTGATGTGGAAATCGGCGCGGCCGCCCGCGGTAATTAAGTATCATATCCATCCGGGAAGGGGATCAAACCATGAAGGAAGAACTGGGAAAGCTGACAGAGCAGGTGGTTCGCAATGGGCAGGCGGTGCTCAGTGGGATCAAGTCGGAAACGGATAAGCTTTTGGAAGAGGCCATTAGTCTGATGGACGACCGGGACAGGAAGAAAACCTGGTCCGGAATCGACTCCATTAAACTGGCCCCCGCGCCGGAAGGAATTGTACCGGGCTGCCTTGTTTTGGAGGGCGGCTCCTTCCGGGGCTGCTATACCTCCGGTGTGCTGGATGTGCTTATGGAAAACGGCATCAATCTGCAAACCACCATCGGCACCTCTGCTGGCGCCCTGAACGGCTATAATTATGTGGCCGGGGAGATCGGCCGGGCTGCAAAAATCAACCTGGGCTACCGGCATGACCGCCGGTATTTCGGTCCCCGTACCCTGGCCAGGAACCGGGGCGTTGTGGGCTTTGATTTTCTGCTGAACGAGGTGGAGGAGGAGATCCCCTTTAACCGGGAGCGGTTTGAAGACCCCAGCCGCCGTTTGCTGGTCACGGTCACCAACTGTGAGACCGGCCAGGTCATGTACTGTGAAAAGGGAGTCACCCCGGATTTCCAGAAGGCTGTCCAGGCCAGCGCCTCCATGCCCTTCGTGTCCAATATGGTGGAGGTGGACGGCGTTCCCTGCCTGGATGGAGGCTGTGCGGTGAAAATCCCCTACCAGTGGGCGCTGGACAACGGTTTTGAGAAGATCCTGGTGATTCGTACCCGTCCAATCGACTACCGCCGCCCCCAGGAGGGCAAGCGGTTTACGGAGCTTTCTGAGCGGATCTACAGAAATTATCCCAATCTGGTGGAGCGGCTGAACA
>JBJDYM010000029.1:0-2394 GCA_051867315.1 Faecousia sp.
CGCTGCGGCTGGATCTTCGCCTACCTGTGCCATGTGTACGGCGTGAAGCAGGAGTGGCTGGACGCCTCCAAGAGCTGCCTGGATTTCATGGAAAAATACTGCATCAACCGGGAAGCGGGAGACAGAATGTACTTCACCGTCACCAAGGACGGCAAGCCCCTGCGGCAGCGCCGCTACTTCTACTCCGAGGCATTCTACGCCCTGGCCAATGCCGAATACTATGGCATCACCGGAGAAACCGCCTGCCTGGAGCGGGCCCGGAAGGCCTGCGAAATCTACTGGAACCTGTGGCATGGCATGCCCGATCCCACGGGCCTGGGTCCCAAGACCATTCCCGAAACCCGCACCGGCCGCTCCTTCGGTCTGCCCATGATCTTCCTGAACGTGCTGTCCGTGATGATGCGGGTGGATGTGGAAAAGAAGGAGCTGTATGAGCAGCGCGCCCAGGCCTGCGTGGACGAAATCTTTAAATACAACTACCACCCCGAGCTGAAATGCATTCTGGAAAACGTGGGCCCCAACGGCGAGGCCAATCTGGAATACACCGAGGGCCGCGTCGTCAACCCCGGCCATGACATCGAGGGTGTGTGGTTCATGCTGGAGCACGCCGCCCGCACCGGCAACAAGCAGCTGGTCGCCGATGCCGAGCAGATTTTCAACTGGGCCATCAATGCCGGCTGGGACAAGGAATACGGCGGTCTGCTGTACTTCATCGACGCGCTGGGCAATCCTCCCGAGGCCTACGAGCATGACATGAAGCTCTGGTGGCCCCATGACGAAATCCTGATTGCCTCCCTGATGCTCTACCGGGACACCGGGAAGGAAGAATACCTGGATTGGTACTTCAAGACCCTGGACTATGCCAAGGCCCATTTCTCCGACCCGGAGTACGGCGAATGGTACGGATATCTGCGCCGGGACGGCCTGCCCACCCAGCCTTCCACCAAGGGCTCCACCTTCAAAGGTCCCTTCCATCTGCCCAGAATGCTGATCATGACCGACATTATGCTGGGCCAGCTGCTGGAAAAATAAACGGAGCCTGTTGTGAGGTAAAGAGGCGTTTCGCCGATTATCACTGCACCAACTGCAGGGGCGGCAATTCGCCTCCCCTTGGTGTGGTACAAAATGTTACTCAGTTAAAGAACAGTATCTGATATCTCCTATCTGATATCTCATATCTTCACAAGGGGGTGGTCTTTTGGCCAACGAGAAGCAAAACGTGTTTATCCACATCGGCAGTGAATACTATACCTTTACCACAGCGGAGAAAAGATTAGCGGACTACATCCTTTCGGCTCAGGACTGCATTTCCCGGATGTCCATCTCCGAATTGGCAAACGCCTGCTCTGTGGCGGATGCCACCGTTTCCCGGTTCTGCCGCCGTCTGGGCTATAAGGGCTACCCGGATTTCAAGCTCGCCGTTGCCAACGCCTCCGTCCACCGGCTGGAGGACAACCCCCTCTCCGGAGAAATCACCCGGGAGGATACCCTGGAGACCATCAGCCAGAAGCTGCTGAATGCCAGCACCATGGCCATGACCCAGACCCGGGAGGTTTTGAGCCTGGAAGCCGTGGCCCAGGCGGCAGCCGTTCTGCGCAGCAGCACGGCGGTGCTGTGCATGGGCCAGGGGGGCTCCATGCTGATCGCCTCCGAGGCGGCCCACCTGTTTTCCACCATTTCGGGCAAATTCCGTCCCGTCAGCGATTCCCATATGCAGGCCATGGCCGCCGTGATGATGGAGCCCACGGACACAATCCTGTTCTATTCCTACTCCGGCTCCACCCTGGCCATGCTGGACACCCTGAAAACCGCCAGAGAGCGGGGCGGCAAGATAATTCTCGTCACCCGGTTCCCCAATTCCCCCGGCGCGGCGCTGGCAGACATCGTGCTGCAGTGCGGAGCCAACGAGAATCCCCTGCAAAGCGGCTCTGTCCCTGCACGGATTGCCCAGATGTATCTGACAGACATCCTCTTCTCCGAATACACCCGGAAAAATCTGGATGAAGCCAAGGAAAGCCGCAACCGCATCGCCCAGGCACTGGCCGCCAAGCACGTGTAGCCGGGCATTTTCATGGTTTTTTTGCACGAATTGGGCGTTTTTTCGAAAGCAACGAAACAATTCGAAACTCGTTGTTGATTTTTCACAAGCGAAGTCTGTTGAAAATGATTTTCATGTCATCCGTTTTGTGCGAAATGGTAGAATTTTCCTGTAAATGGTGTTTTGAAAATATTTTTCATATAAAACCCATTGACTTTCTTGTTGAAGTTAGCTAAGATATTGGCAAGTGGCAACGCTCAATTCCGCGTTTTCACCAAACTACATATTCTTTAGGAGGATACTATGAAAAAGTTAATTGCTATCCTGCTGACCGTCGTCATGGTGATGAGCCTGTG
>JBJDYM010000030.1:0-2388 GCA_051867315.1 Faecousia sp.
ACGCTGGAGACCCCCATCCGGTTGTCCTCCTGGTTGTTGCAGGCGAAATGCTTGATGGTTACGCCGATGCCGGGGTACTGCTGCACCCCCTGGGTCACGGCGGCGGCCATGGCGCCGGTGAGTACCGGGTCCTCGGAATAATATTCAAAGTTCCGGCCGCACAGGGGGTTGCGGTGGATGTTCATCCCCGGGGCCAGCCACAGCGTCACCCCCAGCTCCTTCATCTCCCGGCCGATGAGCCCGCCCACCTGATGCATCAGTTCGGTGTCGAAGCTCTGGGCCAGCAGGGTGCCAACGGGGATGGCGGTGCAGAACTGGTAGTGGCGGATGCTGCCCTCGTGGGGAAACTCCGTGCCGAAGAACCGGTTCTGCAGGGCCTGAACCCCCTCCAGCCGGTAGATGCTGCCGTCCGCCGGGTTTTCCTCATAGCATTGCTGCAGCCGCAGTCCGGCGGGGCCGTCGGCCAGGATCATGGAGCCGATCCCCAGCGCTTCCAGGGCGTTGGTGGTCTCTCCCGCCGCGCCGGGCACGTGGAGGGCGGCGGAGCCGATGATCTCTCCGCTGCTCTGGGAGGGTTGGCCGCACACCAGCCGGGCCTTCTGCACCCGGTCCATTTTGGCAAGCACCTGCCGGGCCTGCTCCAGATGCGGGCGGGGCCGGGGCGTTTTCCGGACTGGCTCCAGAAGCCCATCCAGCGCCAGAGTGGGGCAGTCCGGCATTTTCATTTCCGGGTTTTCCCGATCCGGCGGGGTGATCTCCGTCAGGGCATCCAGCAGGGGGCAGATATTGGTCAGCTGCTCCGTCACAGTGCGGCGCTCCAGGGTGAGCCTGGCCGCGGGAGCATCCAGGTCAGCGCTGTTGCCCAGGTACAGCCCATAGCTCCCGGCATCCAGAAAATACTGGGCCGGGGCGGTGTGGTAGGAGGCCAACAGGCGGGGATCAAAACGCAGGGTGAGGGCCTGGCTTTCGCCGGGCCGGAGCAATTTGGTTTTTCCGAAGGAAACCAGCCGCCTGCGCTCTTTGACTCTTGTCACCTGGGGGCAGGAGGCATAGAGCTGCATGACCTCCCGGCCCGGGGCGGTCCCCACATTCTCCACCCGGACTGCGGCGCAGACCATGCCGTTTTCGGCAAACAGATCCTCCAGCTTCCAGCGGAAGCTGGTATAGCTCAGGCCGAAGCCGAAGGGAAACCGGGGGCGGACCCCGAAGGAATCGAAATAGCGGTATCCCACAAAGATGCCCTCGGTGTATTTTTCCTGCACCAGATTCCCGTTCCGGTGGCCGAATTCGGCGCTGGAGGGATAGTCCTCATAGTGATAGGCCCAGGTGTCCGTCAGCTTGCCGCTGAAGGGCACGGCCCCGGTCAGCACGTCGGCCAGGGCATTGCCGCCCTCCATCCCCGCCTGGGACATGAGCACCAGGGCGGCAATGGGGAGATGGTCCAGAAAGCTTACATCCATCACGCCGCCCACGTTCAGCACCACAATCAGCTTGGGGTACAGCCGGGCCAGCTGGGACATCTCCCGCTGCTCCACGTCGGACAGATAGTAGTCCCCCTTCTCCGCCCGGCGGTCCACGCTCTCCCCGGAGATCCGGCTGATGACGTAGATGGCAATGTCGGCCTCGGTCCTGACCATGGGTTCCCCCGCCGGGGCCTGGAGGCGGCGGGTGGAATAGGCGGTGTACAGGGAGAAAAAGTCCCCTGGCTTGGCGGCGGCCAGGATCTCCGCCTGCCAGGCTGCCCGGGCGGCGGCATAGGCCTGATCGAAGCGGTCCAGCCACTGATCCGTGGTAATCACCAGCCCCGCATCCCGCAGCCCCCGGTCAATGCTGACGCTGTCCCGGTTGTTCACGCTGCCGGAGCCGGTGCCGCCCTGGACGGTGTACCGGGCCCCCATGCCGTAAAGGGCCACCCGGCTGCCGGGAGCAAGGGGCAGAACGCCGTCGTTTTGCAGCAGTACCATACCCTCCGCCGCTGCCTGCCGCGCCAGCGCCCGGTGCTCTTTTTCCCGCCGGGAGGGCTCCGGATTCAGGGTCCCGGAAAAACCTCTTTTGCGAAATTCCATTTTGTTACCCCTCTGTGAAAAAGTCGGATTTTTTCCTTAGTTTACCACAGCAAGCCGAAAAGTGCAATCGCCGGATTTTGCCCCATCCCGCTCCCCGGGAGCGGCAAACAAAAACATTTTTTCATGAACGACAAAAAACGGTTGAATTTCTGAAAAACATCTGCTATAATACTGTCAACCAAACATGCAGGATTAGTTCATTGGTAGAATGGTCGCTTCCCAAGCCACAGAGGCGGGTTCGATTCCCGTATCCTGCTCCACCGCAAAACGACTTGCTTCGGCAGGTCGTTTTTCTGTTGATTCAAGAATTATCGTTGTATTT
>JBJDYM010000031.1:0-2385 GCA_051867315.1 Faecousia sp.
TTTTTGCTTCAGGATTTCATTGAGCCTTGCCGTTCTCTTTTTGGTCACGGTAATAATAATTGCCATAATCAGAAAATACCCAACAACAAAAATACCCGTGAACACCAGCACTGGTGTTGCACCCCATTTGAGCCAGCCGTTGGTCAGATATACCGTGATATAACTGACATACAAGATGCTGCCGTGAAGCAAAATCGCCAACATAATGGGCAGGCGCTCGATTTGGTAAATCACATTGGCTCCCCCAACCACAAAGGCAAGGGCAGCGGAGGAGAAAATACCGAGGCAAACTTCGTTGACGGTTATCGACTGAATCACGCCGCCTCTTTGCAGGCATAGGTATACAATCGCCAGAATCACAGGGCCGAAGCCGGAAGACATCAGCCCTCGGTGGAGAATTTCTGCCACATACTTTTTCATATTCCTTCATACCTCCGTCTGATTTCCGAGAAACACCTTCTGGAAACATACTCCCGGTAGCCGCACCGGAATACCGCATCCACTCCGCCGCCGAACACCGTGTCAAAGCGGGCAATGCAGTGTTCATTGGCAAGGGAGGATTTATTGATGCGGATAAAATACGAGGGTAAAACCGCCTCTAAATCCCGAAGCCTGTCATGGATGCGGTAGTAGTCGCCGCGTTCATCAATGGCAATCACTTTCCTGTCATGGATGGTGATGCACTCGATTTCCGGAAACTTCAGCTTTCGCATTTCATCATCCCGGTATCCCATAATGCAGTCCGAGCCGGAAGTGTTGCAGACAAGATTCTCAATCTGCTCCGTCAGTGCGGAAGGGGCATGAACGACTGCGATAATTTCTTCTTCTGCGTTTTTGTCGATAATCAGTTTATATTTCATTGCCTCAAATCCTTACTGCTTTTTCATTTGGTGGAGGAAGAGGAAAACAGCGATTGCGGTAGTCAGCACACAATAGAAAACAATCGGAACGATATGTGTTAGTGTAGCATGAAAAACCCCGCTAAACAAGGCTTTTTCCATTTCAACCGCATGAACATATGGCAGAACATTGGCAACTTTCCGAAAGACGCCGCCAACGAGATCCAGATCAAACCACACGCCGGAAAGCCATGCAGAGAGGTTGGTCAGCAGCGCGCCGCAAATGCCGCCAACCTGTTTTACGCCCAGAACACTGCCGCACAAAAGTCCCAGCGCAATATAGAATACAGCCATAGGCAGGATGCCGAGGATGGCATAGAGAATGTTGATACTGACCGTCAGCCCCAGCGGAATCGCCGCCAGATAGCAGATGCCAATCTGTCCGAGGGCGATGGGCAGCAGCGGAAGCATATACCCGATGATAAATTCCAGGCCCGTAAGGGGCGTTGTGTACAGTCGTTGCAGCAAGGCACTCTCCCGGTCTTTGGCGATCAGGGTCGCGGAAAACAGGGTCATGAAGGAAAGCCCGAATACGGTAATGCCCGGGGTCAGTTTGTCAATTTCAAAGAGGCTCACCGGAATGTTTGACTGAATCGCACTCAGCAGCATCAGCAGAACCAAAGGAAAGCCCAAACCGAACGCCAGGTTGATGGGGTCACGCAGAATCTCTTTCGTGCATCGCTTCGCAAAAGTCAACATTCTCATACCGCTGCCTCCTCCACAATCGTAACAAATGCCGCTTCAAAATCATCAATCCCGGCTTTCCGGTTCAGCTCATCCACCGTTCCCACCGCAAGCAAATTGCCGCTTTTCATAATCCCAATCCGGTCAGAAAGGGCTGCTGCCTCTTCCAGATAATGGGTCGTCAGAATCATCGTCACCTTACCCTTCAGCGAACGAATGACCTTCCAGAGTTCATGTCTTGCCAAAACATCCAGTCCAAGGGTGGGTTCGTCCAGAAACAGAATCTGCGGCTGGCTGATCAGCGCCATGGCAATGCTGACTCTGCGCTGCCAGCCTCCGGACAGCTTGCCGGCTTTCCTGTGCAAAACTGTGTTCAGACCAAATTGCCCGGAGAGTTCTTCGATTCTTTGCTTTGTTTTCTGTTTGGAAAAGCCATGGATGCCGCAGATCAGCGCCAGATTTTCTTCGACGGATAAATTGGGGGCAACGGCTGTTTCCTGTGGGGATACTCCGATCAGCTGCTTTACCTGTTCCGGATGCTTTGTGATGCTGAATCCGCCAACCAGAGCATCACCACTGGAGGGCTTGGTCAGACAGGTCAGCATTTTGATGGTCGTGGTCTTTCCTGCACCATTGACACCCAGCAAAGAAAATAATTCGCCCTGCTGAATTTCCAGATTGAGCCCGTCCACTGCAGTCAGGGTTTTGTACCTCTTAACGAGCTGCGTTGTTTGAATTGCCTGCATATGCGTTATCCTCCCTTTCGGTTTGACTTGCTGCTGACAGCATAGCATATCGAAAC
>JBJDYM010000032.1:0-32064 GCA_051867315.1 Faecousia sp.
GTGGCTGCCCCGTGGACTACAATGAGAAGGAAAAGCGCTACAACTGGGAGCTGGTTTTCTGCGAAATGTACGCCGGCGGCAAGTACGGCGAAAACGGCGAGAACTACGAGTATTCCCTGGGCCTGAACGGCCTGGGCTCCTGCGCCACTCAGTATGCCTCCGAATTCTTCGACGCCACCATCCGCCGGGACGGCTTCCGCTATGATCTCCATTTTGAGCAGGGCAGGAATATCGGCGGCCTGAAAAAGGAACCCACCGACCGGAAGAAGACCGGCTCCGTGTTCCACTGGAAGCCGGACAGGCAGGTGTTTACGGACATCAACATCCCCGTGGAATACTACCGGGATGTGCTTCGCCGTCAGGCCGTGGTCAACAAGGGCATTACCTTCAAATTCCGCAACCAGGTGGGCGGACAATTCCAGCAGGAGGAATTTTGCTATCCCGACGGCATTAAGCAGTATATCGAGGAAATGGTGGGGGACAATGCCTTTACCATGCCCGTCTACTGGGAGGCCGAGCGCCGGGGCCGGGACGCGGACAACCGGCCGGAGATGAAGCTGAAAATCACCGCCTCCTTCTGCTTTTCAAAGCAGGTGTCCCACATCGAGTTTTACCACAACTCCTCCTGGCTGGAATACGGCGGCAGCCCGGACAAGGCGGTTCGCTCCGGCTTTACGGCAGCCTTTGACAAATATCTGAGAGACAATAATAAGTACACCAAAACCGAGAGCAAAATCATCTTCCAGGACATTCAGGACAGCCTGGTGCTGGTGACCAACTGCTTCTCCACCATCGGCTGCTTTGAAAACCAGACAAAAAAGTCCGTCAACTCCAGGTTCACTCAGGAGGCGATGACGGCGTTCTTCAAGGAGCAGCTTCAGGTCTGGTTCATCGAAAACAAGCAGGAGGCCGACCGGGCAGCTGAGCAGATTTTGGTGAACAAGCGGGCAAGAGAATCCGCAGAGAAAACCAAGTCCAACGTGAAGAAAAAGCTGTCCGGCGCCATCGATATTTCCAACCGGGTGCAGAAATTCGTGGACTGCCGCAGCAAGGATGTGAACGTCCGGGAGCTTTACATCGTGGAGGGCGATTCCGCATTGGGCAGCGTCAAGCTGAGCCGGGATGCGGAGTTCCAGGGCATCATGCCCGTTCGCGGCAAGATCCTCAATTGTCTGAAAGCGGACTACAACAAGATTTTTGCCTCTCCCATCATCACGGATCTGATGAAGGTGCTGGGCTGCGGCGTGGAAATTCAGGGCAAGAAATCCAAGGAGCTTTCCTCCTTTGACCTTTCCGCCCTGCGCTGGAACAAGGTGGTCATCTGCACCGATGCGGATTACGACGGCTTCCAGATCCGCACCCTGATTCTCACCATGATCTACCGGCTCTGTCCCACCTTGATCCGGGATGGATATGTGTATATCGCGGAATCCCCGCTGTTTGAGATCACCTGCAAGGACAAAACCTGGTTTGCTTACAACGAGCAGGAAAAGGTGAAGATTCTCAAGGAGCTGGAGGGCAAAAAGGTTAACATCCAGCGCTCCAAAGGCCTGGGCGAAAACGATCCGGAGATGATGTGGATGACCACCATGAACCCGGAAACCCGGCGGCTCATTAAGGTCATGCCGGAGGATGCCGAACGCACCGCCTATTATTTTAATATCCTGCTGGGCGACGGATTGACCGAACGGAAGAACTTCATCGCCGAAAACGGCGCGAAATACCTGGAATTGGCCGACATTTCCTGATGACAACGTGAGGAACCGAATATGGCAAAGAAGAAACAGGAACCTGAAAAAAAGAAAAAAGTGAATACCGATGGTGTCATGGGGCTCCATGGCTCCACCACCGAGCAGGCTATTTCCGAGACCCTGGAGCTCAACTACATGCCCTATGCCATGTCCGTCATCGTCTCCCGGGCCATCCCGGAGATCGACGGCTTTAAGCCCTCCCACCGGAAGCTTTTGTACACGATGTACAAAATGGGCCTGCTCACCGGCGGCAGAACCAAGTCCGCCAATATTGTGGGCCAGACCATGCGCTTAAACCCCCACGGTGACGCGGCCATCTACGAGACCATGGTCCGCCTGTCCCGGGGCAACGAGACGCTGCTGCATCCCTTTGTGGATTCCAAGGGCAATTTCGGCAAGGTGTATTCCCGGGATATGGCCTACGCCGCCTCCCGTTACACCGAGGCCAAGCTGGATTCCATTTGCTCCGAGCTGTTCCGGGACATCGACAGTGACACGGTGGACATGGTGGACAACTACGACGCCACCATGAAGGAGCCCAGTCTGCTTCCCACCACCTTCCCCAATGTGCTGGTGTCCGCCAATCAGGGCATTGCAGTTGGCATGGCCAGCAACATCTGCTCCTTCAATTTGAAGGAGGTCTGCGATACCGCCATTGCGCTGATGAAGAATCCGGACCATGACATCCTGGAAACCCTGCCCGGCCCGGATTTCTCCACCGGGGCGGAGCTGCTGTTCGATGAAGCAGCCACCCGGGAGGTTTATTCCACTGGCCGGGGCAGCTTCAAGCTCCGGGCAAAGTGGCACTATGAAAAAGAGGGGAATCTCATTGAAATCACCGAGATTCCTTACACCACTGCCACGGAAGTCATCATGGACAAGGTGGCAGAGCTGATCAAAGCGGGCAAAATCAAGGAAATCGCCGACATGCGGGATGAGACCGATTTGGGCGGCCTGAAGCTGACCATCGACTTAAAACGCGGTGTGGACCCGGACAAGCTGATGCAGAAGCTGTTCCGCATGACGCCTCTGCAGGACAGCTTCCCCTGCAATTTCAACATCCTCATTGCCGGGATGCCCCGGGTGATGGGGGTGGGCGAAATTCTGGAAGAGTGGACCGCCTGGCGCACCGACTGCGTCAAGCGGAGACTGTTCCACCAGATCGGCAAGCGGGAGGAGCGGCTCCACCTGCTGAAGGGCTTGGAGCGGATTCTGCTGGACATCGATCAGGCCATCGCCATCATTCGGGAAACCGAGCTGGAAAGCGAAGTGGTGCCCAATCTGATGATCGGCTTCGGCATCGATGAGATTCAGGCCAATTACGTGGCGGAGATCAAGCTGCGCAACATCAACAAGGAATACATCCTGAGGCAGACCAAGGCCATAAAGCAGCTGGAGCAGGAGATTGCCGATTTGCGGGATACCCTGAACAGCTCCCGCCGGCTGAAAAATGTGATCATCCAGGAGCTGCAGGAGGTTTCCAAGAAATACGGCCAGGATAGAAAGACGGAGATCATCTATCAGGCGGTGGAGGCCGAGCCGGAGGAGGAAGAGGAGGATGTTCCCGACTATCCCGTCACCGTGTTTGTCTCCAAAGAGGGCTATCTCAAGAAAATCACCGCCCAGTCCCTGCGGATGAGCGGCGAGCAGAAGTTCAAAGAAGGCGACAGCCTGGCTTTCTCCCAGGAGACCACCAACAAAACCGATGTGCTGGTTTTTACCGACCAATTCCAGTGCTACAAATCCCGGCTCAGTGATTTTGAGGACAGCAAAGCCTCCGTCCTCGGCGATTATCTTCCCCAGAAGCTGGGCATGGAGCCGGGAGAAAACGTGCGCAGCGTGGTTCTGACCGGGGATTACAAGGGCTTTGTGGTTTTCTTCTTTGAAAACGGCAAGGCCGCCAAGGTGCCCCTCAGCGCCTACGAGACCAAAACCAACCGCAAGAAGCTCACCGGCGCCTACTGCGACAAGAGCCCACTGGTTGGCGTCACTGCCCTTCAGACCGATGCCCAGATAGCGGTTTATTCCAGCGATGGCCGTGCCTTGATTTTCTCCACGGCCCAGCTGCTGCCCAAAACCACACGGAATACCCAGGGCGTGACGGTGCTGTCGCTGAAAAAGAAAGCTGTGCTCACCTCCGCAGTGCCCTTGGAGCAGAGCGGTATTGAAAATCAGAGCCGTTACCGCACCAAGACCATCCCCGCCGCCGGCGCCCTGTTGAAGCCGGAGGATATGCAGGAAAAACAGGAGAAAATGGAGCTTTGATTGGGCAATGCCGGGAAAAATAAAACAAAACATCTTCACGGAGGATTTTATGGCGAATCTTTGGAAGAAAATCGGTTGGATCGTCACCACGGCTCTTGGCAGCGCCTTATTTGCGCTGGGATTCAGCTTGTTCCTGGAGCCCAACGACATCAACACCGGCGGTGTTTCCGGTCTGGCCCAGGTGGTGGTCCATCTGACTGGCCTGGGGAGCGTGGGCACTATTTCGGTGCTGCTTAATCTGCCGCTGTTCATCATCGGCGGACTTCGGATCGGAAAACGTTTTTTTGCGGGCTCGCTGCTGGGCATGCTGGTCAGCAGCTTGATGATTGATGTTTTTTCCCTGATCTCCATTGGCCCTCAGGAGACGCTGGTGTGCGTCATTTACGGCGGCCTGCTCTGTGGTCTGGGACTGGGCATTGTGTTTGCCTCCGGCACCTCCACAGGAGGTTCTGATATCATGGTGCGGATGCTGAAACTGCGGTACCGGAATGTGCCCATCGGAACGATTTCCATGTTTTTCGACGGCTGTGTGGTGATTCTCACCGGCCTGGTGTTCCGGGACATCAGTAAAGCGCTTTACAGCGGAATTGTGGTATTTCTCACCGGACAGGTGATGGATGTGGTCATCTACCGGTTTGACTATTCCAAGGTGGCGATGATTATTTCCGACCAGGCGGAGCAGATTGCAAAAGACATCTGCGACAAGCTGGACCGGGGCGCAACCTTTCTCCATGGCCAGGGCTATTACAGCCGCCAGAACAAAAAGGTGGTGCTGACAGTGGTTAAAAAACGTCAGCTGGCAGAGCTCAAGGAACTGGTGATGGAGCGGGATCAGGATGCGTTCGTCATCGTCCAGGAGGCCCACCAGGTCCTGGGAGACGGTTTTTCCAGATATTCCAAGGATGCCTTGTAACAAACCCGGGGCAGACTGTCCCTCGCGGGTGTAGCTCATCCGGCAGAGCGCCGCCTTGCCAAGGTGGAGGTAGCGAGTTTGAGCCTTGTCACCCGCTCTAAAAGCCGACCGATTTCGGTCGGCTTTTTTGCATATACTTTAGAGCGAATGATCACCACGGAAATCCAATGGAAAGGAACGGAATATGCTGCCTGCCATTCTTCTTTTTGTTCTGACCTATGCGCTGATGCTTTTGTTCAGCAAGTATCGTCCGTATCTTGCGCTGGCATCGGGAGTGCTGTTTATTGCGTTTGATATGCTCCCGGTAACCGCTGTCTTTGGCACATTGGATTTTAATGTGCTGCTGATGATTGGCGGTACCATGGGACTGGTTCAGCTGTTTATCGACAGTCACATGCCGGACCGCATGGCGGAATGGCTGATGGAGCGGGTTCCCAGCGTTCAGTGGGCTGCGGTAAGCCTCAGCCTTTTTGCGGGAATCATTTCCGCCTTTGTGGACAATGTGGCGACAGTCCTGATGGTGGCGCCGGTTGCCATTGCGGTTTGCAGGAAGCTGGAGACCAATCCGGTACCCTTCATTATTTCCATTGCCGTCTCCTCCAATCTGCAGGGAGCGGCAACCCTGGTCGGGGACACCACCGCGATTATGCTGGGATCTGCACTGAATCTGACGTTTACGGATTTTTTCTGGTATCGGGGCCGGCCCTCCATTTTCTTTGCCGTGGAACTGGGGGCGATCCTTTCGGCACTGATCGTCTTCTTCCTTTTCCGAAAGGAAAAAAAGCCAGTTCATTTTCTGGGTGCCAGGACCAAGGTGACGGATTTGGTTCCCACGGTACTGCTGCTCGGCACCATTGGCTTGCTGATCGGTGTTTCCTTTGCCCCTGAGGGCTGGAATCTGCCCGCTGAAACCAACGGCCTTATCTGCTGCGCGGTTTTGGCGGTGGGTCTGCTTGTAAATGCTGCCAGAAAAAGGACTCTGGAAGCAGTGCTGGGTCCGCTGAAGGCCATCGATTTTGAAACCCTGGCGCTGCTGGTTGGATTATTCCTGATGATCGGCGGCATCACCCATGAAGGAGTGATCGATGCCCTGGCCCGGCTGCTGGTGGAGTTGGGCGGTGGAAATATGCTTCTGATGTACACCATCATCGTTTGGGCCTCGGTGCTGATCTCTGCATTTATTGACAATATACCCTATGTGGCGACAATGATTCCGGTGATTGCCGGGATTGCAGCCGAGATGGGCGGGGATGCCACGGCACTGTATTTTGGACTTTTGTCCGGCGCAACCCTGGGCGGGAACTGTACCCCCATTGGGGCCTCGGCCAACATTGCGGGCATCGGGATTCTGCGCAGGGAAGGCTATCCGGTTTCCAACCGGGATTTCTTCCGAATCGGCATTCCTTTTACCTTTGCCGCGATTGTACCGGCCTACATCTTCATTTGGGCAGTGTTTGGGCAATGACTCTTTTTCGAAAATTCGCCGTTTTTCAAAAGAAAGGACTTGACAAATGATTCTTTTGTGCTATAATACGTCATGTCCCTCGCGGGTGTAGCTCATCCGGTAGAGCGCCACCTTGCCAAGGTGGAGGTAGCGAGTTCGAGCCTCGTCACCCGCTCCATAAAACCGACCGATTCTTCGGCCGGTTTTTTCTTGGTGGTAAAACCGCATACACAACTGTGGGGAAGGCTATCAGCCTCCCGCCACCTGTCACATTTTGTGTGCCTGGATGAATGGCATACGCCGGGCCCCGATGTGAATTTGCCTGCCCCGGCGCCGCATCAATTGTAACGCTACAGCGGTAGTGTCTAAAAAGAAAAATTCCTCTTTACAAATGGAGAATTATCTGTTATAATCAGGCTGCTGTTTTGAATATGGCCCGGTGGTGCAGTCGGTTAGCACGCCAGCCTGTCACGCTGGAGGTCGACGGTTCGAGTCCGTTCCGGGTCGCCAAAAACGCATCTGCTGTTTTGCGGGTGCGTTTTTTGTTGGGAAGCCTTCAGGCTTAATATAAACCCCTGCATAAGGAATCAACTAACAGAGGATTTCGAAAAGGACCGGATGTCGCTAACAGAATTCACAGACCCGTTCACGGGTGAGCGAGTGAAGTAAGGCAAAACAAGCAGCCGCTTTAAGCGGCTGCTTGTAATTACGATGCGATGAAAAACCCTCAGTACCCCTATGGGGTCAGACCCAACCACTGGTTCGCGAGTGGTTGGGATTCTTTTTCGCCCCGTTTTCTAGGTGGGGTCGTAATTGACGATGATGCTGTGCTGGGTCAGGGCGGAGACGTCGGAGATGGCGTTGCCGTATACATTGACCTGAACAAGGCTGATACAGCTGGCCAGATTGCTTACATCCGTGAGATTATTATAATCCATGGAAACATAGGTCAAATTCGGCATGCCGCCCAGAACGTAGAGGCTGTTTACTTGGTTGTGTGCCCCCTGAATTACCCGCAGCGCGCAGTTTTGCGGCCAGGAGGGAAGGGAAGTCACATTGTTGTAGGAGAAGTCGAAGATTTCCAAATTGGTCAGGGAGGCCAGAGTGGAAATATCATAGATGGAATTGTTGGTGAAGCTCAGCTCCTTCAGCTGGATACAGGCGCCCAGGGCGGAAACATCGGACAGCTGGTTGTAATCCAGCGACAGGGTGGTCAGCAGCTGCAGGTTGGCAATGCCGTTCACGCTGGAAATGGTGTTGTTGGAGGCATCCAGCCAGTTCAGCTTTCCGCACAGCCCCAGGGGGACCAGGGAACTGACGGAGTTGAAGGAAATGTTCAGCTTTTCCAAATCATACATGGAGGTTAATGCTTCCAGGGAGGTGATTGCGTTCAGCTGCAGATACAGCTCCCGCATGTTCGTCATTCCTGTCAGGGGCTCCAGATTTCGAATGGTGTTGTTGCTGATGTCCAGATAGGTCAGGCTGGTCAGATTCTCCAAATCGGCAATGGTACTCAGTGCGCAGTTGGAAAGAACCAGCTTTTGGAGATTGGGCAGCTTTTCCAGCACCCGCAGCTCCGAAGGAGAGAACCGGCAGCCGCTGAGATCCAGGGATTTCAGCTCCGTCAGGGAAGCCAGATCCGCCAGACTGCCATTGGGGAGGTTCTGAATGGTCAGGCTTTCCAGATGGGTCAGTTTGGAAAGATCCTCCAGCGTCCAGGCCTGGGCGGGGAATGAAAATTCCGTAATGGACCATAGGTCGTTGGTGTAAAGACTTTCGGTGCGGGTCATTCCAAGGGCATCCCGGATGGCGAATTCCACATCCGCATCCATGAAGATGGCGGGCTCTACCACGCCGCCCACGGTATAAGCCAGCACACTGACGGGACTGACAAGGCCACTGTCATCTACGCTGATGCAATACAGGACGGTTTCGCCCAGGGGCAGCTTGATGGGTTCGGTGTAGGGCTCGCTGTCAATGGTGGGATATTCCCCGTTGGTGGTGTAGTAAATCGTGCCGGAGGAGGAGTGCAGCTCTACACTGATATAGGTGTTATAGAACCCGGGGTCCTGGGCAGCGGTGGGAGCGGTGGGGCGCAGGGAGTCCAGCTGGGCATGGATGGTGGAATCGGGCACGTTGGCCAGCAGTGCCACTGCGTCCATCAGCTTGTCCTGCTCCACATAGGTGCGGCAGAGAGCGGTGTACAGCGCAGTGCTGGGGGCTGCGCTGATGGCCTGGGAAAGAGAGACCTCTGCTTTGGTGTAGTTGCCGTCGGATTTATACTGGTTGGCAAGCTCCAGCGCCACATCCTCGTCGTTGCCGGAGTGGGCATAGGCCATCCGGTAGAACCAGGCGGAGATGGAGGAATTGCCCCGGGCATCGTTGATGCGGGCCTGACTCAGCAGAATGTCGCGGGTAAAGGCTCTGTCGTAATCAAACAGATACCAGAAGATGCTGGCAACCACCAGCAGCGCCAACAGAGCAGGGACCACAAATCGCAGTATTTTACGCATAGAAAAAACTCCAATCATGGATATACTGGCTAAAGTATACAACAGGTAACGAAATATGTCAAGAGTTACGGAAAATGTTACAATTTCTGCTGAATGAGCAGTCAAACCGCCTGGGTCTTGCCCACCTGCTTCATACTCAGGCTGATTCGGCGGCGCTTTTCGTCCACGTTCAGAACTACGACCTTGACCACATCCCCAACCTTGACGGCTTCACTTGGATGGCGCAGGCGGCGGTCGGCAACCTCGGAGATATGCACCAGACCATCCTGATGGACGCCGATGTCCACGAATACACCGAAGTCAATTACATTTCTCACGGTGCCGGTGAGCTCCATGCCGGGCTTCAAATCCTTGATGTCCAGCACATCCTTGCGCAGAATGGGTGCGGGCAGCTCGTCTCTGGGGTCCCGCCCGGGCTTGGACAGCTCCCTGGCAATGTCCTCCAGTGTAGGTTCTCCGACGCCGCAGCTTACGGCAGCTTTTGCCGGGCCATACTCATGCAGCATCGCAGGGAGCTGGCTCCGGTCGGTGCAGCCCAGCAGCTTCAGCAGCGCTTTGGCGGCGGAGTAGGATTCGGGGTGAATACCGGTGTTGTCCAGCACTTCCTTGCTTTCGGGGATCCGCAGGAAGCCGGCGCACTGCTCGAAAGCCTTGGGGCCCAGCTTAGGCACCTTTTTCAGCTGGCTTCTGCTGGTGAAGGGGCCGTTTTCCTCCCGGAAGGCCACGATGTTCTTGGCAGTGGTGCTGTTCAGGCCGGAAACCTGCTCCAAAAGGCTCCGGGAGGCGGTGTTTACGTCCACGCCAACGGCGTTGACGCAGTCCTCCACCACCGCACCCAATGCGGCATCCAGCTCTTTCTGGGGACAGTCGTGCTGATACTGGCCCACGCCAATGGCCTTCGGGTCAATTTTCACCAGCTCTGCCAGGGGGTCCTGAAGGCGGCGGGCAATGGAGACGGCGGAGCGCAGGTTGACGTCGTACTCCGGAAATTCCTCCGCTGCCAGGGGGGAGGCGGAATACACCGAGGCGCCCGCTTCATTGACGATGGCGTAGCTGGCCTCGGGGAAGGCGCGGAGCATCTCCACCGCCATGGCCTCCGTCTCCCGGGAGGCGGTACCGTTGCCGATGGCAATGTGGCGCACCTGGTGCTTACGCATCAGGGAGGACAAGGTGGCGATGGCCTCCTGCTTTTTTCGCTCGCTGAAGGTGGGATAGACCACGCCGGTATCCAGAACCTTTCCGGTGGCGTCCACCACGGCCACTTTACAGCCATTGCGGTATCCCGGGTCCAGCCCCATGGTGACAAAGCCCTTCACCGGCGGCTGCATCAGCAGGGGCTTGAGATTCAGGGCAAAATTGTGGATGGCCCCCTGGCTGGCACGGTCAGTGAGTTTACTGCGCACTTCCCGTTGGATGGAGGGGAAAATCAAACGCTCGTAGGCATCCTCCGCAGCGGAGCGGACAAAGGCGGAAACCTTCAGCCGGGGTTTCAGCGCGGCGCGGCATACCAGGGCGGCCCCTTCGTTTCCCGGCAGGGTAACGGTGGGCTTCAGGATACCCTCCTTTTCGCCCCGGTTGATGGCCAGAATCTGATGATCCAGCAGCCGGGAAATGGGCTGGGAGAAATCATAGTAAAGGGTATAAACACTTTCGGCTTCCGCATCCTCGGCCTTGCACACCAGGCTGCCCCGGCGCATCACCAGCTCCCGCAGAGCCTTGCGGATTTCGGCATTGTCGGAAAGATCCTCCGCGATGATGTCGTTGGCGCCGGCCAGGGCGTCGTCCACCGTATTGACGCCCAGTTCTTCATTGATGTATTCTCTTGCCAGCTCCTGGGGATCGGCACCGTCCTGGGCGAAAATGGCCTCCGCCAGGGGGGCAAGACCCTTTTCCCGGGCCATGGAGCCACGGGTGCGGCGCTTCTGCTTGTAGGGACGGTAGAGGTCCTCGACCTCAGTCATGGTTTGGGCCCCGTCGATGGCAGCCGCCAGCTCCTGGGTCAGCTTGCCCTGGTTGTCGATGGCCTTTTTAACTTCCTCCCGCCGCGCCTCCAGATTACGCAGGTAGGTCAGACGGGTTTCCAGATTGCGCAGGGTGGTGTCATCCATGGCCCCATGCATCTCCTTGCGGTAGCGGGCGATGAAGGGAATGGTGTTACCCTCATCAATCAGCCGGATGACATTTTCCACATACTCTTGTTTCTGTTTCAGCTCCCGAGACAGAATTTCGGCAATTGACTGCATTCAAAATCCTCCATTCATGATTCAAAGATTATTATACCACATTTTCGTGAAAATGGAAGTGGTTGAAAACTGGCGCTGACATGGTATAATGAACAAAAAAGGAAGAAAGAGGGGCTATTATGGGAATCGTAGTGATCGGCGCGGTATTTGTGGACATCAAGGGGTACCCGGAATCCACCTTCATCCCCACCGGGCGGAACGTGGGCAGGGTGGAGCAGATCCACGGAGGTGTGGGCCGGAATGTGGCGGAGGATGTGGCCAACTGTGAGCTCCGCCCCACCTTTGTCAGCCTGGTGGATGAAACCGGCACCGGGGAGGACGTGATCCGCAAGCTGAAAAGTCACAAGGTCAATACCGATTACATCCGCAGAACCCCGGACGGCATCGGCACCTGGCTGGCGGTGTTCGGCAGCGACGGCGACGTGGCGGCTTCCATCTCCCAGCGGCCGAACCTGCTGCCCATTGCTGAGATCCTGGACCGCCAGGGGGACGAGATTTTCAGTCAGGCGGACAGCATCATCATCGAGATCGATATTGATAAAGAGATTGTTAAGCGGGTGTTCCGGCTGGCGGCGCGGCATGAGAAAAAGGTATATGCAGTGGTGTCCAACATGAGCATTGCTCTGGAGCGGCGGGATTTCCTGATGAACGTGGACTGTTTCGTATGCAATTTGCAGGAGGCGGGCATCCTGTTCTCGGAGGACTATTCGGACAAGACCCCGGAGCAGATGGTGGAGCTGATTGCCCGGAAAACCCAGGCGGCACAGATTCACAGCCTGATCGTCACCATGGGTGCCGCCGGGGCGGTGTATGCCGACCGGTTTGGAAATAAAGGCCATTGCCCGGCCAGAAAGGTGCAGGTAAAGGACACCACCGGGGCAGGGGATGCCTTCTGCGCCGGTGCCGCCATCGGTCTGACCTATGGAAAAACCCTCGCCGAGGCCTGCGAAATCGGATCGCTCCTGGCCGCTTCGGTGATTGTCACTTCAGAAAGCGTCTGTCCCCGGTTCCAGCCCGGAGAGCTGGGACTGGATATTCAGGTGAGGGAGGATTGAGGAAACTCCGAATAAATCGTCTGCGGCTGAGCCAATATCTCCCACTGCCAGCTCTTACCGATTGAATCAGAGCTTCCTTAACCAACGGAGAAAGAGAGTCGGCGAGTTGTACAATGGCCGCTCTCTTTTTTTGGGACCGGATTCAGAAAAACCTCTTGCTTTTTCGACTGGAAATGCGGTATAGTTATGTTAACTATGGAGGGAAGAAAAGAATGGAGCAACAGCGTCCCGGGAAAAAACCGGGCAGGGCCTGGCTGATGGCATTGGCGGTGATTCTGCCTGTTATTTTGCTGGCTGCAGCGGTGTATTTGCTGCTTTTTGGATATAATCATTTTTCTCTGGAGCTTACACTGCGGGACGGGGAACAGGTGACCCTGGAGTATGGGGAGCATTACCGGGAGCCCGGCTGCCGGGTCCTGCTGCGGGGCAGCAAATTCTGGAAATCCGGCCTGGAGCTGAATACCACTGCCCAGATTTCCGGCAGGGTGAACGAGCAGAAGCTGGGACAATACGTGCTGGATTACCGGGTTGATTTTCTGGGCCTTGAGGCCAATGCCGCCAGAATCGTCCGTGTGGTGGATACGGTTTGCCCGGTGATCACACTGGTGCCGGACGGGGAGGATTTACAGAGCGCTCCGGAATATCAGGAGGCAGGCTTTTCCGCCTACGACAATTATGACGGCGATATCACAGCCCAGGTGGCGGTGGTGCACCGGGAGCAGGAGGGGAAAATCACCTACTGCGTTATGGATTCCTCCGGAAATCCGGCGTATGCGGAGCGGGAAATTCCCATCTATGATCAGTATCCCCCGGAGTTGACCCTGCTTGGCGGGGAGCGGGTAGTGCTGCCCCTGGGGGAAAAGTTCGCAGATCCCGGATACACTGCTTTTGACCGGATGGACGGTGACTTGACGGCTCAGGTGACTGTGACGATCGACCACCCCTTTATCCGCTACCAGCCGGACAGCTACCAACTGACCTATCAAGTGACCGACAGCCAGGGCCGCCAGACCGTTGCCAGCCGTACCCTGGTGACGGAGCCCAGCCCCCGGCCTCTGATCCTTTACCCGAAGGGCAAAACCATTTACCTCACCTTTGACGACGGTCCCTGTCCGGATACGGCAAGGCTGTTGGATATTTTAAAGCGCTATAATGTGAAGGCCACGTTTTTTGTGGTGGACACAGGCTATCCGGATCTGATGCGCCGGATGGTGAACGAAGGGCACAGCATTGGCATCCACACCCGTTCCCACCGGTACGGGGAGATCTATTCCGGGGCGGATGCTTATTTTGAGGACGTATTTGCAATGCAGCAGCTGATCCAGGATGCCACCGGCGTGGAGACCTGGCTGCTCCGCTTCCCGGGGGGAAGCTCCAACACCATCAGCCGAAAAAACCAGGGCATCATGACCTATCTGACCCAGGCGGTGGAGGACTGCGGCTTCTCCTATTTCGACTGGAATGTGGACAGCGACGACGCCGGAAACGCCAAAACCGCCGGCGCGGTCTTCCAGAATGTGGTGGACGGCGTGCGGGAGAATTCTTATTCCGTTGTATTGCAGCACGACATTCACAGCTGCAGTGTGGATGCGGTGGAGCGCATCATCCTTTGGGGGCAGAGCAACGGCTACCAGTTTCTGCCCCTGCAAACTGACAGCCCCGTGGTACACCACGTGGTTCAGAATTGATGGAGGAGCCAATATGGCAAAAGAGATCAAATTAAAAACAAGACGCCTGACGCTCACCCCCATGCTTTTGGGGGAGCTGGACCGGAAGGTCCTTCTGATGGAAGAGGGGGAAGAACGGCAGGCCTATCAGCAGATGCTGGATGGCTGCCGGGAGAAGCCCCAGGATTGGCTGTGGTATGCCCCGTGGAAAATCATGCTGAAACAGGACGGCACCGTCATTGGAGATATTTGCTTCAAGGGTGCGCCCAAAAAGGCGCAGTGGAATGGGGTTATGGCCTGGACAAAGACCATAGGGGTCAGGGCTACATGACGGAAGCGGCCCGGGTGCTGCTGGATTGGGCATTCAGCCAGAAGGATGTATATGCGGTGGAGGCGGAGACGCTTCCGGACAATGCCGCCTCCCAGCGGGTTTTGGCCAAGCTGGATTTTAAACCCACAGGCGCCCAGGGGGAGGAGGGCCCCCGGTTCCGCCGGGAAAAGAAGATGGCGCAGATGTCCGTGGTTTACATGATGCTGGGCATGTGCTGCGGCATGTCCCTGGGGGTCTCCGCCGGAAACATGACCATTGGCATGGTGCTGGGCATGGCAGTGGGCCTTGCCCTGGGCGCTGCCATCGATTCCAGCGAAAAAAAACACCGCCAGCAGGTCCTGACAGGGGAGTCGGAAAAGAATCTGACTTGAAAAGTTCGCAAGGATGCGGTACAATGGACATATCAAAGAGAACCGGAGGATCTCCAATGGATTATGATGTGATTATTGTTGGCGCGGGCCCCGGCGGTATTTTTGCTGCCTACGAATTGAAAAAGAAAAGACCGGAGATGAAGGTGGGCGTGTTTGAGGCAGGCTATACCCTGGCAAAACGCCGCTGCCCCATCGACGGGGAGAAAATTAAAAGCTGCATTGGCTGTAAAACCTGCTCCATCATGAGCGGCTTTGGCGGTGCGGGCGCATTTTCCGACGGCAAATACAACATCACCAATGACTTCGGCGGCACCCTTTATGAGCACATCGGCCGCAAGCAGGCCATCGAGCTGATGCACTATGTGGACGAGATCAACATGTCTCACGGCGGTGCGGGCACCAAGCTCTATTCCACCACCGGCACCGCTCTGAAGAAAAAATGCATGCAGAACAAGCTGAAGCTGCTGGATGCCTCCGTCCGCCATCTGGGCACGGATATCAATCTGGTGGTGCTGGGGAAGCTGTTCGACGAACTGAAAGACAAGGTGGATTTCCATTTCGAGTCCCCGGTTGTGAGCATTGAAAAGCTCCCGGAGGGCTTTGCCGTGCTGGTGGGGCAGAAGCGCTATACCTGCCGCAGCTGCATCGCCTCTGTGGGCCGCAGCGGCAGCAAGTGGATGGAAAAGGTCTGCCGGGATCTGAACATCGGCACCAGCTCCAACCGGGTGGATCTGGGCGTCCGGGTGGAGTTACCCGCTGTGATTTTCTCCCACCTGACTGACGAGCTGTACGAGAGCAAGATTGTCTACCGCACGGAAAAATTTGAGGACAATGTGCGCACCTTCTGCATGAATCCCCACGGCATCGTGGTCAATGAAAATACCAACGGCATCATCACCGTCAACGGCCACAGCTACGAAGACCCGGCCCGGCAGACGGAGAACACCAATTTTGCCCTTTTGGTTGCCAAGCATTTCTCCCAGCCCTTCAAGGACAGCAATGGCTACGGCGAGAGCATCGCCAGGCTTTCCAATATGCTGGGCGGCGGCGTCATCGTCCAGCGCTTCGGCGACTTGGTCCGGGGCCGAAGAAGCACCGAAAAGCGCATTGAGGAGGGGCTGGTCACCCCAACCCTGGCGGCTACCCCCGGTGACCTGAGCCTGGTGCTGCCCAAGCGGATCCTGGACGGCATTATTGAAATGATCTACGCCCTGGATAAAATCGCCCCCGGCACTGCCAACGATGATACCCTGCTTTACGGCGTGGAGGTCAAGTTCTACAATATGGAGGTGGAGCTGGATGAGAATCTGGAAAGCTGCCACAAGGGCCTTTACGTCATCGGCGACGGCTCCGGCGTGACCCATTCCCTCTCCCACGCCTCCGCCAGCGGCGTCCACGTGGCAAGAAAAATCGCGGAAACCATATAGAAGAACGTCGGATATCAACCGTCTATTTGATCCCATCATTCCTGTCAAAATGAAAACCACCACACTTTTTTCGGTGTGGTGGTTTTCATATTGGGGGAAGGCGACGCTGCTTCTTCCTGAACCAGCATAGGGCTGCAAGAAGTGGGGGCATATTTTATGGTTTGCAATTTCCACAGGGCTGGAAGCCTTCGGAAATCAGCTCGTCCCTGGATTTACTGGAATAGAGCTTGTTGCTTTCCTTCATCTGGTCTGTGCTGAGGCAGGAGGGAAGGTGGAAGATTTTGGAGTTGGTGTTGACGATATAGGTATAGGGCAGGATATTGGCGGTGAGCTGGTTGGAGGCCGGTTCGCTGTCTCCCGGGGTGAAAATAGCACGGCTGGTGGCCTCTTTCTGGGTGGACACGCAGAGGCTGTGACCGTCGGAGGTGAAGGTAATGTCCCCCTGCAGGTCTGTGCGGTAGACGGTATTGCAGTGCTCCTTCAGCAAATCCAGCACGCTGGCGTGGGGCATTTTGTAAGGATTGTCCGCCCCCAGGGAAATCACGGCATACCTGGGCGATACTTCGTCTATAAAGCTCCGGTTGGTTCCGGTATAGCTTCCGTGGTGGCTGACCTTCAGCACCGTGGCGGAAAGCTCCCATTTGGGGTCAACCCAATCTGCCTCCATGTCCCCGGGGAAGAGGAAGGAGGTTTCTCCGAAGGTGACCTTTGCCACAATGGAGCCGGCATTTTCCCCTGGTCCGGCGTTCAGCCCCAGGATTTCCACGGTGGCAGAGCCCAGGGGATAACGGTCTCCGGCGGTGGGAACTGTGATCCCGCTGCTCTTTTCCGCAGCGTAACGCTGCAGATTTTGAAAGCTCTTACTATCGTAGGAGGCGGTGGAGCACAGCACCGTCCCCACATCCGCGTCCTGGAATGCAGCGCTCAGACCGCCGATGTGGTCTTCGTGAGGATGGGAGGCAATCACCAGATCCAAATAGGAAATGCTTCTTGCTTTCAGCACGGAGTATATTTTTTGAGAGCTGTCCCGCCCACCGCCGTCGATCAGCAGCCAGTGTCCATCACAGCCCACCAGAGCGGCATCTCCCTGGCCTACGTCCAGAAACAGAACGGAAAGCGATGCGTCCGGCGAAGCCGGGGATACCGGGGAGGTACAGTATTCATTGGCAATGAAATAGCCTGCTGCGCCAATCAGCAGCATGACACATAGAAAGGAAAGAACTTTTTTCATGTGGACAATCCTGTTCGGTATGATTCTTTATTATAGACCATTTCTCCTCTCCGGTCAACCCGGGATTGGGGAGTCGGTGGTTTGACGGAGAATCAGCCGTTTTGCCCAGCGGATGTCCTCCTTTTCCAGAACACCCCACCAATACAGCAGAATGAAAAACAACGGGACGTAAATCCATTCCAGGCCAACCAGTCCGGCTGTCCAGGCGGCCAGCAGCCCGGCGCTGGCGGCTAAGGCCGGTGTGGCAAAGGGAATGTGGCAGCCCGTAATGATGCAAAGTCTGCGAAGGCTCAAAGCGAAGTTCAGCAGATGGGTCACAAGAAAGCTAAAAAAGTAACCCTTCATCCCGAAAACCGGCAGCAGTAAAAACAGGAGCACCACATCCATGGCGGAAGTAAAAATGTTGTACCGAACGCAGATTTTCTGCTGTCCCAACCCCTTGGTCATGGCATCGGTGATGGCGTCGCAGTAAAGGAAGGGAATCATCAGCGCGTAATACCGCAAGCTTTTCCCGGCCAGGTCGTTGTGATACAGTGATTGGCACAGCGGTTCGGCAAAGAGGAAAATCAGCCCGCTGAAAAATACGCCGTAAAGCATAGCGGCCCACAGACTTTTTCGAACCAGGTATTTAATGCGTTTTTCGCTCCCGGCAGCGTTGCACCGGGCCAGCTCCGGGATCAGAAGCTCTGCCAGAGCGTAGAGGATGCAGGCGGGGAACATCATCAGCGGAAACACCATCCCGCTGACCCGTCCAAAGGCGCTCAGAGGATCATTGACCTGGCTGCACCGGGCCAGCCGTTTGGGTACCAGCAGGTTTTCCGTTGTTCCGATCCCGGAACGGATCACATCCGCGCCAGCCAGGGGGACGGCGGCATGGAGGAGCCTGCGCCGGACGGGAAATGCCTTTCCCCGGGCGGGATGTTCCCGAAGCCGAAGAAGGACCAGCAGCGCCAGGGTCACACAGGCGCTGATGCTGCTGCCCAGCACCACGCTGATGCAGGAGCGCTCCGCATCCTGTCCGGCCCAAAACAGCAGCGCCAGCATGGTGACTGCCATGGAGCAAAGCTGCTCTGCCACCTCCACCATGGCCAGGGTTCCAATGCGATTGGCGGCGGTGAAATACCCACTCATCACACCGCTCAGGCAGACGGCGGGCAAAAAAGCGGCGAAGATTTTCAACGCCGGGATGGTCTGCACATTTCCGATCCAATGCTCTGCCAGCATCGGGGCGCCGAAATACAGCACGGCGGCCACGGTGCAGCTGCAAAGAATGCTGTAAAGAAAGCAGGACGAAAGAATCCTGCCCACGTTCTGGGGCCGGCTCTTTCCCAGCTCCTCGGCGGTTAAATACATGGTGGCGGTGCGGATGCCTGCGATTCCGGCCACCATGGCCAGGTTTCCCACGGACATCACCAGCTGCAGCAGTCCGATTCCCGCCGCCCCGATGTGCCGGGACAGATACACATGGAAGGAGGTTCCCACAACCCGCAGCAGAAGATTCACCCCGGTGAGCATCAGGGCGCGGTAAAATATCGGTTTGGAATTGTGCAAAGAAATCCCCCCTTGTCCGCATTGTATGCGTCAAGAGGGGAGGGTATGATTTCATTTGCCCTGGGGACGGAACTGGGTGCAGTAGATGGCCAGGGGGCATTCCCCGCAGCGGGGGTTCCGGGCGGTGCAGGTGTCCCGTCCAAAGAGGACAATCCGGTGGCAGAAATCGGAGCTTTCCTCCGGAGGGAGGATTTTCCGCAGCTGCTGCTCCACCTTTTCCGGCTCCTTGCCGGTGCTCAGCCCCAGCCTGCCGCAGATGCGGATGCAGTGGGTGTCGCAAACCACACTGCCGGGCACCTGATAGATGTCTCCCAGCAGCAGATTGGCGGTCTTCCGGCCGACGCCGGGCAGCCGCAGCAGCTCCTCCATGGTGCCTGGGACCTTGCCGCCGAAATCGGAGAGCAGCATCTGACAGGCCAGCACAATGTCCCTTGCCTTGTGCTTATAGAATCCGCAGGAGCGCACGTAATTTTCCACATCAGCGATGTCTGCATTCGCCATGGCCTCCAGGGTCGGGTAGGCGGCGAACAGGGCGGGGGTGACCTGGTTGACCCGGGCATCGGTGCACTGGGCGGACAGCCGGACGGAGATCATCAGCTCATAATCCTTCCCGTATTGCAGGGCGCAGACTGCGTCAGGATAGCGCTGCTTCAAAATTTTAATGATGGCATCAACTTTCTCTTTCATGACATTCCCTCTGTGTTATATGAATCAGATTGCGCCTTCCGGCGCAGGAAGCTTCATTCCAATGGCGGGCCGGGAAATTCCGCCGTCAGGGCCGACACCTCATAGGCTGTCCGCTCCTGAGCGCCTTCTTCTGTCAACTTGGTATAGATGCGGCTTTGCAGACGGCCGTTGATGATCAGCTGGTCTCCCACATGACATTGGGCCGCCTGGGCGGCAATCTTGCCCCAGAGAATGCAGGGCAAATAATCCGCCCGGTGAAAGGGTCTGGGGACTGCCAGCATTACGTCGCAGATTTCCCGCCCCAGAGGCGTCCGGCGGTAGGTTGGCTCCCGGCAGATGACCGCATCGAGCTGCACGGTGTTGATGGGCTCGCCGTCCTCCGCAAATATGGCGGCGGCAAAGACAAATACCGACAAATGCCGTTTCCCGTTGTCCCGGAGGTTGTGGGAGCGCACCTGGCCGGTGACGGTGAGCATTTCCCCTCCGGACAGGTCTACGGTGTTCAAAATGGATTCCTCGGCAATCACGCACAGGGTGTCAATGGCTCCGGAAAGCCGGGGTACCTCCAGAAAAAACCGGAAAAAGCGCTTCCCGTGGTTTTCGTGGGAGAATTCCGGCAGCTCCCGCAGGCTCCCCCGCAGGGTGATTTGATTTCGGTTCGCAACAGGTTCCATACTACCACCTCAAATTTCAGATGTATGGAACATCCTATGCGCCCCGGGCCGTAAAAGACGGAGTGCCGCCCAAAACATTTTTCGCCATCAGACCGGCAAATTGTTGTTTGGCGGGCAGGGCCCGCGGCCAATTCGTTACGAACGCTGGGCAATCAACCCACAACTCCTGGGCCCCTCGACCAGTACTGCTCAGCAAATTGGTGTTTGGCGGGTTAAATGGTATCGAGGAACGACACGCACCAGCCGAGCCCCCCTTGTGTAAAGGGTGGCGCTCCGCGCAGCGAATCTGTAATGGCCATGATTGCCAGTGGCAATCATACCTTAATTCTTGGGTAGGGAGATTGGGCAGCAGGCACCGACGCCATGGTACAACCCGATGCGAAGAGGGATAAGGTAATACCTGGTACGCTCTTCGCCGAAACCTTCCAATAGACGGAAATGCCTTATGCCCAATCCCTCAGTCAGCTTCGCTGACAGCTCCCTTTACACAAAGGAGCCATGGGCGCTGCCGCGCCAGTGCGATAAATTACAATTTGCCTAAGCATCCATTCTGTTTATTCCTTTCCCCAGCCTGCACAGCAGGAAACGGCCTTGCGCCAGCCGGAAATTTTCTTTTCCCGCTCCTGCTGGCTGATGTCCGGAGCAAAGAACCGGTTCACCGACCAGTTTTTCTGAATTTCGCTTTGATCCTTCCAGTAGCCCACAGCCAGTCCCGCCAGGTAGGCGGCACCGGCGGCGGTGGTTTCCACGCACACGGGGCGATAGACCGGTGCGTTGCTGATGTTGGACTGGGTCTGCATCAAAAGGTCATTTGCACTGGCCCCACCGTCCACCTTCAAATTGGACAGATGGATGCCTGCATCGGATTCCATGGCGGAAAGCACATCGGCCACCTGGTAGGCGATGGAGTCCAGAGTAGCCCGGATGATGTGGTATTTGTTCACGCCCCGGGTCAGCCCCACAATGGCACCCCGGGCGTAGGCATCCCAATAGGGCGCCCCCAGCCCCGTAAAGGCGGGCACCACATAACAGCCGTTGGTATCCGGCACCTTGCCCGCCATGTATTCAGAGTCGGCAGCGGACTCAATGATCCGAAGCTCGTCCCGCAGCCACTGGATGGCAGCTCCCGCCACGAAGATGGACCCTTCCAGGGCATAGCTCACCTGGCCGTTCAGGCCCCAGGCAATGGTGGTGACCAGACCGTTGCTTGAGAAAATGGGCTCACTGCCGGTGTTCATCAGCAGAAACGCGCCGGTGCCGTAGGTGCATTTGGAATCGCCGGGATTGAAACAGGCCTGTCCGAACAGGGCCGCCTGCTGGTCACCCGCAGCGCCGGAAATGGGGATGGGCGCCCCGAAGAACTGGGGTTCCGTCTGCCCATAGCGGCAGCTGGAGGGCATGGGAGTGGGCAGCATGGAAGCGGGAATCTCCAGCCTGCTCAGGATCTCTGGATCCCAGGAAAGGGTGCGGATGTTGAACAGCATGGTGCGGGAGGCATTGGAATAGTCCGTTACATGCACCTTCCCGCCGGTGAGCTTCCAGATGAGCCAGGTTTCCACCGTCCCGAACAGCAGCTCTCCGCGCTGAGCCAGTTCCATGGCTCCGGGGACGTTTTTCAGAATCCACCGGATTTTGGTACCGGAGAAATAGGGATCAATCACCAGGCCGGTTTTCTGCCGGATGGTCTCCGTCAAGCCCGCCTGACGCAGCTGCTCACAGAATTCGGCGGTTCGGCGGCACTGCCACACGATGGCGCTGCAGATCGGGTGGCCGGTGTGCCGGTTCCATACAATGGTGGTTTCCCGCTGGTTGGTGATGCCGATGGCGGCAATGTCCTGCGCCTTTGCTCCAATGTTTGCAAGGGCCTGACGGGCCACGGAGAGCATGGTGTCGAAAATCTCCTCCGCGTCATGCTCCACCCAACCGGGGTGAGGAAAGAATTGGGTAAATTCCTTTTGAGCAACGGAACAGATTTCCCCCTTCTGATTGAACAGAATGCAGCGGTTGGAGGTGGTACCGGAATCCAGAGCCATGATATACTTTGCCATCGCAGTGAACCTCTCTGTTTGTTTTATTCGATGTGGGTGTGGTTATTGATGTGATCCTGGCAGTAGCAGTAGTACCCTTTGCAGCGGGAACAGTAGCGGAATTCCAGCTCCGGGTTCGTCACATCGGTGCGCCCGCATACGGTGCAGCGGTGGTTATAATCCTGCTTTTTCTGCTCCGGCTGCGGGGAAACCCGGAAGTGGACAACCTTGGGGCCGCTGGAGGCATTTTTGCCCCGGAAAAGATTGCGCAGCTTCATTCGCCATTTCACAGGGAACAGGTTCAGCACGTCCGAACCGAAGAAGAGGAAATAGTTGGCCAGAGCGATCAGCGGGAAGAAATTGGTGGGGAAGGGATTCTGGATGGTGCCAACCAGCACCAGCACCAGGTCGATCAGGGCAAAAATCCATGCTTTAATGGGAATGATCATATAAAGCAGGAAGGTGGCGTCGGGGAACATGGTGGCGTAGCTGAGGAAGAGGCTCAGGTTCAGATAGTACACATCCGCCCGGCAGTTGGGGAAGAACATGCAGAAAATATCCATCATCACCACGCCGGACAGATAGAACAAATTGAATTTCAGTGTGCCCCACCGGCGTTCGATCACCATGCCGAGAGAGTAGTAGCACAGCAGACTGATGACCACCAGCAGGATGTTCAGCCCACCGCCCAGACCCGCGTGCATGGTCAGCGGGTAGGTGAACAGCCGCCAAATTTCACCGGAAAGGATTCGAGTGCGGTCAAAGCACAGAAGATAGTAAAGATAGTAGTTCTGGCTGATGATGCTCAGCAAATACACAACTGCGTTGCCGGAGCAGATATAGAGCATCAGGTTGCGAATGCCTTTGTTCTGGTTGCGCAGGCAGAAGCGTTCAAAGGATCTGCGGAATTTGTTCAATGGTCTCAACTCCTAAATATGACTTGTATCCATTTTACCACAGTTGCGGGAAAAGTCCATATCGGATTTGTGAACAATGGAGGAAAGTTTCGCGCCTACTTGACAATTCCGAAACAAGCGCTATAATATCCCTGCAAAATGAAAACTGCATACAGCCTTATCAAGAGTGGTGGAGGGAACGGCCCGATGAAACCCAGCAACCTGTTTTTCAAGGTGCTAAATCCGGCGGCAACGAAAGATGAGGATTCGATACATTCGCACATCGAATCTTCGGTGTGCGCTTTTCTTTTGTCAGAACGTATGATGCGTATAGACAGAAAGGAACCGAAAAAAATGGAAAAAAGATTTTTTACCTCCGAATGTGTCACCAACGGCCACCCCGACAAGGTAGCGGACTCTATTTCTGACGCCATCCTGGATGCCTGCCTGGCCCAGGACCCCAATTCCCGAGTGGCCTGTGAGACCATGGTTACCACAAACTTCTGCCTGATTTGCGGTGAAATCACCACCCAGGCCGTGGTGGACTATCCTTCTGTGGCCCGGGAGGCCATCCGCAGGATCGGCTACACCCATCCCGGCGACGGCTTCGATGCCGATACGGTGGAAATCCAGTGCCGCATCCACACCCAGTCCGCAGACATTGCCATGGGTACTAATGACCAGGTGGGCGGCGCGGGGGACCAGGGCATGATGTTTGGCGGCGCCTGCACCCAGACCCCGGAGCTGATGCCCATGCCCATTGCTCTGGCCCGGGCCCTGAGCAACCGGCTGACGGAGTGCATCCGCTCCAACGATTCGCTCCGCCCCGACGGCAAGACCCAGGTCACCGTGGAGTTTGACGAGCAGGGCAATGTGGTGGGTGTGGACTCCGTGGTGGTGTCCGTGATGCACACCGAGAATTTTGCCATGGAGGAGCTGCGCAAGTACATCGCTCAGAACGTGATCGCCCCGGTGCTGGAGCAGTATGGCTTCCGGCTGGAGGATGTGAAGCACCTCTTCATCAACCCCACAGGCAAGTTTGTCATTGGCGGCCCCGACGGCGACACCGGTCTCACCGGCAGAAAGATCATTGTGGATACCTACGGCGGCTACTTCTCCCATGGCGGCGGCGCCTTCTCCGGCAAGGACCCCACCAAGGTGGACCGCAGCGGCGCTTACCTGGCCCGGTATATGGCCAAGAACCTGGTGGCCGCGGGGCTGGCAACCAAGGTGCAGGTGCAGCTGGCTTATGCCATCGGTGTGGCGGAGCCTGTGTCCGTCCGGGTGGAGAGCTTCGGCACCGGCCGCATCCCCGAGGAAAAGATGACCGAGCTGCTTCGAAAAACCGTGGATATGACCCCGGCCGGCATCATCCACCGCTTCGATCTGCGCCGCCCCATCTACTCCGCCACCGCTGCCAACGGCCATTTCGGTGTGGCAGACCGCCCCTGGGAGGCAACCGACCTGGCTGAACAGCTGAAAGAGCTGGCCGGAATCTGATCATATCAAAACGGGAGATACCGAACAAAACCGGTACCTCCCGTTTTTCACGCTTATTTCCTCCGTCAGCAAGATTGAATCAGAGGCTGAATTTGTTTGCCCAAAACAGCCGCATCGATGGTGGCAGGAATCAGATCAAAATGCGCCACCAGAGAGGTGGGCTTCTTTTGGGCATCGTCCTGTCCGTATGGAACAAAGTAGTAGTTCTTTCTCGCCATCAACCGGCCGATGTTCTCTGCGGCCCCGGCAAGGCCGTCATTGGTGGATATGGCCACCACCACCGGACGCCCGTTCCGCAGATGGCTTTTGGCGGCCATGGTCACGGGAGTGTCCGCGATGCTGTGACTGAGCTTTGCCAGGGTATTGCCGGTGCAGGGGGCAATCACCAGAACGTCCAGCAGCTTCTTCGGACCGATGGGTTCGGCTTCGGCGATGGTCTGAATCACATCCCTGCCGCAGAGCTCCTTGGCCCGGGCGATAAAATCCGCCGCTTTGCCAAACCGGCTGTCCGTGGCGGCAGAGACAGTGGAGAAGATGGGGTAGACCGTATGCTCCTTTGCCAGTTGTTCCATGATGGGAAACACCCTTGCAAAGGTGCAGAAGGAGCCGCACATCGCAAATCCGATATTCATTGTTCACCCTCCCCGATCAAGCGGAGGATGGTATCCGCCATCAGCCGTCCGGCGCTCTCCGGCGTGTGGATTCCCGGCAGTCCGTTGGCCCGGATGACATCTTCTCCCTCAATGCCGGCCTCGGAGGCCAAATCAATTTTCAGACAGCTTTCGTTGGCCTCAGCCAGGTCTTTGGGAATCATGACCCCGGGAGCGGTGTTGAAGATGATCCGAAAATCACCGATTCGCTTCGGCAGCGCCGCCGGTGAAACGGCCTGCAGAGCGAAGGAAGCGGCTTCTGCCCGGTGGCGGGCACTGCGGGAAAGAACGGTCACGTTGGCCCCATAGGCTTTCAGCAGGAAGGCCAGGTGTTTTCCGATCCGGCCCCATCCGACGATCAATACCGGCGTTTTCCGGAAGGTGAAGGAAACCCGTTCCGCCGCGACCCGCAGGGCGCATTCTGCCGTGATGGCGGCATTTTCAAACTGGTATGTATCGTCCTCCAGTAAATCAATGGTGGGATACCTTGAAGCAATGGATTCCGGCACCCTTCCTCCAATCAGTGTAATGCCCTCCGGGACCAGCGACATCAGTTCAGAGAAGCTTGCCCCGCTTCTGAGTACTCCGCTTGACGAAAAGCTGGGCACATCCATCAGCAGGTGTGTGGCCTCCGGCGTGATATGGTCGATTATGGCAACGCCTCTGCGGGCCAGTTCCCCGGCCGCTGCGTGACACGCGGGGGTGCACCCCGCTGGATAGATCAGAATATTTGACATTGTCATCACTCCTGTGTTCCAGAATATGAGGCAGGAACCGGGGTTGTGCCTGGGATGGAGGGAAATTGATTTTTCTTGATTTTTTGTCGGCATCCTGTATAATAATCAGAAAGGAGGGATCTTCTTGCAAAGACTTGGTTTTATTCATGACATGCTGGATGTGAAGGTTTTGATCCTCTTTGTCATGTCCAGAGTGGGCTATCCTGCCACCAGCCAGCAGATCTATGAGCTGTGCTATCAGGATGACTGCGTGAGCTATTTTGACGTCTGCACCGCCATTCCCCAGATGGTTAAATCCGGCCACCTGGTGGAAAAGGAGCCGGATTTATATGAGATCACCGAAAAGGGCAGGGCGGACGGCTCCCTGACCCAGGATTCCATCGCCTACACCGTTCGCTGCCGGGCGGAAAATGCGGTGAACCGGTTCAACCGCCAGCTGCGCAGGAGCAGCTTTGTCAAAACTCAGGTCATCCCCAGGGAGGGCGGCGACTGCTCCGTCATCATGGCCCTGGACGACGAAAGCGGCAATCTGATGACGCTGGAGCTGCTGGCCCCCAATCAGCGCCAGGCCGTGCGCCTTGGGAAGCTCTATGAAAAGAAAGCGGAGATTATCTATAATATGATCATGGCAGAACTTTTGGACGACGAGGATGAAATTGATTCCTGACCCCTTGTCGAATGTGCCGAAGCGTGGTATAGTTTAACTACACCGGAAAACCGGTACATAGAAAGGAGCTGCCGCATATGAAATTCCAGTATAGTGAAAAGAAAGTCAAGCTGCCTGAAAAGGTCCACGCCTACGCGGAGAAAAAGGTAACCAAGCTGGCGCGCTACTTTGAGGAGGATGCGGAAGCACTCATTGTATTTTCTGTGGAGAAGAACCGGAACAAAGCAGAGCTCACCGTCCACGGTGCCGGCACCTGGTTCCGGGCTTCGGAAAGCACGTCCGATATGTTCGCCTCCATCGATGCCGCGGTGGCCACCATTGAAGGCCAGATCCGTAAGAACAAGACCCGCCTTGCCCGTCGACTGCGTCAGGATGCCTTTGTTCGAAGCGTCCAGGACGAAACCTCCTTTGCTCCCGAGGCTGATGAGGAGGATCTGAGCATCACCCGTACCAAGCAGTTCTATTTCCGCCCCATGACCAGAGAGGAAGCCGTGCTTCAGATGAATCTGCTGGACCACAATTTCTTCGCCTTCCGGGATGAGGATAACGGCGGTTCCTTCGCTGTGGTCTATAAGAGAAACGACGGCGGCTATGGTCTGATTGACGACGCCGAATAAACCAATGCATTCCAATCCCCCCTGCAAACGCAGGGGGGATATTCTCGTAAATTGCGCTTGACATTTCTGTATGAATGTGCTATTGTATTAATGCACTAATACAGTAGGACAGAGGAGGTGCCTATGAACTGGAAGTTTACAGGAGATCGTCCGGTGTATCAGCAGATTATGGCCTTGATCCGGGGCGCAATCCTGCGGGGTGAGCTTCCCCCTGGCGGGAAGATTCCATCCGTTCGAGATTTGGCGGCGGAGGCGCAGGTCAATCCAAACACCATGCAGCGGGCGATGACCGAGCTGGAGCGGGAAGGACTACTGATCAGCGGCGGCACCAGCGGACGCACCGTTACGCAAAATCCGAGCGTTTTGGAGGAACTGCGGGATCGTACACTGGAAGAGCTGGCGCGGGAGTGCGCTGAAAAATTCATGGTGTTCGGTATTACGCCGACCCAAGCGGCACAGCTGCTGCTGAATCTGGAAAAAAAGAAGGAGGATGTGTAAATGGACTGCGTGTTAAAAGCCACCGGGCTGACCAAGTGCTATCACGGGAATCCGGCGCTGGACAACCTGAATTTGGAGCTGCCCCAGGGCAGGATCATCGGTCTGCTGGGCCCCAATGGCAGCGGCAAGACAACCTTTATCAAAATGGCGGCAGGTTTACTGACACCCACCGCCGGAGAAATCACTGTCTGCGGTGAGAGGATTGGTCCGGGCAGTAAAGCGCTGGTATCCTATCTGCCGGACCGAACCTGCTTCAACAAGCAGCGCAAGGTTTCACAGCTGCTGGACTTCTTTGGGGATTTCTATCAGGACTTCGACAGAAGCCGGGCGGAGCATATGCTCACCGCGCTGGGCATTGACCCAGAGGCACGGCTTCGCAGCTTGTCCAAGGGCACCCAGGAGAAGGTACAGCTGGTGCTGACCATGTCCCGCAGGGCGCGGCTCTATCTGTTGGATGAGCCCATTGGCGGCGTAGACCCCGCCGCAAGAGACTACATCTTAAATACCATCATAAACAATTATGATCCCAGCGCAACGGTGCTGATCTCCACCCACCTGATTTCTGATGTGGAGCGGGTGCTGGATGAATTCCTGTTTCTGTATCAGGGCAAGGTGATCCAGAGAGGCGAGACCGATGCCGTTCGGGAGGAGGCCGGGAAATCGCTGGATGAACTGTTTCGGGAGGTGTTCAAATGTTTACCAAACTGCTAAAGCATGAATGGCGGGCGACCCGGGGAATGCTGGGAATCCTTTGCCTCATCTGCCTGGGTGCCAGCCTGCTGGGCGGACTGACCATGCGCTATCTGATGTGGGCCAGTACAGTGCAGGATATGCAGCAAAATGTCATCATCGTATTGAATATTTCCGCTATGGTAGCAGCCATCGTTGCTGTAGCCCTGGCAGGCGTAGCAGCACTGTTCCTGCTGATCGGAAGATTCTATAGAAGCCGTTTTACCGACGAGGGCTACCTGACTTTTACCTTACCGGTGAGCACCCACCAGAATCTTCTATCCAGCATGGTGAATTCCGCTATCGGCATGGTCATTATGTTTTTTGCAATCTGCGCGGCCATCGGCATATGGCTGATGATCGGGTTTTCTGCCGTGGAGGGATTCTATGAAGCCCTCTGGGAATTCTTCCCGAGGCTCTGGGCGGAATTATCCATGGAATTTGGCCAACTCAAAGGCCATGTCGCCCTGTTCCTGGGAAATGTCCTGTGCAGCGGCATCTGTGAGATGGTAGTACTGATGCTGTCCGTAACCATCGGTTCCATCATTGCAAAAAAGCACAAGATTCTGGCAGCCGTGGGGGTATACTACGGGATCAATGTGGCGATTTCCATCGTGAACGGCGTTATCATGTCCAAGCAGGTCATTGCGGATTATTCAGGCGAACAGATTTTTCTCACCACGCAGAGCGTTTCCATGTTGCTGATGGCGGCCATCTCCGTGGCGGGGTACTTCCTGATGTACTGGCTAATGGACCGCAAGCTGAATCTGAACTGACGTTTGTTTGGATTTTTACATCGAATTTGGCCAATGATTGAGAAGTTCCAGCAGCATCTCCGGGGTTTCCGCGATGGCGGCGGCCCCGGCCCTTTTTATGTCCTCCAGTTCACCGTAACCCCAGGCGACACCGATGGTGGGGATTCCGTGAGCAGCTGCACCAGCTACGTCAAATGCAGTGTCACCAACCATCACAGCGTTATCTATGCGCCCGTTCTGTTCCAGCAGAAAGGCGATGACCGCGTCTTTGGTGGTTCGGCTCTGGTCGAGAGAAGCACCGCAGATCAAATGAAAATATTTCGCCAGATCAAAATGCTCCAGCACCTCCACGGCTGTAACCTCGGGCTTGGAGGTAGCAACGAAAAGCTTATGCCCTTGGGCTTTTAATGTCTCCAACAGCTTCCGGATGCCGGGGTAAGGGTGGTTCTCATATTTCCCGATGGGAACATACCGGCTTCGGAAAATGTCAATGGCCTCCTGCGTCCGTTCCGGTGGGACGCCGAATTTGACAAAGGTATCCCCTAGGGGAGGCCCTACGAAAACCCGCATTTCCTCCCGGCTGGGGACGGGAAGCCCAAACCGCTCCAACGTCATCCGGGCACAGTTGATGATTCCTTCACCGGAATCAGTAAGGGTTCCGTCCAAATCAAAAAGAATCGCTTTTTCCACGT
Organism: Faecousia sp.; assembly: GCA_051867315.1. Classification (GTDB taxonomy): domain Bacteria; phylum Bacillota; class Clostridia; order Oscillospirales; family Oscillospiraceae; genus Faecousia. The sequence goes on from JBJDYM010000032.1 coordinate 29,892, forward strand.
TATCATCCCTTTCTTTTGTGATCATACCATATTTCTTTTTCTCGCGCAACCCTAGGCCAGCAGCACGTCGGTAATCAGCATCAGGCAAAACCCTATCAGCAAGGAATAAGTTGCAGCCCGCTCGTTTCCGTGGTCATGGGTCTCGGGAATCATTTCGTCGCTGATGACAAAGAGCATGGTTCCCCCTGCAAAGGCCAGGCAGAAGGGGAGCACAGCGGAGGCCAAAGTGACGGCATAGTAGCCCACAAAGGTGCCCACAATTTCGATGATCCCCGTGGTCAGTCCGCACAAAAAGGTTTTCCTTGGGTTGAAGCCCGCTGCCAGCATGGGGGTGACGGTGACCAATCCCTCCGGGACGTTTTGTAAGGCAATCCCACCGGAAATCAGCAGCGCTGCTCTCAAGTCCCCGGAACCCAGACTCACTCCGGCCGCAAGCCCCTCGGGGAAATTGTGAATCGCCATGGCGGCAACAAACAGAAGCAGCTTATCCGCATGGAGGTTGTGGGCATGGATATCGTCCTCCCAGCCAATGAGTTTATGAATGTGGGGCACGATTCGATCCACCAGACTGATGCACCCTGCCCCGGCGAAAATGCCGCAGAGGGTGACGGCCAGGCCGCCGTTTTCCTTCCGCTCGATGGCAGGAAGAATGAGCCCTAAGATCGCAGCGGAGAGCATCACGCCGGCTGCAAAGGCCAGCACAATGTCACTGAACCGATGGGAGATTTTTTTGCAGGGAATCCCCAGAATGGTCCCAAGCACCGTTGCGCCTCCCACGCCCAGCGCCGTCAAACATACAAGCGTCATAATGTACTTCCTTTCCAAAAAAGAAATCACAATTCAGCATATGCATGACCTTTCCCATTGGATTATCTGGAATGTGAGGCGGTGGATCAATCGTCTCCTTTTTATATAAAATGACTCGCAGCGGCAGGAATCTTCCTGAACCACTGCGAGTCTTTTGATTATGGATTTTTCTTTTTCACAGGAAGCTGGGAGATGATCACGCCTGCAAAGACCAGACCGCAGCCGCAAAGCTCCCGGGCGGTCATGGTGTTGTGGAGGATCAGCCAGCCGCCAAGAGCCGCAAACACGGATTCCAAACTCATGATCAGGGAGGCGGTGGTGGGGTCCAGATTTCTCTGCCCAACGATTTGCAGACTGTAGGCCACACCCATGGAGAGAATGCCGGCAAAGCCCAGGGGCAGCCAGCAGGCAAGGATGTTGCCCATGTCCAGTTCCTCGGTCAGCAGCATCCAGGGGAGGGAAAGAATGGCGACCACCAGGGCCTGGACGCAGTTGAGCCGAAGCCCGTCCAAATCCTGGGCAAAGCTGTCAATCAGCAGGATCTGTACCGCAAAAGCCAGGGCACAGCCAATCAGCAGCAGATCCCCCACATTGATGGTGGTAACGCCCATGAAACTCAGCAGATACAGTCCCACCAGAGCCAGTGCCACGCTGAAAACCGCGTTGATGCCGGGTCTGCGGTGGACGAAGATCCCAAGCACGGGCACCAGAACGATGTACATGGCAGTGAGAAATCCCGCTTTTCCGGGGTCGGTGTAGATTAGACCCACCTGCTGCAGGCTGGCCGCGATAAACAAAGCGCCGCCGCAGATCCCACCGGCGATCCATAGCCTTTTGCTTTTCCATTTGGCCAGCGACTTTGCAATTCCAATTTTGAAATCAAAAACCAGTGTCAGCAGAAAAAGAAAAATGACCGCCAGCATACAGCGGATGGTTTGAAATGTGAATGGGCCGATCAGGTCCATTCCCACGCTCTGGGCAATGAAGGCGGAGCCCCAAATAATGGTACCGCAGAGCAGGGCAAGAGAACCTTTTAATTGTTTTTTCATAAAATCACCGTGGTGTAATTTATCACATCACGGACTATTTTGCAAGTATTTCGTGTATTTGCCTTTTTGCTGCGGCTGTGGTATGATAATAAAAAACATGAATCAGGTGAAAAAAGATGGAAAAGCTCTTTATCCCCACGCTTCACACCTTTGCCATGAACAATATCTTCACGGGCTCTTTGGGCCTGTTTCGGTTTCGTGCGGCGCCGGAGATCGTCATGGCCACGCCCAAGGAGGTGGACTTTGAAAAAAGCAGCATCCACGTGGAATACTGGCATGGCCTGTACTGCTATGAAAAAAGCACCATGGAAGGGGAG
>JBJDYM010000033.1:0-2375 GCA_051867315.1 Faecousia sp.
CGGTTGATGGTGAAGGTGTTGGACCAGTCGGTGGAGCTCCAGCCGATGATGTAGGCATCGGTCATGTCGTAGTCCTCATGGACCTCCTTCAGCGCCATGGCCTTGCGCAGACGGGCGTTTTCACGGGCGGTGGCGTCGGCCTGGCGGGCCACGTCCTCCATTTGGGCGATGCTGGCTTTCAGGGCCTCGTTCTCTGCCTCCAGGGCCTCATAGCGGAACATATAGCTGTAGTACCGCTCCGCGGTTTTGGTCAGGGAGGTGCCCGCCGCCCGGAAGGGGGCCAGAATGCCCTGGACCATCAGCTCCGGGATGCTTCGGTTGGTCAGGCCTGCCATCACCGCCAGCACAGCGGTGAGCAGTACCGCCAGCACCACAATGATTTTCAGCTTTGTGTTGAAAAGGTTCCTCATGTTATTCCTCCCAATCCATCATCTGCCCCAGCACCATGCCCAGGCGGCAGACGGGAAGTCCCATTACATTGTAGTAGTCTCCCTGGATGCCGGGGCAGAACAGGGCGGCGCCGCCCTGGATGCCGTAGGCCCCCGCCTTGTCCATGGGTTCGCCGGAATCCACATAGCGCCGGATTTCAGCGTCCGACAGGGGCCGGAAGGTCAGGGTGGTCACCTCGGTAAAGGTCTCCCGGCGGTTGCCGGAGAGCACGGTGCAGCCGGTCATCACCTGGTGCTCCCGGCCGGAGAGCAGCTTCAGCATGGAAATTGCTTCCTCCCGGCTGTGGGGCTTGCCCAGCACCCTGGTACCGCAGACCACAATGGTATCCGCTGCCACCACCACGTCCTCCGGACCGCGTTCCACGGCCAGGGCCTTGCAGCAGCTGACCCGGGCCACCTCGTCATAGGGGGGCTTTCCGGGGTCCATGGTCTCGTCAATGTCCGCTGCCCGAATGGTAAAGGGAATGCCGAACAGTCCCAAAAGCTCCCTCCGCCGGGGCGAGGCGGAGGCGAGAATCAATTGCTTCTTCATTTTTGTTCCAATCCTCTTAGGTACAATCCCCGGGTGCAGAAGCCGGGCTCGAAGGGAACGGGGTTCACGTATTCGCTGATGATCCGGTCCACCTCCCGGCTGTTTTCGGTGGTGAAGTACAGCCTTATGGCCCACAGGCCCAGGCGGGCCAAATCGTTCTGCCGGTCCAGCCAGCTGAGCTTCTTGCCGTTGAGCAGCACGCTGCGGCAGGTATTGCCGTCCCGGATGATGGGAAAATCCGCCCCGGTGCGGTCGGTGAGCTTGGTGGCCACGGTGCCGCAGGTGCATTCACCGGTGCGGTTGCGGATCAGGCAGTGCTCGGTGATCATCAGGGGCAGCCGGCCATAGGCGAAGATTTCCGCGGGTACGGCCTTGCTGATGTCCCGAATCTGGGGCAGGGTCAGCTCAAAGCTCAGGCAGGCAGAGGCAAAATCCATCCGCTGTAAATTGTTCATGGCGGCGGAATTGAAGATATTCAGGCCGAAATCTCCATGCAGCCGGAGTCCAGCCTCCCGGGCGGGAATCACCAGACCGTAGTTGCCCACCAGCACGTCCTTGATGCCGAAACCTCTTACCTGCTCCAGATCGGAGCGCAGCTTGGGCAGCTCCCCATCGTGGACGATTCTGGGCAGCACGGCGGCCACCCGGCCCCGTTTTCCCAGCACCTGGCACAGGGCATTGTCTTCGGTGAGCAGGTGGATGGGCACATAGAGCATGGCGGTCTCCGTGTTCACCAGGGTGGGAGTGAGCTGCTCCCGGGTGGTGATTTGGATGGTCAGGCCGGGGAGCTTGGTGTTGCCTTTGTAGTTGGGAACGCTCTTGGGCTGCCGGACGGTGCGCTGCTCCATCCGGCCCCGCAGGGCGGTGAGGCGGTTTAATAGCTCCCGGCGCATGGCGTTGACGGCGGAGGCGGGGACGGTGAGGCCCGGGTCAATGTGGGTGCGGATCTCCACGCAGCGGTAGGGGGTGCCCCCGGTTTTGGACAGCCAGCCGCTGAGCACCTGGCCAGACAGAGCCACACTGTGGGCCAGCTCCGGCTTGGGGCCTGTGATGGAGCAGCTGCGGCCCTCCGGGTCGGTGACGGTGAGGGTGCAGCCGTCCACGGTGACGGCGCACTGGAATTTGATGTCCACCAAGGAGGTCTCCCCGGATTCGTAAGATTGCCGGGCCTCCTGGAGCCACTGGGGGTCCTCCCAGGTTTCCGTGCGGGTGCCGAACATTTTCTTATCCACCCGGCCGGTATAGTAACCGTTGGTGAAGCCCTGGCGGTTGAAGGCGGTGTAGAGGTCGTTCATCATCTGCTCGGTCACCTGGCCCTCGTCGATGGCTTTGCGGTAGACGCCGGTGACGGTGGCCACGTATTCCGGCCGCTTCATCCGGCCCTCCAGCTTTAA
>JBJDYM010000034.1:0-2369 GCA_051867315.1 Faecousia sp.
TGGCGGCGGCCTCGATGTAGGTCAGGCCCTGGGTCTCGCTGGTGGAGGCGCTGACGAACACGTCCCCCAGCTGGTAGTATTTCTGGACCTCCGAGGGGTCAACCATGCCGGTGAAAATCACATGGTCGCCGATGCCCAGCTCCTGGGTCTGACGGAAGAGCTTTTCCTTGGCGGGACCGTCGCCCACGATCAGCAGCGTCAGATCCGGATGCCGCTGAAGCTGGAGGGCAAACAGGCGCACCACCTCGTCCAGATTCTTTTCAGTGCCCAGCCGGCCCAGGTTCAGAACCACCTTGTGGTCTCTCGGGATGCCCAGCACCTGGCGCATCCGCTCCCGCTCCTGCCCGGTCATCCGGCCCTGGTGCTGCTGCAGGGAAATGCCGGTGGGGACGATTTCGATGCTGTTCTTCACCCCGTAATCCTCCAGCACCTGCTTGATCTTGGCGGTGGGCGCGATGATGATGTCCACCTTTTTCAGCCGCATCCGGGAGAAGGTCCTCACCAGGAAATCCCCTGCCCAGCGCCCGGGCATCACATAGGAGACATACTGCTCGTACTGGGTGTGGTAGGTGTGCACCAGGGGAGCGCCGGTGCGCTTGGCGATCCGGCGGGCGTAGTGGAAGCTGAAAAATTCACACTGGCTGTGGATGATGTCCGGCTTCCAGGCAATGATTTCTTTCATCAGCTCCTGACTGTGGGAGCTGCGGGGCAGGGGCATCCGCACATCGGGATAGACCTTCAGTGGCAGAGAATGGAGATAGTAGATGCTGCCCTCTTTGTGGCTGTGGACGGTGTCGGACAGGGTGAGAATCCGCACCTCATGCCCTGCCTCAGTCAGCTCCCGGCTCAGATTCCGCACGGAGGTCACAACACCGTTGGTGGCGGTGGTATATAGGTCTGTGGTAATCAGAACTTTCATAGTCACACTTCGCATTCTGGGGGTTTTGGAGAATTATAACATAGTCGGAAGGAAAATGCAAATTAAGAACGTCTTCCAAGGCATCAAAAGTCATTTTTTGCAGTCACCAGGCGTTTACCGGCTTCGGATTCCCATTGCAGGAGCATTTTTTTGCCCGCCCATGGATTTCCCGCCTCCTTTGTGGTATGATGGAGCGCCATCGCGGAGGAAGAGCCCTGCGATGTCCAGCTGGAATACGTGCAACAGCACCCAACTGCAGGATATCAGCCTCCCGCGCGGTAACAGGATGTGAAATGGTACCGGGTTGGGCGAATTCGTACCGGTGTCCAGCGTAATACCATTTGAAGCATTGCGGCCTTCCTTGAAACCAGAAAGTCAGCCGGCGCTTTTGGGGCGCCGGCTGACGAGATTTGTATGGAATTATTTGCTCAGGTACTCGTCGATGGCGGCGGCGCCCTTCTTGCCGGCGCCCATGGCCAGGATAACGGTGGCAGCGCCGGTGACCGCATCGCCGCCGGCGAAGACGCCCTGGCGGGTGGTCATCTCATGCTCGTCCACGATCAGGCAGCCCTTGCGGTTGGTGTCCAGGCCGGGGGTGGTGGAGCGGATCAGGGGGTTGGGGCTGGTGCCCAGGGCCATGATCACGGTGTCCACGTCCAGCACGAACTCGCTGCCGGGCACCTCCACGGGACGGCGGCGGCCGGAGGCGTCGGGCTCGCCCAGCTCCATGCGGATGCACTTCATGCCGCAGACCCGGCCGTCCTCGTCGCCGATGATCTCCACGGGGTTGCACAGGGTCTTGAACTCGATGCCCTCTTCCTTGGCGTGGTGCTGCTCTTCCTTCCGGGCGGGCATTTCGGCCTCACCCCGGCGGTAGACGATGTACACATGCTCCGCGCCCAGACGCATGGCGCAGCGGGCGCCGTCCATGGCCACGTTGCCGCCGCCGACAACCGCCACAGCCTTGGACCGGATGATGGGAGTGTCGGAAGCTTCGTCGTAGGCCTTCATCAGGTTGGTACGGGTCAGATATTCGTTGGCGGACAGCACGCCCTTCAGGGACTCGCCGGGGATGTTCATGAACATGGGCAGGCCAGCGCCGGAGCCCACGAACACCGCCTGATAGCCCATCTCGAACAGCTCGTCGATGGTGAGCACCCGGCCGATGACCATATTGGTCATGATCTCAACGCCCTGGGCAGCCAGCTTGCTGACCTCATTGGCCACGATGGCCTTGGGCAGACGGAACTCGGGGATGCCGTAGACCAGCACGCCGCCGGCGGTGTGCAGGGCCTCGAACAGGCTGACGGCATAGCCCTTCCTGGCCAGGTCGGAGGCGCAGGTCAGGCCGGCAGGGCCGGAGCCAACCACCGCCACCTTCTTGCCGTTGGGCGCGGCCTTTTCGGGCATGGCGTTGACGTTTTCACGGTACCAGTCGGCCACGAACCGC
>JBJDYM010000035.1:0-2359 GCA_051867315.1 Faecousia sp.
TCGGGGTTCACACCCTTGATGCCCTTCTTGTCCAGGGGGCTGGGCATATAGTCCACAACGGCATCCAGAACTTCCTGAACACCCTTGTTCTTATAAGAAGTACCGCAGACGACGGGAACCATCTCGTTGGCGATGGTGGCCCGGCGGATGACGGCCTTGATCTCCTCCACGGAAATCTCTTCGCCTTCCAGGTACTTCATGGCCAGATCATCATCCAGAGCGGTGACGGCGTCCATCAGCTTCTCGTGATATTCCTCGCAGATGTCAACCATATCGGCGGGGATGTCCTCCACGCGAACGTCCTTACCCAGCTCATCATAGAAGACGTTTGCCTTCATGGTCAGCAGGTCCACGTTGCCCTTAAAGAAAGCCTCGGAGCCGATGGGCAGCTGGATGGGCACGGCGTTGCACTTCAGGCGCTCGTCGATCATCTCGAGAACGCGGTAGAAGTCGGCGCCCATGATGTCCATCTTGTTGACGTAGATCATGCGGGGGACCTTGTACTCGTCGGCCTGACGCCAAACGGTCTCGGTCTGGGGCTCGACACCGCCCTTGGCGCACAGAACGGTGACAGCACCGTCCAGAACACGCAGGGAACGCTCGACCTCAACGGTGAAGTCAACGTGGCCCGGGGTGTCGATGATGTTCAGCCGGCAGCCCTTCCAAAAGCAGGTGGTAGCTGCGGAGGTGATGGTAATACCGCGCTCCTGCTCCTGGGCCATCCAGTCCATGGTGGCAGAGCCATCGTGGGTCTCACCGATCTTGTAGTTGCGGCCGGTGTAGAACAGGATACGCTCGGTAGTGGTGGTCTTACCGGCATCGATGTGAGCCATGATGCCGAAGTTTCTGGTGTTTTCCAGGGAATACTGTCTAGGCATGTTTGATTTTCTCCTTGATTACCAACGGAAATGGGCGAAGGCCTTGTTGGCTTCGGCCATCTTGTGGACATCTTCGCGCTTTTTCACGGAAGAGCCGGTGTTGTTGGCGGCGTCCATGATCTCGGCGGCCAGGCGCTCTTTCATGGTGTTTTCGCTGCGGTTACGGCTGTAGAGCGTAATCCAGCGCAGACCCAGGGTCTGACGGCGGTCGGGGCGGACCTCGATGGGCACCTGATAGGTGGCGCCGCCCACGCGGCGGGCCTTCAGCTCCACAGCGGGCATGATGTTTTCCATGGCCTGCTGGAAGACTTCCAAGCCGTTCTTGCCGGTCTTGTTCTCGACGATTTCAAATGCACCATAAACGACCTTCTGGGCAACACCCTTCTTGCCGTCCAGCATGATGCTGTTCACGAGCTTGGTAACCAGAACGGAATTGTACTGAGGATCGGGCAGAACCTCTCTCTTGGGAACATTACCTCTTCTGGGCACTTTGCTTCCCTCCTTCATAAAATAATGATTTCATCGGTACTCGAAAGTGAGTCTTTCGTTGTGCCTGGCCAGAGGTTTAATACTCTATATTAAAACGCTGGCAAGGCTTTGCCTTGCGAAAGGGCGTGGAATAAAGTCAAATTTTTGCAGTACGGAAGAATTACTTCTTCTTGCCGGCCTTGGGCCGCTTTGCACCGTACTTGGAGCGGGACTGCATCCGGTTCTGCACGCCCTGGGTATCCAGAGTGCCGCGGATGATGTGGTAACGAACGCCGGGCAGGTCCTTGACACGGCCGCCGCGGATCAGCACCACGGAGTGCTCCTGCAGGTTGTGGCCAACACCGGGGATGTAAGCGGAAACTTCCATACCGTTGGTCAGACGCACACGGGCGATCTTACGCAGTGCGGAGTTGGGCTTCTTGGGGGTGATGGTACGCACAGCAGTGCACACGCCGCGCTTCTGGGGGGAGGGCAGGTTGGTGGCCTTGTTCTCCAGGGTGTTCAGACCTCTCTGCAGAGCGGGAGCGGTGGACTTGTAGGTAGCCTGCTGACGGCCGTTTCTCACGAGCTGATTAAAAGTAGGCATCAATTTTCTCCTTTCTTTTGTTCTCGCCCCTGGGGGCGGGTGTATATTCTACGGAAAATTCCGATAGAACCGGGGGTCAACCGATAATGGCTGCCGCTGCTGCGCCGACCTCAATATGGCAGGCGCGGCCCAGATCCGCCATGGAGCGAACCTGGGAACATGGGATTCCCTCCTGCCGGCAAAGGGCCTCCAAAGGCTCCGTCACAGCGGGATCGGCGTCCGCTGCCAGGAAAACCTGCCGGGCGGAACCGCCAAGGATGGCCTTTTTCAGCTGCTTGGCGCCCACCACGATCCGTTTGGAACCGAAATCGGGCAATTCGCCGCAGTTGGGGATCATACAATCATTTTTCGTAACCATACAGGTTGTATTATACGCACTTTTCTGAAAATGTCAACAAAAATATGA
>JBJDYM010000036.1:0-2358 GCA_051867315.1 Faecousia sp.
CCTATAGAACGTGCGCTCACCGGGCGCACAGCAGAAACCCCTCATTTCCACTTTCACAGAAATGAGGGGTTTTCGCCTATGGCGCGCCATAGGCATTGCTTGCCAGTTTTGTACCAAATTTAGTATAACTGCTTCTGAGACATTTTTTCATCGTGGTGATTTAGGACTTGGCCTTAAAATTATAGATTGGCCGGATCACGCTGTTGATCTCTACGGTGGGATGGATGTTGGAGACGATGGCTTCCATTGGCTTATAGGCCATGGGGGCTTCGTCGATGGTGCTCTCATGGACGGAGGTGGTGTAGATACCCTCCATGGACTGAGTAAAATCCGCCATGTTCAGGGTTTCCTTTGCCTTGGTGCGGCTCATGAGGCGGCCTGCGCCGTGGGGGGCGGAATAGTTCCACTCGGGGTTGCCCTTACCGGTGCAGATCAGACTGCCATCACGCATATTGATGGGAATCAGCAGCTTCTGCCCCAGCTTGGCGGAGACGGCACCCTTGCGCAGGATCATGGAGTCCATGTCGATGTAGTTGTGGATGGTCTCAAACCGCTGGGTTTCTGTCAGGCCCAGCTCTGAGAGCATGGTGTCCATCATGGCCTGACGGTTCAGCTGGGAAAACCGCTGGACGATGGCCATATCGTGGATGTAGTCCTCAAACAGCTGCCCGGAGACGTAGGCCAGGCTCATGGGGATGTCCAGCTCCTTCTTTTCCACCCTGAAGGACTGTAAAGCGGACGCAATTTCCTGATAGCGTCCCTGGGCCTTCAGCTCCGCCACCAAATCCTGAGATGTCTGTACCCCCTCCATCTGCATCTGCTCAAAGCCCGCCTTCTTGTAGTAGTTCGCCACCTGATGTCCCAGGTTCCGGCTGCCGGAGTGCACCACCAGATACCCATTTCCTTCCTCGTCCACGTCTGCTTCGATGAAATGGTTTCCGCCGCCCAGAGTGCCCAGGCTGAGGGCTGCCCGCTCCAGGTTCACGAACTTCCCGCACCGGAGCTGGTTGAGGTCAAGGCGCTCCATCAGCGGATGGGGTGACTGCCGTACACTCTGGCCGGAGGGAATGCAGCGGTAAATCAGCTTGTCCAGTTCTTCCAGAGGAAGCGCCTGCTTGCCGATGCCAACGGTAAGCATCCCGCAACCGATGTCCACGCCGACAAGAGCCGGGATGATCTTGTCTCCAACGGTCATGGTGGTGCCGATGGTGCAGCCGGTGCCTGCGTGGACATCCGGCATAATCCGCACCCGGCTGCCTGCCGCAATGGGCTGGTCGCACAGAAGCTTGATCTGCTCCAGTGCCTCCTGCTCCACCAGGTCGGTGAAAACCACCGCATTTGTGTACTTGCCTTGTAACTGCTTCACAGGAAGCACCTCCTTTTTTCTGTGCCTAGAATACCATAACGGCTGAGAAATGTCTATCCAATCTTGACCCAGATTGCGGGACGGACGCCCTGGCAATTATCCGGGGCGATCATGCTGCCGCCGATGGAATCCACCGGGGACACGATAAAGGCGAAGGGGTGCTGGTTGGAGCTGGAACGAAGCCACCAGCAGACATTGCCGTTCACTTCGTCAATGTCGGGATGGTTTGTCTCCACCCATGGGGTCATCTGGGAAGTGGCACCCGAACAGAACAGGCCATTCTCATTGGGGAAATACTGCTTGACCTCCTCTGTAGAGAGCAGGAAGACGGGGTCGTCAATCCGCTCCTCGCCGCCGAACAGCAGCCAGGTCAGGAAGTCCTCGTTGGGGTCTGCCTTGGGAGCGGGGCGATAGATCTCCGCCTGCTCCTCCTGAGAAAAAGCGGTGGGCAGGAAGGTCTCCCGCAGCCACTGACAAACTGTGGAGTCGATCCAGCGGACACAGCCCGTCTCCGAGTAGAAGGGCTGCATATCCAGCACATACCGGGACAGCAGCAGCGCCCGATCCTCCTTGACCTCCAGCACCTGCCACGCAATGGGCTGAACCTCACCCTTTGCACCCTGGGGATACCGGCCAAAGGAAATCAGATTGCCGGGCTGAAGTGGATGTAATTTCATGGGAAACGCTCCTTTCGTTTCAAAGTATTGTTTGGTCGGATATGCCGGGTTCGAACCGGCACGGTCTGCTTGGAAGGCAGAAATGCTAACCAGTTACATCAATACCCGATTTGGCGATGCCTGCGGGAATCGAACCCGCGTTGCCGGAGAGACAGTCCGGTATCCTAGCCGCTGGATGAAGGCACCATTTGTGTTATGGAGGAACGTACCGGGCTTGAACCGGCGTCATCCGCGTGGCGGGCGGATATGTTACCATTTACACCAACGCTCCATATGGTGATCCCTGCGGGAGTTGAACCCACATTTTCAGATTGA
>JBJDYM010000037.1:0-2343 GCA_051867315.1 Faecousia sp.
GCATGATCTTGCGGCCCTCGTTCTGCATCTTCATTTCCTCGCTGGTGTAGCCCTCGAACTGCTCGCCGCCGATCTGGGGGATCAGGTTGAAGGCGATCTGATGGGAGAACACCTTGGGCTCGTAGGTTTCGCCGTGGCCCAGGGCCTGCACCTCGTTCATCAGCTCGATGGGGCCGCCTGCGCCGGCGCCGGAGACTGCCTGGTAGGTGGAGGCGGTCATGGTGCGGATGGGGCTGATGGCGTTCAGGGCGTTCACGGCGGTGACGGTGATGATGGTGGAGCAGTTGGGGTTGGAGATGATGCCGTGGTGGTTCTTCACATCCTCGGGGTTGATCTCCGGGACAATCAGGGGCACGTTGGGGTCCAGGCGGAAGGCGGAGGAATTGTCCACGAACACGGCGCCGGCCTTCACGATGGCGGGAGCGAACTGCTTGGCAATGTCGTTCTCCGCCGCGCCCAGCACGATGTCCACGCCTTCGAAGGCCTCGTCCCGGGCCTCCTGAATGGTCACGTCCTCACCCTTAAATTTCAGGGTCTTGCCCGCGGAACGGGCGGAGGCCAGAGGGATCAGCTTCCCCACGGGGAAATTCCGTTCGGCCAAAATTTTCATCATTTCCTGTCCCACAGCGCCGGTGGCGCCCAGGACGGCAACGGTATATTGTTTCATATTAAATCCTCCAAATTGTTGTTGTATGGAACCAGGTTCCGATCGTTACCCAGCCGCTGCAGGGGAGACTTCCCGCCGGGTAACGATAACGGCTTGCTTGGTTGAATGGAACGATGTCTGACACGGTACGAATTCGCCCAATCCGGTTTGATTATCGAGGCCGGTACCGGGCGGGAGGGTCATATCCTCCCCTGCAGTGGGCCGGTATATTATTTTACAAAGCTGTCGTACAGCACCCGGATGGCGGTCTTAAAGTCCTTGTTGTCCACGCCGAAGATGATGTTCAGCTCATCGGGGCCCTGGTTGATCATGCGGATGTTCACCCCGGCCTCGCCCAAGGTGGCGAAGATCTTGCCGGAGATACCGGGCCGGAAGGCCATTTTGCGGCCCACGGCGGCGACGACGGCGATCTGGTCGTGAACCGTCAGGGTGTCGGGCTCCAGCTCCTTCTGGATCTCCGCCATGATGGTGTACAAGCTGGAGGCCACCGCCTCCGTGGGCATCACCACGGACACATTGTCAATGCCGTTGGGCACATAGTCGATGGACACATTGTGCCGCTCGAAGATGGACAGCACCTTGCGCAGATACCCAACCTGGCCGGAAAGGCCCCGCTTGCTCAGAGACACCACGCTGAAATCCTTCTTGCCGGTGATGCCGGTGATGAACCGGTTGGGGTCGGAATCCCCGGAGAAGGACTCCTTGATCATGGTGCCGGGGTCTTCGGGGGCATTGGTGTTGCGGATGTTCAGGGGGATGTTCTTCTCCCGGACGGGGAAGATGGTGCCCTCGTGGAGCACCTGGGCGCCGGAATAGCTCAGCTCCCGCAGCTCGTCGTAGGTGACCTCGGGGATGGTCTGAGGATCGTCCACAATCCGGGGGTCCGCCATGAGGATGCCGGAGACGTCGGTCCAGTTCTCATACACGTCCGCGTCCAGGGCTGCGGCGGCCAGAGCGCCGGTGATGTCCGAGCCGCCCCGGGTGAAGGTGCGGATCTTGCCGTCGGGCATCATGCCGTAGAAGCCGGGAATCACCATGCCGAAGCCCTTGTACCGGTCCTTCAGCAGGGCGTAGCTGGCCTCCTGGTCCACGGTGCCGTCGAATTTGAAGCGGACCCAGTCGGCGGCGTCCACAAACTGGAAGCCCAGGAAGGCCGCCATCAGCTTGGCGGAGAAATACTCGCCCCGGCTGGCCAGCTCATCCTGGCTGACCATCTTCCGGTCCAGGCCCTTTTTCAGCGCCTCGAACTCGGATTCCAGATCCAGCCGGATGCCCAGCTCGTCGCGGATCTGCAGATAGCGCTCCACGATCATATTGAACACATTGGAGCAGTCCACACCGTACTGGGTGTGGGCATGGCACAGGTACAGCAGGTCGGTGAGCTTATGGTCGCCGCTGAACCGCTTGCCTGCGGCGGAGACGATCACCACCCGCCGGTCGGGGTCCGCCAGAAGAATCTCCCGGATTTTGCGGTACTGCCCGGCATCCGCCATGGAAGAACCGCCGAATTTTACAACTTTCATTTTGTCTTGTTCCTATCTATATATAATGTATGTGCATATTGGCTTTACCAAGCAGGCAGATAAATTGTAGTATGACAGGCAGTATTGCCTCAAATTTCTGCGTGCACCAATGCGAATCCGTACCATCATGCCCCCCTTGTGTAAAGGGGGGTA
>JBJDYM010000038.1:0-2340 GCA_051867315.1 Faecousia sp.
TAGACGGTGAAGCAGTCCTCTTCGGGCTCAAAATCGTCGGCGCCGCAGTCCATGGCGTCCATCATCACGGTATCCTCGTCCAGGTCGCCGTCCTCGTTATCGATGACCAGCACGCCCTTCTTGTCAAACGACCAGCTAACGCAGCCGTTGGCGCCAAGGTTGCCGCCGTATTTATCAAAATGGTGACGGACGGAGCCGGCGGTACGGTTGCGGTTGTCGGTCATGGCCTCCACGATGACGGCTACGCCGCCGGGGCCGTAGCCTTCGTAGGTGATGGCTTCATAGCTCTCGCCGCTGCCGGAGCTTGCAGCTTTTTCCAGCACCCGCTTGATGTTATCGTTGGGCATGTTGGCAGCCTTGGCCTTGGTGATGATGGTGGCCAGGCGGGAGTTGTAGGCAGGGTCGGTGGCGCCGCCGCCTTCTTTTACGGCGACGATCATTTCCTTGGCGATTTTGGTAAAGGCGGCAGCACGCTTAGCATCCTGCGCACCCTTGGTTTTCTGGATGTTATGCCATTTGGAGTGTCCGGACATATTACATTTCTTCCCTTCTGGAATGATTTCAAAAAATGTTCAATCTATTCTAGCACCCAATATTCAAAAAATCAACACCAAATCCGAAAAATCCCTCAGTAATATTTCATGCAGTCCCGGTTTTTTTGGGAAATGACCACATTCAGCTCCGGAAAAGCGGCACTGACGATCTCCCGCAGATAGCCGCAAACGGGATTCTCTGTGTAGAAATGACCGGCATCGATGATGTTCAGTCCTGCATCCCTGGCGTCCCAGAAATCATTGTACCGGACATCGGAGGTAAGGAAGGTGTCGCACCCGGCACGAAGCACGGCGGGCCATTCCTCACCGCAGGCTCCGCCGCCGACGGCGACATGGTGCACCCGTTTCCCTCCGGAGGCGTAGCGGAGCCCGGGGGCTTGGAGCGCTTCCTTGACCCTGGGCAGAAATTCCTCCAAAGCCTGTTCTTCCACGGTTCCCCGGCGCATCAGACCCCAAAGGCTTCCCTGTTCGTCCATTTCCACAGGGTCAATGACGGCGATATTTTCCAGACCCAGCTTTTTTGCAAGACAGTGGTTGACGCCCTCCGGCGCAATGTCCAGATTGGTGTGGGCATTGAAGGCAGAAATGTCATGACGCACCAGGGTGAAAATGGTTCTGCCGATGGCGGTGCCGTCGGTAAGGGAATGCAAAGGATTGAAAATCAGGGGATGATGGGTCAGGATCAAATCGGCTCCAATTTCCACCGCTTCGTCCGCCACATCCTCAAAAGGATCCAGGGCCACCAGCACGGTGTGAACTTCCTTTCCTTCCCGACCGCACAAAAGCCCCACATTGTCCCAGCTTTCCTTTTTGGACTGGGGGGCAATGGTTTCCATAAAATCAACAATATTCTTTACGGTCGTCATGGGTTCGCTCCTTTCAAGGTTTGCAGATGCCGGAGGATTTCGGCCATGGCTTCGTATTTTTCGCCGCCCTCCCGGCTCAGGCCCTTGACGCATTCCTCAAGTCCGCCGGTCACCCGTTCCAGGAACTCCGGAAGCAGGGGAGAGTCATCCTCCAACAGCTGGGGAGTGATGTAATAATCCCAGGGGGCGGGGACGCTGCCGGGGGCAAAAGAGACCTCCATCACGGGGTAGATGAATCTTCCGTCCCGGGCCAGCGTTTCCCGGGAAATGGCAAAGCCTTGGGAAGCCAGGTATTTCCGCAGCTCCGGCCGCTTGCTTTGGCACTGAAGCACAAGGCGGTATCTGGCATCTTTCAGCCAGGGGGCGGATTCCAGGATGGAAATCATGGTGTCCGCTCCCATTCCGGCGCAGACCATGCAGTTAAAATCCCGGGGAAGCTTGCGTACCCCGTCGGACAGGTAAAAAGAAATCTGCTCCCGAACGCCGAATTTCCGGGCATTCATCACGGCGCTCTGCAGAGGACCTTCCTTGACATCCGAGGCAATCACACTGGACGCAATGCCGCTTTTGATCAGATGGATTCCCAGATAGCCGTGGTCGCAGCCGATGTCTGCCACCCGGTCTCCGGGGCGGACAAATTGGCAGCAGGCCAGCAGCCGGTTGGAAAGTGGGAGTTTCATTGGACACCTCCTGGAGTATACTGTACGCGTCGGGCAAAGGAAAAGGGGCCGCCCAAGGGGCAACCCCGTCACCATTCAGTCCTTGGCCTGTTCTGCTTCGTAAGCCTCCAGGAAATGGTTCAGCTGAGCCAGGAAGCCGTCGCAGTCCACGCCGTGAACCATGCAGGCCTCTTCCACCGTCTCCCCCCGGGAGGAGGGGCAGCCCAGGCAGTGCATGCCGATGGCGAAGAACAGGGGAGC
>JBJDYM010000039.1:0-7867 GCA_051867315.1 Faecousia sp.
CAGCGCCATGACCGGCTACTGCCGGGGACACGGCGGCGAGATCAGCGGCGGCTGGCAGCAGAATTACGGTTACATCATCGAGTCCGAGCATTATCGCTACTGCCTGCGGTGCAATCCTGTCCAGGGAGATTACCATGCCTACCTGAACTGCTTTGATAAGCGGGTGCAGGAGATGAACCAGCAGAACACGCCCCAGAAGGGGATGACGATGGGAGGGATGAGCTTATGAGCCGCATACCGAAGGAATGGCTGGCGTTTCTGCGGGAGCAGTATCCCGCAGGCAGCCGAATCAAGCTCAGAGAGATGAAAGACCCCTTTGCGCCGGTCCCTCCCGGCACCATGGGGACACTGGACTTCATCGACGATGCCGGGCAGTTCCACATGAAGTGGGACAACGGCAGGACGCTGGCGCTGATTATCGGCGAGGACAGCTTCACCGTAACACCGCCGGAGCCTGTCACTATGAAGCTGTATATGCCGCTGACGGCAGATTTTTACGGCTACGATGAGTACGGCGATCTGGAGAATGACAGCCACCAACTGGATGGCCGGGACTTGCGCGCCCAGGAGGGCGCTATTCTGGCCGCTCTGGTAAAAAACCGGATGCCGGAGGAGGCAGAGCGCGGGATCATGCACTGGTACGATGGGAACGACAGCGTCGATGCCAAGGTCAAGTCCGTGGTCTTCACGGCAGAGGAACGAGATGGTCAGCTCTGGGGCGTGGCAGAATGCCGCGTGGTCGGTACGCTGACCCCGGAGGAGCTCGGCACATTGAAAGAATACATTTCCGGGCAGGCATCGGACGGCTGGGGCGAAGGCTTCGAACAACGGGAGATCAGCGCAGACGATGGTGAGATGTATGTCCACCTGTGGAACTGGGATGACGACTGGAGCATCCAGACTGAGGAGGAGCGGTTTGGCCCCAAGGTTGCAGAAGGTCTTCCCGAGTTGTGCTTCTCAACGCTGTTGACCACTGGTGACCTTATTTGTATCAAACGCGGTGAGACAGGCTATTACCCCTCTGACTGGGACACGGGCGACAAAGAGCAAAATGTGGAACTGGCTGATCAACTGAATGAACAGCTTGGTGTCACAATGTGGCAGCGGAAGGCCATGGAAGTCGGCAGTATGTGCGGCTGGGATGTTCCCGGCGCAGATCCCGCCAAATACTTGGAGGACTACAAACCGCAGATGGGAGGGATGACCCTTGAATAAGATTTTCTCCGTGGAACTATCCGGCGGCAATGACAGGTACTGCGAACTGGATCTGCCGGCAACTGCTTACGAACTGCTGGACGCTCTGGACAAGCTGCGGCTGGAGGGTGGAGAAGCTATGAGGCTGGAGGTCTGCGATTACTATGACTTTGCCTACCTCGCACCGTTTCTGAGTGAATCCTGCAATTTGTATGAGCTGAACGCCCTGGCGGAAAAGCTCTCCGGCCTGGATGAAGTGCAGCGCACATCCTTCGCGGGACTTCTGAAGATGGAGCTTGCAAAGAAGGATGGCGACATCCTTATGCCCAAGCTCATTGACCTCGCCCACAGTGTGGATTGCTGCCATGTGGTGGCGGAGGCCCTGAACGACTCTCAGCTCGGCAGGTTTTACGCGGACAATGGCTTCATCCCGATTACGGACCAGGTGCCGGACTCCCTCTATGAGCTGCTGGACTTCGAAGCGTTAGGCAGGAAGATGCGGGAGGGCGAGTGCGGCGTATTTGTGGAGCGTGACGTCTATGGGTGCAGCGGGTATGTTACACAGAACAGCGATCTGGTGGAGGCATACAAGGACATGGATTTGAAACCCAGGAACCCGCCCTATACGATCCTGCTGGAATTGACCAAGGGCTGGTTCGATGATCCCCATTATGACAGCGATAAAACTGTCCAACTGTGTTGTCCCCCAAATCCAAGATCGTTGGAAAACGCTCTGAACGAGCTTGGTGCTGCATCATGGTCTGAAGTGGCATTCCGCTGCTTGGACTGCCGTGCTCCATCCCTGATCGATGCGGTCAGTAACGCCGACAGTTTAGCGATGGTCAATCGCTTTGCAAGGCGGCTGGATATTATCTCTCCGGGTGATCTACCGGCATACAAGGCACTGCTGGCCGCAGCTCAATGCCAAGATTTGCAGGATGCCATGACGCTTGCGGATTCTTTGGACAGCTATATCTTCTCACCCAGGTTCAGCTCCTCGATAGAGGTGGCGAAGGGGGAATTGAGTTCCATCATTCATGAAAGTGATGTGGAGCTGCTTCTCCCCCATGTCAATCTGTATGGTTACGGCGAGGCACTGATCCAGCATCATCACGGCGAGCTGACGGAATATGGACTGATTGAGCGTCAGGACGGGCAGCCCATCCAATCCATGAAAGAGCAACCCATCCAGGGCGGAATGGAGATGATGTGATATGGTAACCTTTTGCCGCCATGCGCGCGACGCTCCCACAGGGTTTGGCATGAGAATAGAATAATCACTGCAAAACGATCATAGGGGCCGTTTTTCCGATAGGGACAAACGGCCCCTTCTTTTTTGCGCTCTTTTCGGGAAAGCAGCCCCGGAAAGGAGCAAACATGCGGGAAGAAAAATTGCTGGCTTATTTGAAGGGAGCCTGCGCAGGACGAAAGTACACGGTGAAAAGCGCGGAGCTGGAGCAAGTGCTGGGCATCAGCGGGACAGACCTGCGAAAGCTGGTCAACCGTCTGCGCAAGAAGGGCGTTCCCATTGGGAGCGGCAAAGCAGGGTACTTTTACGCTGAAACTGCCGGGGAGGTCTATTCCACGATTCGGCAGCTCCAAGCCATGGTCAAAGGACTGGAAGGGGCAATCCGGGGTCTGGAGAATGCGCTGGACCGTTTCGGCCCCGGCAGCGCGGGAGGTGACGCTCCCTGAACAGCTTTATGTCCTGGGTGGGCGGCAAAAAAGCGCTGCGTGAGGAGGTGGTCAGGCGGTTCCCCCTGTACTATGAGCGGTACATCGAGGTGTTCGGCGGCGGAGGTTGGGTGCTGTTCCATAAGAATCCCGGCAATGACTTTGAGGTCTATAACGACTTCAACGGTCTTTTGACCAATCTGTACCGCTGTGTGCGGGAAAAGCCGGATCTGCTCATCAACTCCCTGCGCTATGTTCTCAACTCCCGCGAGGACTTTGAACGGGTGCGGCGGGCGCTGGATACCAGACGCCGAGCCACCGACATCCAGCGGGCCTCCTGGTTCTACCAGATCATCCGCTACAGCTATGCCTCCGCTCTCACCAGCTTCGGCAGCCAGCCTCATGATATGTGGGCCAACTTCCCGCTGATCGAACAGGCCCACCGCCGTCTTGCCAAAGTGGTGATCGAGAACAAGGACTGCGTGAAGCTCATCCGGCAGTATGACCGCCCGGTGAGCCTGTTCTACCTGGACCCGCCCTACCACGCTACCGAAGGATACTATCAAAACATCGGTGAGAACGGCTTTACCGAGAAGGACCACATCCGCCTCCGGGATACCCTGCTCACCATGGAGGGCAAGTTCCTGTTGTCCTACAACGACGATAAATTCATCCGTGATCTTTACGACGCCCCCGGTATCCAGATCGAGTCCATGACCCGGCTGAACAACATCAAGCAGAGATATGATCCCAACTGCCAGTTTGCCGAGCTGCTCATCGCCAACTATGACATGACCGAGCGTGAGCGCGCCTCGACTCAGCTCACTCTTTTTGACGGAGAAAACGTGGCTTGGTGAGGAGAAATCCAAGCCCGCCGTAAATTATTCAACATTTTTAAGGAGGAACCAAAAATGCGATTTGTGAACGAAAACACTCCGAAAGGGCTCCTGATCCCCAAGCCCGCCATGGCGGTCAGCGGCTTCAATGACAGAGAAAAGGTGGAATACCACGCGCTGGACAACACGGTGGTCGTGCTGAAACGCCGCATGACCGCCATGGAGCTGATCCACGCCGCCCGGCAGCTTCAGGAGCTCTCTGTGGAACTGCATACACACCTTGCCAAGGTCTGCGGATTCTGCGACGACTGTGAGGGCGGCTGTCCCTTTGACGATTTGGGCGAAGCGGATATCGAGCTGCCCGATTCCCTGCGCCGGGAGGCAGGTATCCCGATGGGCGCCAAACTGTGCGCCTGCGTAGACGAGGAGGAAGGTACGGTGACCATTGCCCAGGCCGACTATGCCCACGATCTGCGGGATGTGCCGCCCAAGGTGCTTGCGATGCTCGCAGCCGCTGATGTCTGTCTGGGTGAGCTGGAGGAGCATCTCATGGTGGGAGATATCGTGTATGGCCGCTGATTTTCCTTATCTCTACCCCTTCTCCAAGCAGGAGGCCAAGCGCAGAAATGAACTGCGGGATTGGCGGGAGAGCCACAAATACAATGTGGCCTGCAAGGAAGCCATTGAAGCGGCGATCCGGAAAGGCTTTGACGGGGCGCGCCTGAGACCCGGCTGCGCCAAAAGCGTCATTGAGGAATTTGGCTTTAAGAGGGTCGGATTTGTTTTATCCAATTCCCTGCGGGAAAAGCCCAACGATTGCAGGTTCAGCCAAAAGAATCTGGAATGGAGCCGCCGCATCGATGTCCCGCCCGATGAGGCTCATAACTACGCTTTTGCCGTGGATAGCCCTCCCGCCGTCCTGAACGGGTTTGTAAACCAGTTCCACAGCGCCTATGAGGAGCTTGGATTGTTCGGCCCGGAGCACTGCATGGGAAACCGCCACGAACAGGATTACGAGGGAAAAGTGCTGGTTTTGAGTCCCAATAGTCTGCGTGAAGGCTGCTGGAAACCGCAGGATCAGCTGTGGTACGCCCATGACGGCTTTGGGTGCAGTCCCCACGCCATTGGCCGCTCCATTCGGGCCACATGCCTGAGTGACGGAGAGATGGCCCGCTGGAACCGCTCCGACTTCACCGGTGTGCTGGATGAGCAGTACCTGCCTGGGTGGGCGCGAATCAAACTGGCGGAGCTGACTGGGCAAGAGCAGGCCGGCCCCGCCATGGACGGCATGAAGATGTGAGGAGGAAATCCTTGTGAAAATATCCTATTACACCATCGATAATCTGCGGCTGGGCCGTGGCGGAAGAATCCGACCGGACTGGCTGCTGTCCCAGATGCCGGTTCTGGAGGACGCGCTGAATCATTACCGCAGTCTTTCGGCAGAGGGAATCAAAACGCTGGGTGTCACCAACGGTATCCAGGCGGTGGAGCTGGTTCGCTGCCTGCCGTTGTCCCAGGATAGCGGCACGGGCGAAGACGTCCTTCTCCTTGACTTCCTTTGTTGTCCGCTTTGGAAGGATGAGCCAGCCGTGATGGAGGCGGCGCGGACGCTTACGACGGAGCTGAATATCCGCTATTGTCTGGACGGGGACCGCGTCGTTCCGGCTCCGGAAAACGAAAAGCTCCCGCATACCCTGGCGGATAAGTATCTCTGGCGGGACAGGAAGGATGAACCGGACTCCGCGATTCACTGGGTCTATTTGGCCGGTGTGGGATGGATCTCCCCCGCAGAGCTGAAGCGCCGCTATCCCGTGTCCGGCCTGGATCTCTGCTACCCCCTGGTGCTGAAGTACCGGGCGGACGGCGTTACGGAGCAGGGCTCCTTTGTCCCGCTGGAGGTCACTCCGTGGGAATATAAGCAGTTGGCACACCGCACTCAAATGCGGATCGACCAAAATAAAAAATCAGGAGGTAAAAAAGCATGAATCAGAGCAAAACCCCCAATCCGGCCCCTACGCAAGGGGCCCTCCCCACACAGGTGGATGTAAAGATCCACGCAATCCGTACCAGCGGCCCCGTCCTCGCCAACGCCTCGGTGGATCTGAACGGCTGCTTTGCCATCCGCGGCGTGAAGGTGATGAACGGCAGCAGTGGCCCCTTCGTCTCCATGCCCAGCTACAAGGCGGGCGACGAGTATCGGGATGTCTGCTTTCCCTGCACCAAGGAGTTCCGTCAGCAGTTCAATGAAGCTGTGCTGACGGCCTATCAGCAGGAGTTGACTCAGCTTCCCCAGCGGCAGCAGGAAAGCACGGCGCCGGAGCAGGCCGCACCTGCCCCCGGCATGAAAATGAAATAAGGAGGAAAATGAAAATGAAACGAGTACCCACCCTTTGCGCCCTGGCATTGGCTTTGACCATGGCGCTGGCCCCTTCCGCTCTGGCAGCGGAGGCTCTGACTACAGAAGGCTCCGCCGAATCCGCGCAGGTATGCTATCCCACCGCCGTCACCCGCAGTGAGGACGGCACTGAGATCCGCAAGCTCTACGACCTGTCCCCGGAGGACGACCCCGCCGGCATTCCCCGTTCGGATTTCGAGCAGGACGGCTTTCACTACACGCTGATCGACCTGCTGAAGCAGGAACTGCCAGAGAATGAAAGCCGCCAGCATACGGAAACTGTGTCTTTGGAAAGCAAAAGCAAGGATATGGAGTCCGTGCTGGCTCTGCTGCCCCAGGAAAAGGAATTCATTACCGATGATGGTCTCGCAGGAACGCTGACCCTGCGGCTGGAAACCGTCCAGGTGGAGGTGTCCGGCTACGGAAGCGCCACCAAAGAGATCTCCGCCACCCGCAGCTATCCCAATCTGGCGGGCCAGGACACCCAGTACATTCCCAAGACCATCGAAGACAACGGCAAGACCCTGACGCTCCAGAATATTGATTGGCAGACGGACAATACAGCCACCACGGACGGCTACGCCCTGGGTGACCGCTACACAGCTGTTGCCACCTACACCGGCAGCACCACCAGCAGCTATGTCAAGGGCTATACCGTGACGGCGGAATATTCCGGAACCGTCAGCCGTATTGCCCTCAACAAGACCCGTTATGTGGCGATCTTCGAGGGCAAAGCCATCGAGCCGATTGAACTGCCTATTGTGCAAGTTCCCGACGTTGCCGAGAAGACGTCCTCGTTCAACTGGGCTTATGTGTTGGTGCCTCTGGGAGTCATCGCGGTCCTTGGCGGCGGCGTTGGCGTGGCTGTATTCCTGAAGCGCCGCGGTGAAAACTATGAGGAGGATGCGGAATGAAAAAACTGAATGTTATGCTTTTGCTCCTGTGCCTGACCGCGTCCCTGACGGTGTCGGCAAGCGCGGCCGCGCCGTTGGAGTACACCTTTGACGCGCCGGGAGACCCGGACTACGGCAAACCGACCTCCGTCGAGGTGGTGTATACAGCGGACGGCGGCGCTATGAAGAATGAGGACGTCAGCAAGAACGCCGCTCTCATCCCTCCCTCCTTTGGCAGCCCCAGCGCTGACGCCAAAGGCACGGGCGACTATCTGACCCCCAATCTGGCTCCCAACGCCATGGCCGCGACGGGTGCGGTGATCAACGGCAGCGGTCAGCCGATCCTCTTCCCGCCGTCCAGCAGTGAGGAGATCCCCGACGCCCCTATCGAGAATACCGGAGTCGTGTCAACGGTTTCCACAGGTTACACAAAAGTGACCTCTGACCTCTACTATTCCGGCGGATACCTGGGAACGCTGAAAATTCCCGCCATCGGCCTGACGGTCAAGATCTATCAGGGAACGGACAGCTCCGCTCTGGCAAAGGGCGCCGGCCATTTTGAGGAAACCAGCATCTGGGACGGCAATGTGGCGCTGGCCGGGCACAACCGGGGCGTCAACAACCATTTCGGTCAGATCCACACGCTGGAGATCGGAGATGAGATCATCCTGACCACCAAGCTGGGAACGCGCACCTACGAGGTGACTTCAGTGAGCAAGGTCAGTGAGACTGACCGAAGCGCCCTGGCCTCGTCCACGGAGAACAGGATCACTCTGTACACCTGCGTGATGAATCAGAGCGCCTACCGCTGGTGTGTCCAGGCGGTGGAATTGTAACTCCGCTCTTGCGCTTTGATAAAATTGTGATAAAATAAT
>JBJDYM010000040.1:0-2318 GCA_051867315.1 Faecousia sp.
CGGACAGTCCGGAGCACCTGCGCCGCCAGCAGGAGCTGATCGACCGGGACGCCTGTATCCACGTCCATCCCTACGGCGCCATCACCCTGGGCCAGAAGGGGGAGCAATTGGCAGATCTTGCCGGGATGGCCGGTCACTGCATCGCCTTTTCCGACGATGGCCGGGGCGTCCAAAGCGACGAGCTGATGCGCCGTGCCATGCTGGAGGCAAAACGGCTGGGCAAAATGATCGTGGCCCACTGTGAGGTCAACGAGCTGCTGAAGGGCGGCTACATCCACGACGGGGAATACGCAAGGCTTCACGGCCACAAGGGCATCTGCTCCGAAAGCGAGTGGGTCCAGATTGCAAGGGATCTGGAGCTGGTAAAGCAAACCGGCTGCGCCTACCATGTGTGCCACATTTCCACCAAGGAGAGCGTAGAAATCATCCGCAAGGCAAAAGCCGAAGGGGTCAACGTCACCTGTGAGACCGGGCCCCACTACCTGATCCTGGACGACAGCTGCCTGCGGGAGGATGGGCGGTTCAAGATGAATCCCCCCCTGCGCGGCAAAGAGGACCGGGAGGCCCTGGTGGAAGGGCTGCTGGACGGCACCATCGACATGATTGCCACCGACCATGCCCCTCACAGCGCCGAGGAAAAGAGCAAGGGGCTGCAAAAAAGCGCCTTCGGCATCGTGGGCATTGAGACCGCCTTCCCCCTGCTCTACACCTATCTGGTCAAGCCCGGCATCCTCACTCTGGAGCGTCTGGTGGAGCTGATGACCACGGCTCCCCGGAAGCGGTTCGGCATCCAAAGCCAGGGAGATTTCACGGTGTGGGATCTGGAGGCCGTTTCCAGAATCGACCCGTCGGAGTTTTTGTCCCTGGGCAAATCCACCCCTTTCACCGGCTGGGAGGTCAGCGGCAAATGTCTGGCCACCGTGTGTGACGGGAAAATCGTCTATCAAGCTTAACGCAGCGAATCGGTAAATTGTGTTTTCAGAGCATGCTGACTGCACGGGCCCCACAATCATCTTCCTGGTGCGGCGAATTCGTACCAAAGTCCAACATGATTTCACTCCATGAAGCGCTGAAAAATCGATTCCTGACGGGAGGCTAATAGCCTCTCCTACAGTGGCGTGTGTGTATTTTACCCGCCAATCAACAAATATTAATATCTTTCTACCATTTTCATGCAGATTTACAAGGAGGTAAATTTCAAATGGCAAAGAGAACGGACATCAAAAAGGTACTGATCATCGGCTCCGGCCCCATTGTGATTGGCCAGGCGGCAGAATTTGACTATGCCGGCACCCAGGCCTGCCTGGCGCTGAAGGAGGAGGGGTATGAGGTCATTCTGGCCAACTCCAACCCCGCCACCATCATGACCGACACCACCATCGCGGACAAGGTGTACATGGAGCCCCTGACTCTGGAATATGTGGCCAAGATCATCCGCTATGAGCGGCCCGACGCCATCGTCCCCGGCATCGGCGGACAGACGGGACTGAACCTGGCCATGCAGCTGGAAAAGAAGGGCATCCTGAAAGAATGCCGGGTGGAGCTGCTGGGCACCAGCTTCTCCTCCATTGAGCGGGCGGAGGACCGGGAGCTGTTTAAGGAGATGTGCCAGTCCATCGGCGAACCCGTCATCCCCTCGGAGATCACCTACTCTCTGGAGGAGGCCAAGCAGGCAGCCCGGCGGATCGGCTATCCCGTGGTGCTGCGGCCCGCCTTCACACTGGGCGGCACCGGCGGCGGCTTTGCCTACAACGAGGAAGAGCTGATCGAGGTGGGCCTGAACGCCTTCAACCTCTCCCCTGTCCATCAGGTGCTGATTGAAAAGTCCGTGAAGGGCTATAAGGAGATCGAGTTCGAGGTCATGCGGGACTCCAACGACCACGCCATCACCATCTGCGGCATGGAGAACATTGACCCCGTGGGCGTGCACACCGGCGACAGCCTGGTGGTGGCTCCCATCATGACGCTGAACGAGCATGACCTGAAAATGCTCAACGACTCCGCCATCAAGATCATCCGGGAGCTGAAAATCGAAGGCGGCTGCAACGTGCAGTTTGCCCTGAATCCTGATTCCTCCGAGTATTTCCTGATCGAGGTCAACCCCCGGGTGTCCCGTTCCTCCGCTCTGGCCTCCAAGGCCTCCGGCTACCCCATCGCCCGGGTCACCGCCAAGATTGCCATGGGCATGGCGCTGGAGGACATCAAGATCGCCAACACCACCGCCGCCTTTGAGCCGAAGCTGGACTACGTGGTGGCCAAGCTTCCCCGGTTCCCCTTCGACAAGTTCACCACCGCCCCCAACACCCTGGGCACCCAGA
>JBJDYM010000041.1:0-4105 GCA_051867315.1 Faecousia sp.
AAAAGCATAGAGATCAAAGACCATCAGACTTATGAGCTGGAGTTCTTCAATCAGCCTAAAGGCGGTCTCGTTATTTTGAAGAAGGACTCTGTAACAGGCGAACCTTTGGAGGGCGTTACCTTTAAAATCACCACGGCCACAGGCGAATTTGTTGCGGACGAAAATGGCAAGATCAGCAGCAATG
Organism: Faecousia sp.; assembly: GCA_051867315.1. GTDB lineage: Bacteria > Bacillota > Clostridia > Oscillospirales > Oscillospiraceae > Faecousia. Next base: position 185 of record JBJDYM010000041.1, read on the forward strand.
GCCTGTATTATACCGATAAAAACGGCCAGATCGTGATCAACGGTCTGGTGGGAACCTTTGTGGTGACCGAGGAAAAGACCATTGAGGGATACACCATCGACGAGAACACCCGCACGCAGACGGTGGTGATCGACCCCAATGATGTTCAGACGCTTATCTTCTACAACACGCCGTCCGGCGGGCTGCAGCTCATCAAGACCGATGAAGACAGCGGTGACCGCGTGGGTAACTGCACCTTTGAAATCCGCCGGATGGATGATGGCCTTGTCGGTACCTATACCACCGACAAAAACGGCACCTTTTCTGTCTGCCTGGATGCCGGCAGTTACTATGCGGTCGAGATCAAGGCTGCATCCGGGTACCAGCGGGACGATACCCCTCACTATTTTGAGATCGAGGACGGCAAGAACACGGTGTTGCGCGTGACCAACAAAAAATTCAGTGGGATCATCATTCACAAGATCGACAGCGTGACCGGCGAAGGAATTTACGACGTCAAATTCCTCTTGTATGACGCCAATAAAAATCCTCTCGGTGAGTATTCCACTGACAACGAGGGCTACATCTACATCGACGCCATTCCCGGCGGCACCAGCGGCCGCTTCTATATCCGTGAGCTGGAGGCGGCCGAGGGCTATGAGCTGGACAAGGAGTACAAGACCGTCTATGTCCGGCCGGGCGAAACCATTGAGATCGAGTGGGAAAATGTGCCCATTACCGGTCAGATTCAAATCTACAAATACGCGGCAGAGTACAATGCTGTGACAGGTACCGCCGCAGGAACCCCGCTGGCCGGCGCTGTCTATGAAATCGTCAACGAACGCAGCGGCGCGGTTGTGGACTACATCACCACGGACGCCCGGGGCGTCGCGGCATCCAAGCCCTTGCCTATGGGGCGGTATAAGATCGTGGAGGTCACCGCTCCGGCCTATTGGCAGGTCGATTCCACCGTCCATGATGTGACGCTGGAATTTGCCGGTCAGATCATTAAGCTTTCTGCCTATGATAAGCCCGCCAATTTAGGCGTGAGAATCACGAAACGCGGCAATGCCGAGGTGCTGGCAGGCAGCTCGATGCGGTATGACATTACCATAGCCAACACCTCCAACGTGGATCTGGAGAATTTTTACTGGCATGACCGGATTCCCACTGACGCGGCCAGGGCGACTGTTTTGACCACGGGCACCTACAGCGCCCGGCTCAACTACCGCATTCTCTACAAGACCAATTACAACTCGACCTATCAGGTGCTGGCCTCGAACCTGCTCACCAGCAGCAATTATTCTTTCTCCCTGAATGCGATCCCCATGCAGGCCGGAGAGTATGTCACAGATGTGTATTTCGACTTTGGGAAGGTCCCGGTCGGTTTCCAGTCTGTGGTCGGCCCCACACTGACCGTCGTTGTTAACGGCACTGCGGTCAACGGCTACCAGTTGGCAAACCGCGCCGACGTGGGCGGCAAGTATCAGGGCACCTGGCAGACCGCTCAGGCAAGCTGGGTGACCATTGTCCGCAGACTTTGGAACACCCCTGACCTGCCTAAGACGGGCTATTAAAATGCAAACAGCGGAGCAGCCTTATGGGGCTGCTCCGCTGACTGTTATCAATCGGATTGTGGCGTATCCATACGCCCAAGGAGGATTTCAATATGAAAAAGAACCATCAATGGGGACGGATCGGTCCCAAGCTGCCCATCTGGTATGTTCGGATCATGATGGTGGTGCTGCTGGCTGCCTGCTTGACTGTTCCGGCCCTTGCCGTAGACGATATGTGGACGGTGGCGAACCGTATCATTGTGGACGTCTACACCAAAATAGCCGGGATCAGTACCGTTCTGGCGGGCCTCATGTCCGCGGTAGCCGTCATCGGCGCGAAACTGTCCAACAACCAACACAAGGTAGATCAAGCATGGGATTGGCTCAAGCGCATTTGGATCGCCTGGGCGATTATCAACGGCATCGGCGCATTTATCGCTTATGTAGTTCCCTTGTTCAATGGCCTTGCAACGATTACCCCTTAACGCCGTCCCAGTTCCGGCGGAGAGGAGGTGCTTACATTGCTTGAGCTAATTTTTCAGGGCTTTATCGAGTGGGTTTATGGCATCACGCTGGAGTGCTGGGAGTATTTCTCCTCGGCGCTGCTGGATATTATGAGTCTGGACTTTGCGTACTTAAAAACCCACGTTCCCGTGATCAACGACATCATGCAGATATTGTTGGCTGCAGGCTGGGCACTGCTGATCGGCAATCTGGTGTTTCAGGCACTCAAGAGTATGGTGACCGGATTGGGATTTGAGGGAGAAGACCCCAAGCTGCTGTTTACCCGCACCTTCGTCTTTTCCTTTCTATTGTTGGCCAGCCCCCAGATCTGTGAGATGGGCCTGAACATTACATCCAACCTTATCGCGCTGCTGGAGATCCCGGACGCGGTTAACGTGGCCCTTGTGGATGAAAGCGCCTTTGGCGCGCTAACTGTCTCATGGCTGTTGGTGATCATTTTCGATATCATCATCATGTTCAAGGTTTTTAAGCTGATTCTGGAAATCGCGGAACGGTACGTCATCCTTGCCATGCTCACAATTACCGCGCCGTTGGCATTTGGCGTGGGCGGCAGCAGGAACACATCAGAAATTTTTACCGGCTGGTGCCGGATGTTCGGCAGTATGTGTCTGCTCATGGTGACCAATGTAATTTTCTTCAAAATGCTGCTCTCGGTGCTGTCCTCTGTGCCCAGCGGTTTGGATACACTCCCGTGGATGGTGCTGGTCGTAACCATTGTGAAAGTGGCAAAGAAAGCGGACGCTATTATCACCCGTATCGGCCTGAATCCGGCCATCACCGGCGACGGGCTCGGCGGACGCAGTCTTCCGGGGATGCTGACCTATACGGTTGTCCGCACGATGGCCCAGCAAGTTGTCAAAACCGCGGGAAAATCCATCGGCGGAAGCAGAGGACAAAGCGGCAATGCATCGGCCGCAGGCGGGGGCCCGAGGGGGCCCAGAACCGGCCCAACAACAGGCGGCGCGCATTTTACTGGCACGGCAGGGATGGGCGGCCGCCCATCTGGTGCGGCATCTCAAAGCAGCCAACAAACAAATACCGCTCAGAATACCACTGCCCAGAACTCTCAAACACAGGGCGGCGGAACGACGCAGGTTGGCCCGCAGCAGACGGAGACCCGTCAGCAGACCACCAGTACAACCTCTGTTGGCGGAACAAACAGCGAATCGAGAAACAATACAACCCATCGCAGCGAGTCCACGCGGCGCAGCTCCGTGACGCCTGGCGCCCGCAGGGGCACCTCTTATATGAAGAACGGTCAGCCCGGCGCGACGGGAGCAGATCTACCCGGCGGCAAGGGTATGACAGCACAAGCTCAGCCCGGTATGGCACAGCCACGCACTGGTGCGGAAGGCACGGGCACTCCAAGATCGGCGCCTGGTATCAAAACATGGCGTGAAGGCTCAGCAGGGATAAGTCGGGAACCCACCCGGGGTCGTACCGCAGGTGGGACAACCGGTATGCGCACCGACACGGCAGGAACCGGAACTCCGCGACCGGGACCCGGCACTGTAACCCGGCACGACGGCCCGGCCACGGCAGCCGGTACGGCAGGAACAGCACCAACGCCGCCTTCACGGTTCACCGCGGTTACCACGCAGCGGGTGAATGAAGGCGATGCGAACAGCCGCGTGACCGCCTCTGAGCAGAACAATGTCTCCGTGGGTCAGCCTGGGCAGTCCCAACGCGCAGCGACAGACCGGCAACACTCGGTGAAGGGACAACGCCAACCTCCGAACCCGACGGGGCAGGGCTCGACCAAGCCTGACTCAACGGTGACACGCTATACCAGCCGCAAGATTGAAAAGACCCGTACCAGTGTTCCGGTTTCGCCGGCGGCATCCGCGCCAAATCCGACACC
>JBJDYM010000041.1:4205-7768 GCA_051867315.1 Faecousia sp.
GCGTTCCGGCAAACGTCGTAATGACCGCAGGCCAAGAAACGGGGGCGCGAAGGATGCTCAGTAGCGACAACTCCCGCACAGGCGAGAAAACCGCCGAAGCCGTGGCCCGCATGGCAAAAGCACTTTATAACGTTATCCGCGCGGCAATGGCGGCGGGGCTCAAGGGCGCCGCCGTTGCCGCGGTCAAGGAAGCGCTGCCCTTTCTTGTCAAATTGCTGATCGGTATCGTGATTGCCCTACTGCTGATTCCTATGTTGATTTTTACCGCGCTGCCCAATATCTTTTTCGGCTATGACACCTCCGGTACGGATACGGTCATCCACATGACGCAGCAGGCCATGACCATCGGCGGAGCCTACATGAGTCTGGAGGACTTTGAAAAGACGCAGGTGGATTCCATTGTCACCAGCATTGCAAATGAATATGAGAGCGAGGGAAAGCAGATCGACAAGATCGAAGTCGTCGGTTCCTTTGACGAGGAGGACTTGCTGTGGTTTATTGCGATCAACTCCGTAGCCCATCAGCAAGATTTGGACACGATGAGCGCCGAGGACATTCGCGCGTTCAGTGTTTCCCGATTGAGCTACACGCCCTCGCTGGGGGTTGTTGACGGCGGAGAGGACGCTACTGTTACAACTCTGACCGTGAAGATCGAAAAGCTGGATCCGGATGAGCTGATGGAGCAGCTGGGATTTGACGAAGACGCGAAAACCTGGACGGGAGCGCTGTATGAAACGTTGTTTGAAAGCGACGCGCTGAACAAGTATGCCGACCAATTTGAGGCGTACCGGCCCGACTACAGCGGCGACAGCTCCTATACCGGTGGGGTTGAGCATGGTTCCAGCTATGGCAATGAGATCGACATCTCCGGCTTTGTCAGCCCGGGTACCAAAAACAATCTGGATCTGGCTGCCTACGCGATTCAGGCGTGGGAAAACAACTGGGGCTATGTCTGGGGCACCTACGGCGACATCCTGACCCAATCACTGCTTGATTATAAGATTCAGCAGTATCCGAACGGTGTGGGCAACTACAAGGAGTTTATCGTGGAAAACTGGCTCGGCCGCCGCACTACTGACTGCGTTGGGCTTATCAAGGGCTATGGCTGGCTGGATACTTCAAGCATGAGCATCCGCTATGCCACCAATGGAATGCCGGATTACAGCGCGAACCAGATGTATCAGTCCGCAAAGAATGCTGGCGGCGTGGCCGGTGTTGACTATGGCTCCATGGACACTATGCCGGATATTGTGGGACTGGCGGTCTGGAAAGAGGGTCACATCGGCGTTTACATTGGAAACGGCTATGTGATTGAGGCCATGAGTACCATGAAAGGAGTCGGGAAAACGAAGGTGGAAGGCCGCGGCTGGGAGGGTTGGTGCAAGCTGCCCTATATTGAATACTTAGACGAGGAATAAAGGAAGGGCTGTCATGAAAGTACGAAAAATGCGCCTGTTGCGCCAAAAGCATGGAATTACCCGCCCGGAGCTGGGCAAAGCCTGTAACCTTTCGCCTCAACGGATCAGCGAGATCGAACTGAATGTGGGTGGTATGACGCAGGCCACCGAGCAAAAGCTTCAGCAAGGATTTCGTAATATTGCCGCCCAGCGCAGTGCGAGCCTGATTGCACTCAATGATGATCTTTCCCGCTATGGAGACAGCCTATTTGACGCTGTGGAGGAGACGACCTATGAATTATGACGTTTACCATATTCCCGTGAACTTTACCGATGCGGGCCGTCTGTTCGGCCTGTTTGAGATTCGCAATGCCATTGAAACAGTGCTGCTTGCGCTGCCGGTGCTGTTTTTCTGTATTTTTGGCCTGCCGCTGCCCTTAACGCCTAAGATCATCGTCACAATGGTGGTCATCGTACCCCTTGGCGGGTTCGGGCTGGTCGGGATCAGCGACGACAGCCTGACCCGCTGGCTCTCCTGCTGGTGGCGCTGGCTGAGAAGGCGGCGGCTTATGCTTTATCGAGGGGAGGTTTCAAAATGAATCTCAAAGAACTGATTTTCGGCGGCGGAGTCAGGGGTGCAGGCGGTACCGGCGGCGCATACCGTGACAGTATCCAGGCATGGCTGCCCATCAAGAATATCATCGGAGGTGCTATCGTCACCAAGGATAACCGCTTTGTCAGGATCTGCGAGGTGCTGCCGGTCAATTTCTACCTGAAGTCGCCGGCCGACCAGGAGAACATTATCATGGCGTTCGCTTCTTATTTGAAAATCGCGCCCAACACGCTGCAGATCATGGTGCGCACACAAAAGGCGGACATGGCGGACTATGTTGCCCGGATGAAAGCCTACGCCGAGGCGGAGGACAATGAGAAGTGCCGGGAGATGATCGAGGACAATATTGCCGAAGTGGGCTGGCTGGGTTCCAGCGCGGCTATCACGCGAAGGTTCTTTTTGGCTTTTCAGTATGAACCGCAGATGAAGGCCAAGCGCAATACGGCCCGGGCCATTGCGGTTCGGTTGGCTGAGGAGGCTGACACGGCAAGACGCTATCTGGATGTCTGCGGTCTGGAGGTGTTGGAGCCGCGCTATGCCGACGACACGATCCTGGAGCTGCTATACGAGATCATCAACAAAAAGACCAGCCGCCGTGTCAAGCTCCCGGAAGGCGTATTTGACATGACGACGGCGGTGCATGGCCTGTATGAAACGGAGGACAGTCAATGAGCAAGGTCAAAAAGAAAAAGACGCTGTCAGCCAAACCCTCGCCGGCCAAGAAAAAGGCCGCTGTCCGTACTGGAGATAGCGAGGCAGCGGAAAAACAGCCGCTGTTGAAAAAGCTGCTGTTTGGCGAGGAAAAGCCGGATCTGGCCGAGCTGGAGGCTGGCTCCACCACCATACTGGATATTTTGTCCCCCACCGCGGTGGACACCAAGAGCCGTGACTACATTGTGGTTGACGGCATTTTTCATGCCTATCTCTATGTGACCGGCTACGGTTACACCACCACAGTCGGCAATGGCTGGCTGTCACCTTTGGTAGAGGCCGGCGAGGGCGTGAGTTTGAACTTCATCCTCAAACGCCAGCCGAAGGACAAAATACTCTCGAAAATCTCTCAGACCACCATGATCAACCGCTCCCGGATGCGGGATGTGGGCGACACCAGGCAGGACTATGAGGAACTGGACAGCGCTATTGCCTCCGGGCTCTATCTGAAGGATGTGATGAACCGGCAGGGCGAGGACTTCTACTATATGCACACGCTGATCGAGGTCACGGCGGAGGACGCCGAGACACTGGAGCAACGCGTGACGGCGGTGGAAACGCTGTGCGTGTCAGTGGATATGGTCGCCCGGCGCTGCGATTACAAGCAAGAGCAGGCGTTTCTCTCCACGCTGCCCATCCTGGCCCTTGACCCGGATGTGGAGCGAAAATCCTGCCGCAACGCACTGACCTCCGGCGTCGCCGCATCTTTTCCCTTTGCCTCCTATGAGCTCAGCGACAAAAACGGCGTTTTCCTTGGCCTGAATATGTATAACAAGACCCCGGTATTCCTTGACCCCTACGACGACTACAAGTACACAAACGGAAACTGGTGGATTGGAGGC